>JADLBK010000144.1 GCA_020847755.1 Flavobacteriales bacterium | reverse complement strand
TCACCAAAGCCCCGCGCGACCTGGTGCCGGGCATGGCCATGAGCGCCACGTTGGAAAGCCGCACGGACAGCGTGTGGTGCGTGCCCGAGGAGGCGGTGGTGCGCACCGGTGAAGGCCAGGCCATTTTCGTCGCGAACGCCGACGGCAGCTTCACCCTGGTACCCGTGACCACCGGAGCCCAGGAATACGGCTTCATCGAGCTTGCCGGACCCGCGGCCGTGCTTCATCAGGCACCGGTGGTGGTGAAGGGCGCATACACCCTGCTCTCCGTGCTGAAGAACGGCGGGGAGGAGGAGTAGGCTCAGCGGTCCTCCGCCTTCGCCCGCCGCAGGTCCAGGTTGCACACCACGGCGAGGTGCACGGTGCTGTTGAGCTCGATGAGGTCGGCGCCCGCCGCAGCGCCCGGTCGCTGGATCGTCTGGTACAGATAGCCGAGCAGCACGCGCACCGGCTTGTTCACCTGGTAGCCCAGCAGCAGGGAGATCCGGTTCTGTTGGATGAGGTCGAGCCGCTCGCTGTCGCCGAAGCTCAGGAACACCTCGTCGTACAGGTCCGCGGTGAAGGTGCCCGGCTTCACGGTGGGGCGGTTCAGCGGTACGGTCACCCACACGCGGTAGCGGAAGCGGCTCTGGTACACATAGCGGTCCAGCACCCCGGTATCGGGGTCGTCCGCGGAGGGCACCATGCGGGCGATGAAGCGCTCCTCCATGCGGAAGCGGTGCTGCAGGCCCACCCGGCCGACGGGTTGCGTGAGCTGCACCTGCTGGTAGAGATGATGCTCGTGGTTCGCGAAGCGGATGGGGTGGGCGCCGTAGGCGTAGTTCTCGTAGTAGCTGTAGCCCAGGGTGAGCAGCACCGGATCGTTCAGGTGGAAGTTGACGGCCGGACGCAGCAGCAGCTGTTGCGCATGCTCGCCCAGCCCCGCCCGGCGCAGATGGCCCTCGGTGTGCACGCTCCACCGCGCGGTCAACCGCTGGTCGCCCCAATGCGACAGCCACAGGTTGGCGTTGGGACTGGTGACGCGCTGGGCCAAGGCGGGCAGTCCGAAGCACAGGGCGAGGACAAGGAGCGCGTGGCGCATGCGACCGCGAAGAAAAGCGGTTCGCGCCGGGTGCCGACCTTCGCGACGCCAACTTGGCAACACGTCCCCATGCCCCTCGCCCGCACCGTCCGCGTCACCAAGCGCTTCACCTTCGAGATGGCCCACGCCCTGCGCTGCCACGATGGCCAGTGCGCCAACATCCACGGCCATAGCTATGTGCTGGACATCACCATCAGCGGCACGCCTGCCGTTGCGCCCGGCCATCCGAAGGACGGCATGGTGATCGACTTCGCCGACCTGAAGCGCCTGGTGAAGCCCATCGTGGACCGGTACGATCATGCGCTCTTCCTGCACGAGCAGGAACGCGGCACGGTGGATGCCGCCAACCCGCTCTTCGGCCGTGTGATCCACACGCCGTGGCAGCCCACCTGCGAGAACATCCTGCTGGCCATCGTGGAGGAACTGGCTCCGCAGCTTCCGTCCGACGCCACCCTCATCGCGGCGCGCCTTCAGGAGACGGCGACGAGTTGGGCGGAGTGGGTGCGGTGAATCGGGGCGTTCGGCGATGGCCCTGGTCCGGTCGCAGCGGACCAAGGCCGGATCTGGCGGCGGGGATGCCAGGAGAGGTCCGCTCCTTCAGCCGGGCGCGCCTTCGATCGAGCGCAGCGTCCGTTGGGTCAACGGGGCGCTGCGGATCGCCGACACGGTCGAAGGATGAGGGAATGGTCGTTCACACTTCGAGGATGGCCGCCTCCGAGCCGGTGCTCCGGCTTCGCCTTCTGCGCGAATGGTCCAGCAGGTACCGGCCCATGAAGAGCAGCAAGGCCAGCAGGATCAGGCTGTTCTCCGCCCAGTGTTCGAGCGGATGCACCCAGATCTCCTTGAACAGGCCCCAGCGACCGGCCACCTCCACGAAGTTCCAGAAGATGACCACTGTGGGTACGGCATAGCGCACGGCGTGATCGAAGGCGTGGATGCGCAACAGTCGGGCGATCAGCCAGGCCGACCAGATCAGGGAGCCGAAGGCCACCGACCAGGTGAAGGGATGGCGGTCACCGGCCAGGGCCGGGTTGTAGGCCAGCAGCAACAGCAGGTAGAAGGTCCAGATGATCATCACCGTCTCGATGAAGGTGACGACCGCCAGCGGGCGATGCACCACGGCCGCGGGGCGCAGACCCATTTGCTTGTTGGTGCGGAGCAGGCGCTGGAGCCAGAGGATGAGGTTGCACCGGGTGGAGGTGAACAGGAAGAAGAGCAGCATTGAGCCCAGCAGGCCCAGGGAGGAGACCATGACGAGATACTCCGGGCGAGTAGCCACTTCGTCACCGTCCATCAGCGGGGCCACGCCATGCTTCTCCGCGATCCATACAAAGGAGAACTCGACCCATCCGGTCCAGACCAGGATGCCGGCGACCAGACCGAGCAAGGTGGCGCGCAGCGCGTGTCCGTTCATCCGCACCCCGAGCAGCAGCAGCAGTGCGCCCAGCGAGCCCATGATGCCGGCACCCATCAGCTTGGACGCCCCCAGCACATGCTCGTTCAGCACCATCAGCGCGTGTCCGATGGGCATGAAGAGCAGCACGATGATGAAGGCGAGCACGCCCGTCAGGCGTCCTCCTTTCACCACGGTGCGCGTACGTTCTGGTGTGGCTGAGGTCATGTTCCGCAGGGGTGGGCTTCGGAGCGCGAAGGTGAAGGCGCTGCCTGGGCAGGGCAATACCTCAATTGCGGTATGCCCGATGGGCGTCCGCTCCATCGGTCGCGATCACCGCCACCCCACCGTCCCCCCCCGCACGACCGGAATGCCCTTCCGAAGCCCGGGTGGTGAAGCACCTGTGCGGCCTGTGCGCTGGGCCCACCACCGTTCGTGCACACGGTGATGATCCGGTCTTTCGGCGACCGGTTGCGCGTGTTCCAGCGATCCGACGAACGGGATGTTTCCGCTTCGGGCAGGAGACCGCTCGCGTGCTCTCCGGCGTGGCGCACATCCATCACGCGCACATCGTTGCGCCCCGGCATGGGCTTCAGGTCTTCCGGCTCCGGGTACTTGCGTTCGCCGGTGATGCGCGACCACGCCACGCGCTCCACCTTCGAGATGACCCACGCTCTGCGCTGCCACGACGGGCAGTGCGCGAACATCCACGACCACAGCGACGTGCAGGACGTCACCATCGCCGGCCCGCCCGCCCACATGGCCGGTCACTCCAAGGCGGCATGATCACC
Organism: Flavobacteriales bacterium; assembly: GCA_020847755.1. Lineage (GTDB taxonomy): Bacteria > Bacteroidota > Bacteroidia > Flavobacteriales_F > PHOS-HE28 > PHOS-HE28. The sequence continues at coordinate 3,215 of JADLBK010000144.1, read as the reverse complement.
GGCCCGCCGACCTCAAGCGACCGGTGAAGCCATCGTGGACCGGTACGGTCACGCGTTCATCCCGCACGAGAAGGAGCGCGCTGTGGTGGATGCCGCCAACCCGCTTTTCGGCCGTGTGGTCCTCACGCCGTGGCAACCCACCTGCGGGAACACCCTGCTGGCCATCGTGGAGGAGCTGGCCCACAGCTTCCATCCGACGCCATCCTCATCACCGCGCGCCTCCAGGGGACGGCGACGAACGGGCGAAGCAGGCCCCGGGGCCCCAACGTGAACAGCCCCGGCTGGACACCGGGGCCGTTCACAGGAAGAGGAAGGTCCGTACACAGGGCCTGCCGCGGCCCCGGGGCGCTGTTGCTTAAGCGGCGCGGGCGATGGCGGGGTCGCTCATCAGGCCCTCACCGGCGGTGCCGATCGCGCTCACGCTCACCCAGTAGGCCTTGTAGCTCTCCAGGTGCGTGAGCAGGAAGCGCGCCTTGGTGGTGACCCCCACCACCTCCCACTCGTTGTGGATGTTGGGGTCCTTGTCCGTGAGGCGCACATGGTACGCATCGGCACCATGCTGGGCGGTCCACACCACTTCGGCCTGGCCCTGTTTGCCCGTCATGCGCACAAAGCGGATGAAGGGCGTACCCGGCAGACCCACGGGCTCGGGCACCTTCACCAGCTCGAAGCCCGAGCTGGCCAGGATGGCCTCATCGCCCTGTGCGGTCAACCGCACGTAGTCCGCCTGTTTGCGCAGCATGTTCTGCGCCGCCTTTACCGTGTTGTTGCGAAGGATGCGGTCGTCCAGCCCGCCGTGTTTGGCCTTGTTGATGGCCGTTTCCAAGTCGTTGCCCATCGTCTCCATATCCGCCAGCGGCACGGCGGGGGTGGTGAAGTGGGGGTTCCCGGTCATCTTGGCCAGCACATAGCGCAGCAGGGCCAGCAACATGGTCGGGATCAACCGAGAGAGAGATAGCTTGATGTTCGCCATCTGATTTCCGGGCTTTCTGGATCCGGCCTGCCCGGCGAGGACGTTTGTTAGGCGATCCGGGGCCTTTAACGCAGCCGGTTCCGCCACACCGCCACATTCCTGCATGAATATTCCATGCCTCCCCAACACCGCCGCCCAGCGGCCTTCCACGCCGTTCATTCCCGCATGAATAATTCATACCACGTAACCACCCCGGTGGGGCGGCCCATCCCTGCACCCTGCCTGGCAGGCCCCGGCCAGGGCACCGGAGCACGGCACGGGGCCGCCTCACCACCGCAGCATGCAGGGCGACATGCACGCTCATGTCGGGCGACATGCACCTTCATGTCGGGCAACATGCACCCTCATGTAGGGCGACATGGACCCTCATGTCGGGCGACATGCACCACCATGTAGGGCGACATGGACCCTCATGTAGGGCGACATGGACCTTCATGTAGGCCGACATGCAGCTTCATGTCGGGCAACATGCACCCTCACGTAGGGCAACATGCAGCACCATGTAAGGCAACATGGACCATCATGTCGGGCGACCTGCACCCACCCGTAGGCTGACATGGACCCCGACGTAGGGCCACCTGGACCCTCAGGCAGGCCCGCATCAACCCGAACGTGAGCCCACCCACACGGGCAGGCAGGTCCATGGGGCAGGGCCTTGGGGGCACACCCCCGGCCACCCGGTGCGTACCTAAGGGGCCGCCGGGGCATCCGGTGCGGGGGGCGGGGCATCGGGCCCGGCCGGGTCATCCGGGGCCTCCGGTGCAGCGTCCCCTTCCAGGGGCTCAGCGGGCGGCGGCGGTGGTGGTGCGGGGTCCGGGCCCGTGTTCACCTGTATGGTGTAGAGGGGCTTGTCCGGCGGCGGTGGGGCGGTGAGCACCGCCACCTCACAATCCAGCACCTGGGCCAGCCGCGCCAGCAGGCTGGCACTGGGCGGATACCGGCCCCGCTCCACCTTGCTGATGGTGCCTTGCTTTACCCCGCACGCCAGGCCCACCTGGGTCTGGGTGTACTTCCGCAGCACGCGGAACAAACGGACACGCTCTCCGATCATGGTTGGGAGGTTTATGGATCTCCTTGTTGATCATATCCGGAGCAACGGTACCCGTGAAATTAGGGGCACACCACCGCCCTTGGCCTCCCCACGTGTGGGGCCACTATCCACAGGGCGGCGTTGAAGACCGCAGGCCACCCGTGCCCGAGGCCCACGTGCAGGCCCAGCTGGTGGGGCAGCATGTGGTGGTGCTGGTCAGTTAGGGCGGGGGGGCCGTTCACCTGCTGTGCCCAGCCGCTTCCCTCACTTTTCCACACTACGACACGTTCTGACAACTTCCTCTTCTTATTTTGATCCCCGCATGACCGATCTCGCGCAGCAGGAACAGGAGCTCATCGCCCTTTTGCAGGAACACAGCAGCCTGGGCAACGGCAAGGCCCGCCAGCTGCTGGGCTGGGATGAAGCCAGCTACGAGCAGGTGAAACAGTCCTTGGTGGCCAAGGGCCAAGTGGCCGTGGGCCGGGGCCGTGGGGGGAGCATTTCGTTGGTGGCCGGAGGCCAAAAGGCCCATAGGCCTACAGGCCCAAAGGCCCATAAGCCAGAGGCCGATGGCCTAGCCGCCGGCATACCTATTGACCACAAGACCAATGGCCGTTCGGCCACTGAAATGACCGCACAACAGACAACCGCCAAACGTGGCCCGGGCCGCCCGCCCAAGGCCCAAGGCCAGCAGGCCAATGGCCAAGAGGCCAAGAGGCCCAAGGCCAATGGCTCCGCCACCACTGGGCCCGCCACGCTCCAGCGTGGCACATCCGCTAAAAACAACGGCACCCCCTTCGAGCAGGCCTTCCGCAACATCGACGACATCCTCCGCAAAGAGGCCGGCTGCAGCAACGAGCTCGACTACACCGAGCAGACCAGTTGGATCATCTTCCTCAAGTACCTGGACGACCTGGAGGCCACCAAGCAGATGGCCGCCGAGCTGAAGGGCGAACGCTACACGCCCCTGCTCAGTACTGAATATCGCTGGCCCGTGTGGGCCTGCCCCAAAGGCGCCGATGGCAAGATCGACCACCACAAAGCCCTTACCGGTCCCGACCTCGTGGACTTCGTGGACCAGAAGCTCTTCCCGTACCTCAAAGGCTTCAAGCAGCGCGCCACCGGGCCCAACACCATCGAGTACAAGATCGGCGAGATCTTCGGGGAGATCAAAAACAAGATTTCCAGCGGCTACAACCTCCGGGAGATCAT
>JADLBK010000143.1 GCA_020847755.1 Flavobacteriales bacterium | reverse complement strand
TCGACGCGTTCAAGGCCTTCTGGCGCTCGAAGTCCATGCGCAGCAGGTCCACACGCCCCCGGGCCACGAGGTGGTCCTGTTGCAGTTGGATGAAGCGCGCATCCTCGAGGATGGCGAGGGCCTGGCCGTAAGTTCTGCAAGGCACCTGGTAGTAGGCAGGCAAGGGAACGATCGCCATGAGCGCCTTGCCTTGGGGAGTTTAACTGCTGTTCCTGCGGAACGAGGACGATGGGGGCGGCAGCCGGTGGTGCGTGAGTGATCGCACCGTGGGCCATGGATAGGGCTGATGGCTGATCCAAGACCGGTGACCGTGTCGCCACCTCCTTGCAAGCGCGTTCAATTCTCCTGCGCCCCTTGCTCGATCCAGTCGCGGATGACCTGGAGCTCCTCCGTCGACAATGGCTCACCAGCGGGTGGCATGTTCAGTCCATACTGGCCTGTGAAGGACACCTTGTGCCACAACAGCGAATTCTCCAGATCACCTGGCACAACGCGCAGCATGGGTGCGAAGCCGGTGCTGGTCACGTTCACCAGGTCGTCATAAGCCATGCCCTCGCCCAGATCAAGACCGGCATTGGGGGGATGGCACACCCAGCATTTCTGGTCGAAGATCGGCTGCACCTCGGTGGTGAAGTACGCGGTGTCGATCGGTTCGCCAGGCACCACTGGCGGAACCTGCGGAACGAACAAGGGTCCTTCGTCCTTGGCGCAGCCGGCCAGCAGCACCATCGTCATTCCGATCAACCGGTTGATGCCGCGTCCGTTCATGGTTTTGGTGCCTTGGGTTTCACCAGCAGGGTCCGCGCGATGTTGAAGCCCAGGTGCAGGTAGCCGTCCTCATAGGGCGCCATCGGCGATGGATAGAGCCGTTGCTCGACGATCTCCGCGCTGCTGCACAGCACGATCTGGAAAACGTGCCCGAGGGTGGCCACCTCATAGCCGATCGCCAACGGCTCGCGATGATCCCCTTCCTGGCGGCCCACGAGGATCGGGGCGCACTCCACGATCACCGATCCCTTCACCGTGGTCCTGATGCGCGCTCCCATGGCGACCGCCGCGGTAAGGTTCGATCCGTTCACCGGCACGAGGTTGCGGTAAGTGAGCACCGGCGCCATCTCAACGGCGAGCCAGCGTGTGAAGCGGCGCCCGATGATCGCCTGCGCATTATAGGAGAGCCGGTGCTCGAACCGGTAGACGAACGGCGTGGTACCATCACCGAAGTAGAGGTTGTCGCCTACTGGTGGAAAGTCATCGGTCATCAGCGCCACATTACCGAGGACGGTGAGCGAGACCGCGTGCTCATTCCCTTCGGTCTGGCGCAGCACGCGCCACTTGGCCCCCAGGTCCCAGGTCTTGCCGTTCTTCGAGCGGCCAACTTCCAGGTGCATATGGTTGAAGGGCGCCCACTGGAAGGAGAAGCGGATGTTGGCCGGAAGATCAAGCCCGGCGAACTGCTTCCAGGCCTGCTCATCGGGCCCCACCGCGCCGAAGCGGTGTTGGATCATGAAGCCGAAGGAGCGCTTACGCGGCACGGTCTCGATCGTCTGCGTGTTGATCAGGGTGGTGTTCGCGAACGTGTTGGACACGTACTCCATCTCCTCCTGCGCATGCACCGCGGTGCATGCCAGCGCCGCGGTGACAAGGGATCCACGCGTGAACGTCGTTCTCATCGGCTCGCGAGGGTTCTGAGATAATGGACGACCGCCCAGCGCTCATCGCGCGTGAGCACTTCCTTGTAGGAGGCCATCTCGCCGCGACCGTGCGTCACCTTCCAGTAAAGCGCACCGTTCGACTGGTGCTGTACCGCGGGCGAAGCGAGCGTGGCGGGTCTCATCTTGAGCGCCGTCGCGTTCGGTCCATCGCCCTGGCCGGTGATCCCATGGCAGGTCCAGCAGAGCGCCGTGAAGACCTTCTCCCCGCGTACCGTGGCTTTTGTATCAGCGGCCAGCGGGTCCTGGTAGGCATCCGCCTCGGGCGGCGCCATCCACGGCACCGGCGTGGCAGGCTGCTGCAAGGCGGTGAACGGAAGCACCAGGAGGAACAGGCCTCGGACGATCATCGGGGGCTGAGTTGTGCGATCGCCTGGGCGATGCGTGTATCGGTGGGAGCTAGACGGGCGGCTTCGGCGAGATGCGCATGCGCGGATCCCAACTTTCCCGCACGCGCATGCAGCACGCCGAGCGTGTAGCGCACGTGCGCATCCCCGGGCCGCAGCCGTGCGAGCTGCTCGAACTGCACGGTGGCATCGGCCGTCCGCCGCTGCTTCAGGTAGAGCGCCCCCAGGTTGTTGTGCAGCACGGGCGAGGCGCCGCCCGTGCGCAAGGCTTCTTCGAAATGGGCGATCGCATCATCGGTGCGGCCCATTCGCGCCTCCGTGCTTCCAAGCGCGATGAGCAACGTTGTCGATGCCGGAGCGCGCATCAAGCCGATCAGATAGGCCTCCTGCGCCCGCGCGGGATCGCCGCGATCGTTCCATTCCTTTCCCAGGGCGATCGCCGATCCTTCGAACGCTTCACGGCTCGCGCTGCCCGAGCGGTCGCGGCCCTCATCCAGCGCGCGCCGCCACGATCGCATGGCGCCCGCGCCATCACCCGCGTCACGGCTGAGGCCACCCAGGCGGAACATCGCTTCGGCGTTGTCCGGCATGTCGTCGAGCACGCCGTTCAGCAGCGCTCCGGCCACCGCCTTTTCGCCGCGCAGCAGGCGCAGCGATGCGAGCTCCATGCGACGGTCCACCGGCCGCAACAGTCCGATCGCCAGGGCGCTTTCGTAATGCGCGATCGCGCGATCGATCGCGACGGGATCAGCGTTCCCCTGTGCGATCCGGCTGAATCGGTCCCTTCCGACGATGGTGTGGTATTGCACGATCCCGCTGTGCGCAAGGAAGAGCACGAGCACCACGCCGATGGCTCCGACCGTGATCCCGGCGGGGCGCAACCGGCCGTCCATCTTCAAGGTGATACCGCGCAGTTGGACCGCGCCCTTGCGGAGCAGCCTGCCCATCATCATCAGCACAAAGGCGCAGCAGAGCGAGAGGGCCACCGCCAGCAGGAAGGGCACCACGTCGTACAGCCCGCGCACCACGGGCATGATCAGCAGGAACGCGCCGGCCATGAACAGGTCCTCCTGCAGTGTGGTGCTGAAGCGGCCTGAATAGGCGCCCATGGGATGGCCCTTGCGAAAGAGCGGTGGCTTGCGGAAGCCGAACCGCACGGCGTTCTCCGGGCATGCCGCCACGCAGTCGAGGTCCTTCAGGCAGCGCGGATTGGTGACCATGCCGTGCATGGCGAGCTCGCGATGCACCATGATATCGGAGGTGCACGCCTTGGTGCAAAGACCGCATTGGCTGCAATCCTTCGCCAGCACGATGCGGCCCGGAGCCAGCTGATCGGCGATGCCGAAGAGCGCGCCGTACGGACAGGCCTGGAAGCAGAACCCGCGGCTGCCCAGGAGGTACACGATCAGGAAACCGCAAACGAAGAAGGTCAGGATGGCCACGCCCGGTGGTGGCAGGTTGCGCCACATGTCATCGGTGGTGAAGGACGACCAGCGCGAGCCGCCCGCTTCGACCATGTGGATGGGCGCCGCCTCCACGCCGTGCCACGCTTGCAGGATCTGCGGCCAGATGAAGAGGTAGAACATCACGGCGAGCGGGATCCAGATCAGCGTGCGCGAGCGGATGGGCTGACGGCGGATGCGCAGCTTGTCCATGATCCAACCCGCCGCGTCCTGCAAGGCCAGGATGTGGCAACCCCAGGAGCAGAAGAAGCGGCCGAACACCAGGGTGGCCACCATGACCAGCGCCATCAGTACGAAGCCGGCCGTGACGATGCCTTGATGGATCGTGTACATCACCTCGTTGAACTCAAGCGGTGCGAGGGTTCGGCCCTTCAGCTTCCAGTGAACGAAGTGCGCGATGAAGAGCACGTGAACGCCCACCAAGGTGCCCAGACGCCAGCGGGCGAAAGCGCGTGGTTTCACCGCCGCTTCCATCGCCGCTCACTTCTCGATGACGACCCGGCGCGTGAAGGTGCGCCCCTGAATGCGAAGGACCAGGGTATGAACACCGGCGGAAGCATGTGGCAGGTGTAGCGTTCGATCCACACGACCCGTGGCGGCCCAGAACCGTTCCGCGTGGACCATGCGGCCCAGCACGTCCGTCAGCTCCAGCCGCACATCCTCACCCTCCAGCAAGTGCAGTCGCACGGTGAAGAGGCCATTGCCTGGGTTGGGGAAAACCTCGATCCCGCGAAGCGAAAGATCCTCATCGATGCCGGCGCATACCTCCACCTCCGCCGTCACGGGTACCATTGCACTGGAACAGGTGCCGCCGCCCACTTCCACTTCCCAGTCGTAGAAGTAGTAGTAGCTCCCCGAGCCCGCACTTGATCCGGTGATGCTTGCCACCGATCCGATGGTGTAGGGATAGCTTACACCGCTCGTGTTGCGGTACAGGTCCGTGGTGCCGCTCACGGTGAGCTTGTAGTTGGTGCCTGGCAGGATATCGAAGTCCAGCTGAAGAACGGATGTTCCGGCCGCGACGTAGACCGACCGCGTGGCACGCATCACGCCGACATTGTCCACCAGTTCGATCGTGCGCCAGGCCGAGGAGTTCGCATACAGCTTCACCGACTTCAGGCGGAACGCGGAAAGCGCATCGAACCGCAGGTATTCACCGCCGGCATGATAGCCCCCAGAACCCGTGTTGTCGGGCTTACCGCCATTGATGATCATACCCGCCTGGGTGTTCACATCGGCGACCTGGTACTGCGTGGTGGTGAACAACGGCGGCGTGGTGTAGGTCGGTCCCGTACCGACCACGTTGCCCAGTGCGTCGTACCACACGGCGTTCAGGGCGGTGGTGCTCAGGACCGCCTCATCCCCTTCGCAGATCGTCGCGCCGAAAGCGGAAGGCGTGGCCGGCTGCGCCAAGGCGGTAACGGTGAACGGCACCGATGTCGCCGTGCCACAATAGGTCTCCACCGTCACCGTGTAAGTGCCGGGCCCCGCCATGATGCTGTTGGTGGTGGCCCCGGTCGACCACAGGTAGGACAGGCCGGCGTTGGCTTCGAGGCGCACCTCTTCGCCGGCGCACACGAACGCCTGTTCATCGCAGGTGATCCGCGCTTGCGGGGTGCCCGAACCGCTCTGCTGTGTCAGCGTGATGGGCACCGCGGTGTAGTTGTTGCTCTCGTCGGTCTCCTGCACCACGTTGAGCGGATCGACCTCGTACACGATCCAATAGTCCCCGTTGCAGGTGTTGGCCGGAATGTCGATCCACATGCCGTCGAGGTACTCGCTGTAGATGTCGGTGTAGCCCGATGAGATCCCCTGTCGCACCATGCTGCAGCCATAGGGTCCGCCCAGCCCATGGTTCGGGAAGTCGGATCCATAGAGCGTCGTACCTGCATTGTACACGGTGTTATCGTCCTTGCAGTGGTGGTTCGCCGCTCCGTCGGAACAACTGTTGTAATCCATCAGGCAGAAACCCAGCTTGAAGCCCTCGTTGATGATGGGCCATTGACGCGGATCGGTCACACCGGGTTCGGGCAGGCGCAGGCTGTAGATGCCCCACTGGTCGTAATGCGTGTGGCCGTGCGTGGGATGATACGTCATGCCCTGGTCCATCACGATCTCCGTACTCGTCATCGCGCTGCCGTTCTTGTGGAAGATGCGCTGCGTGGTGAGTTGCTTGCCCGTTCCTCCATTGGGGCAGAGGAAGTCGATCGATGCTGAGGGATCGTACACCACGAAGGTGTCCACGCCACATACGAAGCGTCGGTTGCCGCTGAGATCGACACCGCGCACTTCGAGCGGACCGTAACCTATGTTCGGGGTGGAGCCGCTCACGTAGATGCGGCCGGGCTGCTCGTTCGGGCCACCGAGGTAATTGAGCAGTCCGTACCAGGAGATCGTCATGTCCGGCTTCAGGTCGCAGACACTTCCACCGTCAGGGCACGCGCACGAGGTGGCGTTGGTGGTGGTGCATTGCGGGAAGACGCCGTGAACGAAGGAGAGCGCGGCAATCGCAAGAAGCGTACGGATCGATCGCATGACCGGGGGATTGGGGTGGCAAAGTACCGGACCTATTCCCCTAGCATATGATTTGCATCATGTATGGCACAGAGGAAGCCTTTACGTCAGGCGATCAGTGGCCCTGTTGAACCTACATGGTTGTGCACTGCGCCACCACGAATCCGGATGCAGGGCCGGATGTATTATGACGGATATCATTGTTTGTGGGCCCTAAGCGTGCAGCCTTTGTTCCCTGGGTCCCTCCCCATGCTGGTATCGTTACGCTCCGTTATCGTATTGATGGCCGTGTCCGTCGTGTGCTTCTCCTCCTGCCGGAAGGAAGAGGAAGAGCCGCCCGCGACCACTCCGGTCACACCGCGCCTGACGCTGTCGGTCGAGCACCATGTCGATGGCATGCCGGTCCTGTTCGACTCGCTGGCCTACATCAATGAGGCCGGGCATGCGTTCAGCATATCCCGGATCGAGCACTATATCAGCGAGGTCGTGCTGCTGGGCATCAATGGAACGCCGAACGATACGCTTCACGGCCCGTTCCTGGTGAACGCTGGATCAACGGAGCGGTTCGATCTTGGTCATTCGCATGCCGGTGAGTACGCAGGCGCCACCCTGCTGCTCGGTTTGCCAGCCTCGCTGAACGTCACGGGGGGATTGCCCAATACGGTGGATAACCTGAACATGGCCTGGCCCGGGCCCATGGGCGGAGGCTATCACTTCCTCAAGTTCGAGGGGCACTTCATGAACGGCACTGACCTGGACGGTTTCGCGATGCACCTGGGCACGAACGCCTGCCTTCCCGTGGCGGGCATCGCGCAGCCGTTCACCCTCGACGGCGCGTCCGGTACGATCACCCTCAGGTACAACATGAACGAGATGTTCCGGACGCCGCACACGTATGACCTCGCGGCGGGCAACTATTCCATGGGCAATGCCGCGCTCATGACGCAGATCGCCGAGAACGCGGCCGACGCCTTCACCATCGCATACGCGCCATGAACCGCTTGGCGCTCACCGGCTCGTTGGTCGTGGTGTCATTGCTCCTGGGCTGCCGGCGTGACAATGCGGAGGAGATGGGCTGGCATGGTCCATCGGCCACGCCGTACGCGGTCGGGGCGCCCCATTATTTCCCGCCGATGGAAGTCCCTGCGTTCAACCCGCTCACCGTGGAAGGGATCGAACTTGGGCGGAGGCTGTACCATGATCCGCTGCTTTCCGCCGGCGGTCCACAGGCCGGGCGGTCGTGTTCCAGCTGCCACACGCAGTCCGCATCCTTCACCGAGCCGTCCACGGGAACGGCCATCCTTCCGCACGTGAACCTGGGATGGAACAGCAACTTCCTCTGGACCGGCGCAGTGAGCGGAACGCTGGAGGACATCATGCGCTTCGAGGTGGATGAGTTCTTCGAGGTCGACGTGCAGCTCCTGCAGGATAATGCTGATTACCGCGAGCGGTTCAGGAAGGTCTTCGGCACAGGCAACATCACGCGGGAGCATGTCGCAAAGGCCCTGGCGCAGTGGTTCCGCCGCTTGAACTCCATGGACAGCAAGTTCGACCGCTACCTCTCCTATACCGGCACGCTCACCTCGCAGGAACTGAGCGGCATGATGGTGTATCTCAGCGAAGTGGGTGATTGCTTCCATTGCCACGGCATCCCGATGCTCACCGACAACGCCTTCCACAACATCGGGCTCGACTCCACTTTCCAGGGCGAAGACCGTGGCCGCTATCTGGTCACCGGTGATCCCGACGATCTCGGCGAATTCAAGGCGCCCACGCTCCGCAACATCGCGCTCACTGCACCCTACATGCACGACGGACGCTTCGCCACGCTGGAGGAAGTGGTGGAGCACTACAACTCGGGTGTGAAATGGTCGCCGAGCCTGGATCCGCTCATGACCAAGCTCGGGGGCAATACCACACTTAACCTCACGCCGACGCAGAAAGCCGACCTGGTAGCCTTCCTGCACACCTTCACGGACGACACCTTCCTGACGGATGCCGCGCTGAGCAACCCGTTCTGATACCGATGATGAGCACGCTGGCGATGCCCCTGACGTCCGTACACGCGTTCGCCGATAGCTTCGCACCACACATCATGACGGCGCGCCCCCCGACACCGGCCGATCCCGCCCATCTGAGCGAGCTCATCGAACACTATTGCTCGCCCGAGTGGAAGGAGCTGCTGCGCGAGCGCAACACGGTGCTCACCTTCCGGACGGGTGAACACATCTTCCGCAGCGGCGACCACGCCGATCGCATGTTCATGATCGCACGCGGATGCGTGAAGGTGACCGCGAAGCTCACCAGCGATACCGAGCGCATCATCCGCCTGGCCGGGGACGGCGAAGTGTTGGGTCATCGTGCCATCGGCGATGAGCCGGTTTACGCCGCCACCGCCACGGCGCTCACCGCCACGGAGGTGAACTCCATCCCGATGCCCCTGTTCCTGAACACGCTCAAGGCCAACGGCGCGTTCTGCTACCAGTTCCTGCTGTTCTTCGCGGAGGACATGCGCAGGCTCGAGCAACAGATGCGCGACCTCTCCCGGCTGGATGTCACCGGCCGCGTGGCCAGGGTGATCAAGCTCAACATGGACACGTTCGGCTTCGACGTGAAGCAGCCCGGCAAGCTGGCTTTCACCCTCTCGCGGCGCGATATCGCCAACGCGGCAGGCACCACCTATGAAAGCGTCATTCGCACGCTCGCCCAGTTGCACCGACGAAGGATCATCACGCTCGCCGGCAAGGAAATTCACATCCGTAACGCAATGGCCCTGGTCAAGCTCATCTCGCACTGAGCGACCTGGAGTTATTCCTCCTCCCCGCTGTTCTTCAGCACGGAGAGCAACCCGTAGGCCCCCTTCACCGCCACGGGGCGCTGGCGCAGTTCCGCGGGCGGGTCCACCAGCTCCAGCAAGCCGTATTCCTGGGCTCCGGTGGTCACGGGCACCAGGGTGAAGCTGCCGTCGGCGTTCGCGACAAAAATGGCCTGGCCTTCACCGGTGCGCACCACCGCCTCCTCGGGCACGCACCACACGCTGTCCGTGCGGCTTTCCAACGTGGCGCTCATGGCCATGCCCGGCACCAGGTCGCGCGGGGCTTTGGTGA
>JADLBK010000142.1 GCA_020847755.1 Flavobacteriales bacterium | reverse complement strand
GAAGCCGACCTCGCGCGCGCCGACGCCGATGTCGCCGGCCGGCACGTCGGTGTCGGCGCCGAGGTGGCGGTAGAGCTCATGCATGAGCGCTTGGCAGAAGCGCATCACTTCGCCGTCGCTCTTGCCCGTGGGGTCGAAGTCGCTGCCGCCTTTGCCACCGCCCATGGGCAGGGTGGTGAGGCTGTTCTTGAAGGTCTGCTCGAAGCCCAGGAACTTCAGGATGCTGAGGTTCACGCTGGGGTGGAAGCGCAGGCCGCCCTTGTAGGGACCGATGGCGCTATTGAACTCGATACGGAAGCCGCGGTTCACCTGGGTCTGGCCTTTATCGTCGACCCAAGGCACGCGGAAGATGATGGTGCGCTCGGGCTCCACCATGCGCTCCAGGAGCATCTTGCCCTTGTACTTGGGATTCGCCTCGATGAAGGGGATCACCATCTCGGCCACTTCGTGCACGGCCTGGAGGAATTCCGGCTCGTTGCCGTTGCGCTTCTTCACCTCAGCCATGAAGGCATCCACAGCCTTGTTCGACTTTGCCATTCGTCGTGCGCCGCAGCGCTGGTTTGGTTTGGGCCGCCTGCCTGCGAAGGCGGAACGGCGTGGTTGGGTTGTGCTCTTCGTCGGGAAAAGCGCGGCAAAGGTAGATGGGGGTGGCGCACCCGCAAGGAGCGGCCTAGTGCAGTTCGTAGACCTTGCCGGGAAGGCTGCGCACCACGCCGCTGAACTCCAGGTTCAGCAGCAGGGTGGCCGCTTTGCCGGGGTGCAACCGACTGCGCAGGCACAGGTCGTCGATGCCCACGCGTCCACCGGCCCGCAGCACATCCACAAGGAGTTGTTCCTCGGGCCCCAGGTCGGCGAAGAGGGGCTGTTGTACCGGAGCTTTCCGCCGCGGAGCCTTGGTGTTCCACTCCATGCGCGTGAGCAGGTCGGCGGCGCTGGTGATCAGGGCGGCTTTGTGCTGTTGGATGAGCCGGTTGCAGCCCTCGCTGCGCGGATCGCCGGGCCTGCCCGGCACCGCCATCACCTCGCGGTCGTAGCTGTCGGCGATGTCGGCGGTGATGAGGCTGCCGCCCTTGGGTCCGCTCTCCACCACCACGGTGCAGTCGCTGAGGCCGGCGATGATGCGGTTGCGGGCGGGGAAGTTGCCGGGCGCGAAGGGCGAACCGCTGGGCAGCTCGCTCACCACCGCGCCGTGTTCGGCGAGCTCCCGGGCCGTGGCGGCATGTTCGGCGGGGTACAGTTTGTCCAGACCATGCGCCACGCAGGCCACGGTGGGCAGGCCCTGCTTGAGGGCGGTGCGGTGGGCCACGATGTCGATGCCGTAGGCCAGGCCGCTGACGATGGTGGCGTTCACGGCGCGAAGGCCTTCGACCAGCTCGGCGCAGAACCGTTTGCCGTGCTCGGTGGGTGTGCGGGTGCCCACGATGCTCACGATGCGCTGGGCGTCGAGGTCGGCGGGCCCGCGCACGTAGAGCAGCACGGGGGCGTCCTCGGCCTGGGCCAGCCGGCGCGGATAGGTCGGGTCCAGGTAGAAGAGGGGCCGCAGACCATGCTTGTGCACGTAGGCCAGTTCCCGTTCGGCGGCGGGGATCACCCGGCGATCGGTGACGCTGGCGGCCAGCTTGGGCCCGATGCCGGGGACCTTCTCCAAGGAACGCTTCACCTTGGGGTCGGTGAACAAGGCATCCACCCCACCGCAATAGGCCACCAGGTTGCGGGCGTTCACCGGTCCGATGCCCTTGAGCATGGCCAGGGCGATGCGGTGCACCCAGGTGCGGTCGTCCACGGGAATGGCTGACGGGCTTCGCGTCATGGCGGTCCCGCCCAAGATAACCGCACACCCGATCGTGGAGGATCGGTGCGCCGGCCGCAGGGGCACGCCGGCGGGTTTGGCTACTTTCGACCCGCCACCAGACCCATGAGGAACCGCTTCGCCTGCCTTGCCCTGCTGATCGGGGCCGGCACGCAGGCCCAACAGCAGGCCGTCCTGCAGGGCCGCATCACCGACACCGCTTCGGGCATCGGCCTGATCGGTGTGAACGTGCTGGCCGGGCCCGGGAAGGGCACCGCCACCGACGCCAATGGCGACTACCGCCTCGCGCTCGACGCCGGGGAGCGTGCCATCACCTTCACCCTGCTGGGCTATGCCAACGAGACCCGCACGGTGGTGCTGGTGGGGGGGCAGGAGACCCGTCTGGACCTGGCCATGCGGGCCTCGGCGACGCAGTTGGACATGGTGGTGGTGACCGCGGGCAAGTTCGAGCAGCGTGTGGGGGAGGTGAGCCAGAGCCTCAGTGTGCTTCGGCCCGAGGTGATCCAGAACAAGAACATCACCAACGTGAACGAGGTGCTGGGGCAGGTTCCCGGCGTGGTGATCATCGATGAGGACCCGCAGATCCGCGCCGGCAGCGGTTTCAGCTACGGGGCCGGCAGCCGCGTGATGGTGCTCGTGGATGATCTGCCGGTGCTGAGCGGCGACATCGGCCGCACCTCATGGAGCATCGTGCCCACGGAGAACGTGGAGCAGATCGAGGTGATCAAGGGCGCCAGCAGCGTGCTTTACGGCAGCGCGGCGCTCAGCGGGGTCATCAACGTGCGCACGGCCTATCCGCGCGAGGAGCCGATGACGCGGGTGAACGTGTTCGCCGGCATGTACGACACCCCGCGCAACAAGGCGGCCCGTCCGCGCTCGGACCGGAACACCTTCCTGGGCGGCACCAACTTCTTCCACAGCCAGCGGTTCGGGCAATGGGACGTGGTGCTGGGCGGCAACCTGGTGTGGGACGAAGGGTTCCTGGGCCCCGAGTCGGTGGGCAAGGACACGCTGAACCGGGACGACCCGAAGTACAGTACGCCGGCGGGCTACGACCACCGTGTGCGGGTGAACGGCGGGGTGCGCTACCGGCACAAGAAGGTCAAGGGCCTCAACTACGGCATCAATGCCAACGCGATCCGCGCCGAGAACACCAGCGTGTTCATCTGGGACGATGCAGGGGACAACATCTACCGCGCGGAGAACGGCACGGTGACCAATACACAGGGGATGCAGTACTACGTGGATCCCTATGTGAACTACTTGAGCGACAAGCAGACGCGCCACAGCCTGCGGGGCCGCTACTTCAACCAGAAGTTCGACAACAGCGGCAACCAGAGCAACGCCAGCCACTTCCTCTACGGGGAGTACCAGGCACAGCAGCGGCTGGACATCTGGGGCGAGACGGTGCTCACGGGAGGGGTCGTGGCCCAGCGCACCCGGTCGGTGGCCCTGCTGTACAGCGGCAACCCCGACGGTGATGCGGAGAACACGGCCACCAACACGGCCGCTTATCTGCAGGTGGACAAGAAGCTGATCAAGGAGCGTCTGGCGCTGAGCGCCGGTGTGCGCTACGAGAGCTTCGCGGTGAACGAGGACCAGCAGGCCGTGCCGGTGTTCCGTGCGGGTGGAACGTTCCGCGTGCTGAAGGGCACCTTCGTGCGGGCCAGTTATGGGCAGGGCTTCCGCTTCCCGACCATCGGCGAGCGCTTCATCCGCACCAACGTGGGCCAGCTCAACATCTACCCCAATCCCGAGCTGGAGCCCGAGGAGAGCTGGAACGCCGAGGCCGGCATCAAGCAGGGCTTCCGCATCGGCGGCTTCACCGGCTACTTCGACGTGGTGTACTTCCAGCAGGAGTACAGCCGCTACATCGAGTTCACCTTCGGACAGTGGGCGGTGCCCACCTTCACCAACTTCGCCGGCCTGGGCTTCAAGTCGGTGAACACCGGCAACGCGCGGGTGAGCGGGGTGGAGCTGGAACTGGCGGGCAAGGGCAAGGTCGGGGCCGTGGAGCTGATGGTGCTGGCCGGCTACACTTGGTCCAAGCCCATCACCACCACCCCGGACGAGGTGTACGCGCAGCCCGTGATCCAGGGCTACCCGCCCTCCACCTACAGCAACACGAGCTACGACGCCAGCGCCGACCTGCTGAAGTTCCGGGTGGAGCACCTGTTCCGCGCCGATGTGCAGGCCGAGTGGCGCCGCCTCAGCGCCGGCTTCAGCGTGCGATACAACAGCCATGTGCGCAACATCGACAAGGTGTTCGTGGACCTGGATGAGAGCGCCGTGGAGCTCACCGCCCTGCGCACCGGGGTGGGTGAGTGGATGGCCACGCGCCGCAGCGGCGACACCGTCCTCGACGCCCGCGTGGGTGTCCGGGTGGGCGAGAACAACCGGGTCTCCGTGGTGGTGAACAACCTCACCAACCTCACCTACGCCATCCGCCCGCTGAGCGTGGAGGCCCCGCGCACCTTCCAGTTGCAGTTCAGCCGCAGCATCTAAGCCGTGCGCATCCTGGGCGTGATCCCCGCGCGGTTCGGCAGCAGCCGGCTGCCCGGCAAGGTGCTCCTCGACATCGGTGGCCGCAGCATGGTCGCCCGCGTGATCGAACAGGCCCGGCGGTGCCCCGGGTTGGCCGCGGTCGTGGTGGCCACCGATGATGAGCGCGTGGCCGGGCACGTGCGGGGCCTCGCTGCCGAGGTGGTGATGACCTCCCCGGACCATCCCAGCGGCACGGACCGCTGCTACGAGGCCCTGGAACGCGTGGGCCGCGACCGCTTCGACGCGGTGGTGAACATCCAGGGTGACGAGCCCTTCCTGGACCCGGCCCAGCTCGACCTGGTGTGCGCCACGCTCCTTCGGCCCGGCGTGCAGGTGGCCACCCTGGCCAAGGCGGTGACCGATGACCGCGAGCTGAACGACCCTGGAGAGGCCCACCTTGTGGTGGACAAGGACCTGAACGCCCTGTACTTCAGCCGTGCGGCGATCCCCTATCTGCGCGACGGCACGACCGGACCGCGGCACAGGGCCTTCCCCTTCCTGAAGCATGTGGGCGTTTACGGCTACCGCAGCGAGGTGCTGGAGAAGCTGGTGGCGTTGCCGCCAAGTCCGCTGGAGCAGGCCGAACGGCTCGAGCAGCTGCGCTGGCTGGAGAACGGCTTCCGCGTCACGGTGGCCCTGACGGAGCACGACAGTTTCTGCGTGGACACCGAGGCCGACCTCGCCGAGGCCAGACGGCGCGCGGCGGCATCGTAATTTGGCCGGCCCCTGATGGCCATCGAGCGCGACATCCACGACCTGCTGCACCATCACGACTGCGTGATCGTGCCGCGCTTCGGTGGCTTTCTGGCCCACTACCGCCCGGCCCGGTTGGACGAGGCGCACAAGCTCGTGCATCCTCCTGCGCGCGAGCTCAGCTTCAACCGGCACCTGGTGCGCAACGACGGGCTGCTGGCCGACCAATTGGCCCGTCGCACCGGTGTGGGCTTCGATGAGGCCTCGGGCCGGATCGCGGAGGAGGTCACTGGCTGGCAGGAGCACATCGCCCGGGACCGTCGCATCGAACTGCCGCGCATCGGCACCTTCTTCACCGACGCGGAGGGCAACCTGCAGTTCGATCCCGACCGCCGGGTGAACTACCTGCGCGATGCCTACGGTCTGAGGCCGGTGGCGGCCGTTCCCGTGCCCCGCAAACAGATAGCGCCCCCCGGCGCCGTGGTGCGCGCCCTGCCCCGTGCGGAGGCGGCACCCGAGGATGGGCGCCGCCCCCTGGTGTGGGCCACGGCCGCTGCGGCGGGCCTCGTGTTCCTGCTGGGCGCAGGCATCATGGTACGGCACGCGTGGGACGCACCGCAGCTGAGCGCCGTGGTGCCCTGGAGCGGAGAGCCGGCGCGGTACGTGAAGCGCGATGTGGTTCCGACCCTCGGCACCGATCCGGACACGGCCTTTCATGTACCGGTGCCCGAAGGGACCGGTGTGCTGTCCCTGCCCCTGTTGGGCGAAGGCCATGACCCCGTACCGGTGCACCTCGGCGAGGGTCCGGTGGCGGCGGTCGATTCCACGCATGTGGCCGTGCCCGTGGTGCCGGAGGCGCGCTACCATGTGATCGGGGGCTGCTTCAGCATCGAGGGCAATGCGGGCCGCTACATCGCGGACATGGCCCGGCGCGGGTTCCAGGCGCGTGTGATCGACGTGCATCGAGGCCTGTACCGCGTGGCGGTGGCCAGCTACTCCGACCGTTCGGCGGCGGTGGAGGCCGTATCGGAGCTGAAGCAGGGCGCCGTCGAGGGCGCCTGGCTGCTCGTGCACTGACCGGTGTCGGGGCCGCAGGGCACCGCACTACATTTGCCGCCCCCGCCCCCGGACCATGCCCCGCTTGGAGCTCGAAGCCTGCACGATCGACCTGCTCGACGGTGATGTGGCGCATGTGCATTTCCGCGATGGGCGGACGGTGCAGGTGGAGGAGGTGCACCGCATGTTCGAGGCCCTGGAGGCCGAGCGCAAAGGCCGCAAAGTGCTGCTGCTGGTGAGCGTGGGCGTGGGCACCACGATGTCCAATGAGGCCCGCGCCTTCGCCAGCAGTCCGGAAAGCAATGTCTATGTGGCCGCGGATGCCATCATCGTGCGCGACTTCAGCCACCAGCTGGCCGCCAACGTGTTCGTGCGCCACCACAAGCCCACGCGGCCCATCCAGATGTTCCCGGACAAGGAGAGGGCCCTGGACTGGCTGCGGCAGCATCATCACCTGATCGATCCCGCCTGATGCGTACCCTCTTGATCCCCGTCCTGTGGGCCGCCACCCTTCCCGTGACCGCGCAGGTGGTGAAGGAGCCTGCGGCCCGCACCCTCAAACTGGCCAAGTGCGAGGTGACCTGCCTGGCCCTGGCCCCCAAGGGCGACCGCATCCTGGTGGGCACCGACAAGGGCGCCGAACTGTGGGACATCGAGAGCGGCAAGCGGGTGCAGGCCTTCCCGTACGCGGAGGACGGCAGCACCGCGGTGTACCACGCCTCGTTCAACACGAACGGCGAGTTCGTGGTGCTCATCGGCCACAGCGGCAAGCGCGAGGTGTGGGACGTGAAGAGCGGCAAGGTGGACAAGACGCTGCAGGGCCACACCTGGATCCCCGACCCGCGCGCCGTGAAGGCCATGGGCCTGGACATGAAGAACAGCACCTTCGACCGCTTCTACCAGCAGCTGGAGGCGCGTTCGGGCGACATCACGGCGCGGGCGGCGGAGAAAGGCGGTGTGGAGTTCCGCGATGCGGCGGGCAACGTGGTGCAGAAGCTGATCTTCCCCGAGAACAAGGACCAGCACCACCGGGCGCCCTGCCTGTTCACCGATGCGCAGTTCGTCACCGGCACGGACGACGGGCGCGTCCTTTTCTACGACCGCCCATGAATGCGCTCGGCAGCAGGCCGGTGGACGAAAGCCTGGCGGAGACCACGCACTTCGTCCTGCCCAACGACACCAACACGCTGGGCAACCTGTTCGGCGGGCGCCTGCTGCAGTGGCTCGACATCGCGTGTGCCATCAGCGCGCACCGGCACTGCAAGCGGGTGGTGGTCACCGTGGCGGTGAACCACGTGAGCTTCGACCGCCCGATCAAGCTGGGCGACCTGGTGACGATCCGCGCCAACGTGAGCCGGGCCTTCGGCACCAGCATGGAGGTGTGGGCCGATGTGTGGGTCGAGGACCAGATCAACGGGTCCAAGATCAAGTGCAACAGCGCCATCTACACCTTCGTGGCGGTGGACCAGGCCGGCCAGCCCACGGCCGTTCCGGAGGCCGTGCCGGGCAACGACGAGCAGCGCAAGCGGTACGATGGGGCCTTGCGCCGGCGGCAGCTGCGCCTCATCCTCAGCGGCAAGATGAAGCCGGGGGAGGCCACCGAACTGAAGGCGCTCTTCGAGCACGAGTAGGTCCGGAGCCGCACCCTCAGAGCCCGTCCTCCAGCGTGGCCGCGTCGAACAGGTCGCCGGTGGCGGTGTCCAGCGCGCGCAGGCCGAGCTCGCGCAGCAGGGCGGCGATCCCGGCCGCGCTCTGCGGCCCCCCGTGCACGTGCACCAGGATGTAGCGCACCTGCGTGGCATCCTCCAGATGCAGCTGCAGGCTCAGGTCCATGTCCGGGGCCTTCACGAAGAACCAGTCACTATCCTGCGGCTCGGCCATCGGGAAGACCTTGCGGATCCGATCGGCCAGCAGGTCCCGATCACCGATCGGCCGGGGGCGGAAGTCCTCCGGGATCTCGTTCGCCGAGCGCACCTCCGGCAGGTCCTGGATGTAGATATCCCAGCTCACGGTGCGGCAAGTTGCGCGATCCGCTGCACGTCCTGCTTCTCCATGCAGTGGAAGTGGCCCTTGGGGCAATGGCCGAAGCCCAGCTTGCTGCACGGCCGGCAGCCGAGCCCCGGCACTTCCACCACGTGGGCCTGCTGCGGAAGGATCGGTTGATAGGGCCCCATGCCGAACGCGGGCACGGTGCTGCCCCACACACTGACCACGGGCCTGCCCAGCGCGCAGGCGATGTGCATGGCGCCGCTGTCGTGCGCGATCACGCTGTGTGCGGAACCGATCAGCGAGGCGCTGCCCAGCAGGTCGAAGCGGCCGGTGGCGTCGTACACCCGGGCGCCGACGGCGTCACCGATGGCCCGGGCCACCGCGCTGTCCCCCTCGGAACCGATGAGCACGATGGGTCCTTCAATGGCCTTCGCGAGCGCGACGAGCTTGTGCGGGGGCAGCCGCTTGGTGGCGTGCGCCGCGCCGATGGCCAGGGCGGTGTATCCGTGGCGGTGGCCGGCGGGCAGGATGTCCAGCGCCACGCGGCGCTCGGTGGGGATGTGCAGCTCAAGGCCCAAGCCGTCGTTCTTCACGCCCAGGTCGGCCGCGGTGGCCAGGTACCGGTCCACGATATGCACGCGTGGCAGTCGGTCGATGCGCAGGTTCACCAGCAGCCACTTCTCCACGTTCAGCTTGTTGAAGCTGCGGGCCGGAACGCCGAGGGCCCGTTTGATCCGTGCGGTGCGCAGGTTGTGGTGCAGGTCGATCACCCGGTCGAAGCGTTCGGCCTTCAGCTGCCGGATCAGCCCCTCGAGATCATCCCCGAGCTCGTGCACCTGGTCCACATGCGGGTTGAAGCGCAGCAGGTCGGCGAAGGCGCTCTTGGTGGCCACATGCACCTCGGCGCCCGGCACCTGCTGCTTCACACAGCGCAACACCGGGCTGGTGAGCACGATGTCGCCGATGGAGGAGAAGCGGAGGACCAGGACCTTCATGCGCCCATGAGCGGGTCCGAAAGGTAGGGTCTTGGGCATCCCCGCTTGGTCCACCGGCCACGACCACCGGGTCACGACCTGTACCGCCAAGGCGGGATGCCCTTACTTCGCCCCGATGTTCATCGACACCCACGCCCACCTCTACGGCAGGCAGTTCGACGGCGATCGCGAGGAGATGCTCGCCCGCGCCCTGGCCGCCGGCGTGGAGCGCCTTTACCTGCCGAACATCGATCGCGACAGCATCGACGGCATGAACGCGCTTGCCGCGGCGCATCCCGGTCGCTGCTTCCCCATGATGGGGCTGCACCCCTGCTCCGTGGGCGAACACAATGATGAGGTGATGGCCGTGATGGAGCGCGAGCTGCGCACGGGCCGCTATTTCGCGGTGGGCGAGATCGGTATCGACCTGTACTGGGACAAGACATGGCTTGGCCAGCAGCAGGAGGTGTTCCGCCAGCACATCCGCTGGGCGAAGGAGCTGCGGCTGCCCATCGTGATCCATTGCCGCAACAGCTTTGAAGAGACCATCGCCATCGTGGAGGAGGAGAAGGACGAGCACTTGCGAGGCGTGTTCCATTGTTTCGGCGGCACGGTGGAGGAGGGGCGGAGGATCCTCGCACTGGACGGTTTCGTGCTCGGCATCGGCGGCGTGATCACCTACCCGAAGAGCGGCCTGGCCCAGGTGATGAGCGAGCTGGGGCCGGAGCGCTGCGTCCTGGAGACCGACGCACCATACCTCGCCCCCGTGCCCCACCGCGGCAAACGCAACGAGAGCGCCTACATCCCGCTGGTGGCGGCGGAACTGGCCAAGGCCACCGGCCGCAGCGTGGAGGAGATCGCGCGCATCACCACCGCCAACGCAACGAACCTCTTCGGCCGATGAGCCAGCGTTCCGTCCTCATCCTCTACACCGGCGGCACCATCGGCATGTGGGCCGACCCGCGCACCGGCGCCCTGCGCCCCATGGACCTGGAGCATCTGGAGGAGCAGGTGCCCGAGTTGGAGCGCGTGGGCGTGAAGCTCGGTTCCGTGGCCTTCGAGAAGCCCATCGACAGCAGCGACATGCGCCCGGCTGACTGGGTGCGCGTGGCGACGATCATCGGTACGCACTACGACAGCTACGACGGCTTCGTGGTGCTGCACGGCAGCGACACCATGGCCTATACGGCCAGTGCGCTCAGCTTCCTGCTTGAGGGGCTGGGCAAGCCCGTGGTGCTCACCGGATCGCAGCTGCCCATCGGCACCATCCGCACCGACGCGAAGGAGAACCTGATCACCGCCATCGAGATCGCCGCGGCCGCCGAGAACGGCCGGCCCATCGTGCCCGAGGTGGCGGTGTACTTCGAGTACAGCCTCTACCGCGGCAACCGCACGGTGAAGGTGCATGCCGAGCGCTTCGAGGCCTTCCGCAGCCCCAACTACCCGCGTCTGGCCGAGGCCGGCGTGCACCTGCGCTACGAGCGCAACGCCGTGCTGCCCCTGCGCGCCGGACCGCTCACCGTGCACACCGGCGTGGACGACCGCGTAGGCGTGCTGCGGCTCTTCCCAGGCATCCGTCCCGACTGGGTGCGGCACGCGCTGGCCACGCCCGACCTGCGCGCCGTGGTGCTCACCACCTTCGGCAGCGGCAACGGCCCCACCGACGAGGCCTTCCTCGATGCCCTGCGCGATGCCACGGAGCGTGGTGTACTGCTGGTGAACGCCACACAGTGCGTCGGCGGCCGGGTGGAGCAGGGCCGCTACCAGACCAGCCGGGCCTTCGTGGACATGGGCATGCTCAGCGCCTACGACATGACGGTGGAGGCCGCCGTCACCAAGCTCATGTTCCTGCTGGGCCAGGGCCTCAGCGACGACCTGGTGCGCGAGCGCTTCCAGCGGCCGCTGTGCGGGGAGGTGAGCGCGGGTTAAGGAAGAGCGCCTTTCGTACCTTCGTGGCCCTTTTTGGAGAGATGGCCGAGTGGTTGAAGGCGCGCGCCTGGAAAGTGCGTATACCTTAACAGGGTATCGGGGGTTCGAATCCCTCTCTCTCCGCCAAGCCGCCCCGCGACAGCGGGGCGTGTTCGTTCCGGACGGTGAAGCGAGCTTGCTCGGCCGAGCTGGCCGGGACGAACACCAGCCCGCGCAGCGGGCGCGGCTTGAGGCCTCCCCCTGACGGGATGCGCAGCCATCCCTCTCTCTCCGCCAAGTGGAGAGCCGCCCGAAAGGGCGGCTTCTTCATAATGGCCCCCCTCCCCCTCCCGTACCTTTGCCGGCCTTCCCATCATGCCCCGCATCGGTCCCATCGAGCTGCCGGAGTTCCCGTTGTTGCTGGCCCCCATGGAGGACGTCAGCGACCCGCCCTTCCGCGCGCTGTGCAAGCAGCACGGGGCCGACCTGATGTACACCGAGTTCATCAGCAGCGAGGGCCTCATCCGCAAGGCCGCCAAGGGGCTGAAGAAGCTCGACATCTTCGAGGCCGAGCGCCCGATCGGCATCCAGCTCTTCGGCGGCAGCGAGGACGCCATGGAGGAGGCCGCACGCATCGCCGAGGCGGCCGGTCCCGACCTCATCGACATCAACTACGGCTGCCCCGTGCACAAGGTGGTGAGCAAGGGCGCCGGCGCCTGCCTGCTGCTCGACGTGGACAAGATGGTGCGCCTCACCGAGAAGGTGGTGAAGGCCGTGAAGCTGCCCGTGACGGTGAAGACGCGCCTGGGCTGGGATGACAGGACCCGGAACATCATTGAAGTGGCCGAGCGCCTGCAGGACGTGGGCATCCAGGCCTTGAGCATCCATGGCCGCACGCGCGCCCAGCTCTACAAAGGCCCGGCCGATTGGACGCTGATCGGCGAGGTGAAGAACAACCCGCGCATGCACATCCCCATCTTCGGCAACGGCGATGTGGATTCGCCCGAGCAGGCGGTGGAGAACCGCGCCCGTTACGGCGTGGACGGTGTGATGATCGGTCGCGCGAGCATCGGCCATCCGTGGATCTTCAACGAGATCAAGCACTACATGGCCACGGGTACGCACCGCCCACCGCCCACCGTGGCCGATCGCGTGGAGGCCGCCCGCCAGCACCTGCTCACCTCCATCGCGTGGAAGGGTCCGTGGGAGGGCGTGGTGGAGATGCGCCGCCACTATGGCAACTACCTCAAGGGATTGCCCAATGTGAAGGAGGTGCGGCTGCGCTTGTGCACCGAGCGCGAACCGGCGAACATCGAGGCGATCCTGGATGAGGTGAAGGTCATGTACGCTGCGGCCGAGGTGGCGTAAGTGCCTTTTGGCCCGAGCAGCGTGAACGGTCCTTGTCCTGTCTTATCTTCAACTTCCACTGGTGGTCGTGGTGGGCACAGCCACGATAGGGTCCAACACTTCAAGACATGCGCATCCTGGTGCTGTTGATCACTTTGCTGGAGGCTTTGCCTGGGGTTGCCCAAAGCTGGTTCCCCGAGGGTGCCACCTGGCAGCATGAGTTCTCGCCCGTGGG
>JADLBK010000141.1 GCA_020847755.1 Flavobacteriales bacterium | reverse complement strand
CCTTGCTGAACTCCGCCTTCTCGAAGCGCTCCTCGATGATGGGCTTGAGGTGCTTGCTCACGTGCTTGCGGGCCGTGTCGCGGATCAGTTTCTGCTCCTCGGTGAGCAGCTCGTCCACCAGGTAGTGGTCGTGGTGCTGGAAGAGATCGGTGGCGGACTTGGCGGCGGTGCCGTTGGCGGAAGTGGTGGACATGCTGCGGGGTGTTCGCGGTGGCGGGCTGGCCGCACGCCGGGGCCGCAAAAGTAGCACGCCCACCCCCGCCGCGGCCGGATACCTTTGCCCGTCGGCCATGGGCGAACCGCGGATCCACGACCCCTTGAGCGCCGATTGGGTGCTGCTGGTGCTGCTGGCCGTGTTCGTGCAGCTGGCTTGGACGAACGTCGTTTCCCCCAGGAAGTGGGGCCTCATCATGGACGGGGCGTTCCGTGCGCGCATCAGCCGGCGGAGCCTGCGCGAGGACATCGACCTGCAGGACCGGTCGATGCTGGGGCTGCTCGCGGCGCTGCTGGCCGGGTCGGCGTTGTTCGTGCAGCAGGTGCTGGTGATGCGCGGCATCGCGGGCGCGGGACCGGTCGTCTATGTCGGGGTGGCGGCCGTGCTGCTGGTGGCGGTGCTCGCCCAGGTGATCCTGTTGCGTGCGTTGAGCTGGCTCTTCCAAGGCGACGGCGGCCTGCAGGAGTACACGTATGCCATGGTGCTCAATCACCTGGTGCTGGGCGCGGCCTTGCTGCCCGTGGCGGTGTTGGTGGCCTATCGGCCGGAGATGAGGCCCGTGCTGTTGCCGACGGGCGGGGTGATCGCTGCAGTGATCGTGCTCCTCCGGTGGGGCCGGGCGGTGCTCATCGGTCGATCCGCGGGGGTCCCGTCCAGGCACATTTTCCTGTACCTTTGCGCCGCCGAGATCCTGCCTGTGTTCCTCGTACTCCAGACCCTTCAGCGTTCCGGCCCATCCGCGTTCCAACTTCATTAACCGAGCGGCCTTGAAGATCAAGACCATCCTCGTTTCGCAGCCGGAACCCACGGACGTCAAGTCCCCGTACCACGAGCTCGGCAGGAAGTACGGCCTGAAGATCGACTTCAAGCCGTTCATCAAGGTGGAGGCGGTACCTGCGCAGGACTTCCGGCAGGAGCGCATCAACATCCTGGACCACTCGGCCATCGTGCTCACCAGCCGCAATTCGGTCGACCATTTCTTCCGCATGTGCAAGGAGCTCCGGCTCACCGTGCCGGAGAGCATGAAGTACTTCTGCGTCAGCGAGAGCGTGGCCTACTACGTGCAGAAGTACATCGTGTACCGCAAGCGCAAGGTGTTCATCGGCAAGAACACCTTCCAGGACCTGCTGGACGTGATCAAGAAGCACAAGGACGAGGTGTACCTGGTGCCGTGCAGCGACATCCAGAAGGCGGAGATCCCCGCGCTGCTGGACAAGGCGGGGGTGAAGTACACCAACGCGGTGTTCTATCGCACGGTGGCCAGCGACCTCAGCGACCTGAAGAACCTGAAGTACGACATGCTGGTGTTCTTCAGCCCGGCGGGGATCGAGAGCCTGTTCAAGAACTTCCCGAAGTTCGACCAGAACGGGACCGTCATCGCGGCGTTCGGTCCCACGACGAGCAAGGCGGTGCGCGATGCCGGTCTGCGGCTCGACATCGAGGCCCCGCTGCCGGAGGCCCCGAGCATGACGGGGGCCATCGAGCTGTTCATCAAGAGGCTCGGCAAGAAGAAATAGGCCCCGGATGTCACGGGGCCAACGTCCCGGCCTTCCGGGCCGATCACGTGGGCATGGAGCGTCATACCTTCCCCAAGCAGGAGCGCCTTCGTGGCCGTCCGCGCATCCAGCGGCTCATCGCCGAGGGGCGCACGGTGCACGTACCGCCCTTCCGCCTCACCGGCCTGTACATGGAGCTTGACGCACCCGTTCCCGCCCAGGTGGTCTTCGCCGTACCCAAGCGCAATCTCCCACGCGCGGTGGACCGCAACCGGGCGCGCAGGCGCATGCGGGAGGCCTACCGCCTTCACAAGCGCCTCTACCACGACCAACTGCTGCAGCGCGGCCGCTCATGCGCCTGGATCTTCGTGCTGCAGGGCCGCACCGTTCCGGCCTATGCCGAGGTGGAGGGCAAAATGATCCGGGCGTTGGACCGTTGGTTCAAGGAACATGCGTAGGCTGCTCACCGCCGCCATGATCGGCCTCATCCGCCTCTACCAGTTCACCCTGTCGCCGTTGCTGCCCGGTGCCTGCCGGTACACGCCCAGCTGCAGCGCGTACGGCGTGGAGGCCCTGCGCCGACACGGGCCCTTCCGCGGCGGCTGGCTCACCCTCAGGCGCTTCCTATCTTGTCATCCCTGGGGCGGGCACGGCCACGACCCCGTCCCATGAAGCCTCATCCTCCCATGAACGCACCCCGCACCCCCCGCCTGCGCACCTGGATCATCGGTGGCGCCTTGGCCGCTTCCGGCGCCCTCACCATCGCTGCGGGCGACAGCTACTTCGAGATCTCCAAGAACCTGGAGATCTTCACCGAGCTCTACAAGGAGCTCAATGTCTACTACGTGGAGGACACCAAGCCCGGAACCCTGATGAAGACGGGCATCGACGCGATGCTCTCCTCGCTGGACCCCTACACGCAGTACATCCCGGAAAGCGACATCGAGGAGTACCGGTTCCAGACAACGGGACAATACGGGGGCATCGGCGCGCTGATCAAGCGCCAGGGTGAAGGGATGGTCATCAGTGAGCCGTACGAGGGATTCCCTGCCGCCAAGGCCGGCATATGGGCCGGTGATGAGATCATGGAGGTGGACGGGCGCAAGGTGCGCGGGTTGGACACCGAGGAGGTGAGCAAGTTGTTGAAGGGCCAGGCCGGCACCCCGGTACGCGTCGTGCTCAAACGCGGCGATGCGGAGCCCATGGAAAAGATCCTCACCCGCGAGGAGATCAAGATCCCGGACGTGCCCTACAAGGGCATCGTGGACGCCACACACATGGTGGGCTACATCAAGCTCAACAGCTTCACGCAGACCGCCAGCGCCGATGTGCGCACCGCCATGAAACAGCTCAAGCAGGAGGGGGCACGGCACCTCATCCTTGATCTGCGCGGCAACGGTGGCGGCCTGCTCCGCGAGGCAGTGAACATCGTCAACCTCTTCGTGCCCAAGAACGAGCCCGTGGTGGAGACCAAGGGCCGCATCGCCGAGTGGGACAAGAGCTACCGCACGCTCAGTGAGCCGGAGGACGCGACCCTGCCGCTGGTGGTGCTGGTGGACGGCGGTTCGGCCAGCGCCAGCGAGATCGTCAGCGGCGCCCTGCAGGACCTGGACCGTGCCGTGGTGGTCGGCGAACGCACCTTCGGCAAGGGCCTGGTGCAGCAAACGCGTGACCTGTTCTACAACAGCAAGCTCAAGGTCACCGTGGCCAAGTATTACATCCCCAGCGGCCGCTGCATCCAGAAGCTGGACTACGCGCACCGCGACAGCAGTGGCAAGGCCACCGTGCGCACGGACACGAACCTGGTGGCCTTCAAGACCCGCAACGGCCGCACGGTGTACGACGGTCGGGGCATCCTGCCCGATGTGCCCGTCACCGAGCCCGAGCTGGCCAAGGTGGTGGGCGGCCTCTACGCGGAGGACATCCTGTTCGACTTCGCCACGGACTACCGGCGCACGCATGACAGCATCGGTCCGCCTGAGCGGTTCACGATCGGCGATGAGCTCTATCATCGGTTCACCGAGTTCGCCCGGTCGCGCAGTTTCACCTACGACACCGAGAGCATGGCGGCCTACGCCAAGCTGGAGGAGGTGGCGCGCAAGGAGCGCTACTACGGCCATGCGCAAAAGGCCTTCGAGGAGCTCAGGAAGGAGCTCGCTCCGGACCCGTCCGAGGAGCTCGACCTGTTCCGCGCGGATGTGGAGGAGATGCTCCGGAACGAGATCGTTTCCCGGTACGACCTGCAGACCGGCCGGGCCAAGGCCGCGCTGGCCACCGACCCCTACGTGCAGGCGGCGGTGAAGGTCCTCACCGACGGCGGCTACACCGGGATCCTGAGCGGCAGCAAGCCCTGAACGAATGCCTTGGATGGCCGCCGGGAGCATGGCGGAAGCCTGGGTCCGGCGCTTCGGTCAGGTCCGGATGGCGGGCCTGTTCATCGCGGTGGCCGCCCTGCCGTGGAACAACGTGCTGCTGAGCAATGCGCAGATCCTGATGGTGCTGGGCTGGCTGGGCGAGGGCCTGGCCGCCCGCTCCCTGGGGAGACGCTTCCGTCAAGCGTTCACCGGACCGTGGTCGCTGGCGTTCATCGCCACCTTCCTGCTGCACGCGGCCGGCATCATCTGGTCCGAGGACCGCGCCTGGGCGTTCGACCTCACCCGCATCCTGCT
This sequence comes from Flavobacteriales bacterium, assembly GCA_020847755.1. Lineage (GTDB taxonomy): Bacteria > Bacteroidota > Bacteroidia > Flavobacteriales_F > PHOS-HE28 > PHOS-HE28. The sequence continues at coordinate 27,488 of JADLBK010000141.1, read as the reverse complement.
CCCCGTGCTCGTCTTCGGGGTGGTGCTGTCGACCTCGCCTCCCATGGGAGAGCGGGCCATTCGCGATGTGCTGCGCACCGGGGCCTGGAGCGTGGTGGCCAGCACGGCGGTCTGTCTGGTCATGGCGGGCGGCCATCTGCAGAGCGGCGACCATCGCGCGGTCAGCATCTTCATCAGCCATGTGCGGCTGGGACTGCTCCTCGCGCTCGCCACATGTGTCTTCATCCTGGACCGTCCGGCCCCAGGGTGGTTGCGTGCGATGCATGCTCTTGGTGCGGTCTGGGCCGTGGGTTTCCTGGTGGGCATGGGAAGCCTCAGCGGTCTGGGCGCTTTGGCCGCTGCGCTGCTGATGCTGGCTTGGCGAGGCGTGGGCGGTGCACGACCGCTTGTGCGCTGGTCGGTCCGCGGGTTCCTGGTGCTGGCGCCAGTGGCGGCGCCTTTGATCCTGTCCGGCATGCTCTGGCCGCGCCCGTACACCCCGCTTCGGGTCGAGGACCTCAGGGAACGTAGCGCCGGCGGCGAGCCCTACTACCACGACGTTTCGGACCCGCAATGGGAGAACGGACATCCCGTGTGGGTGCATGTGGCCAGGGGGGAGCTCGAACGGGGGTGGGCCCGTCGCAGTCGCATCGGCTTGTACGACAAGGATGAGCGTGGCCAGCTGCTGCGCGGCACGGTGGTTCGCTACCTGGCCAGCAGGGGCCTGGACAAGGATTCCGTGGGTCTGCTGGCGCTCACCGACGAGGACGTGCGTCGTATCGAGCAGGGCATGCCCAGTGTGCGCACGGGCCGCCAGCCGCTTCTGATGGCCCGCGTGGATCAACTGCGGATGGAGCTCGACCGCTACCGGGCCATCGGTGATCCGAACGGGCACAGCCTCACCATGCGCCTGGCGTATTGGCGGACGGGCTGGTGGATCGCAAACCGGCATCTGTGGACGGGCGTCGGCACGGGCGACACCCGGCCGGCGTTCGCGCAGGCCTATGAGGAACTGCACAGCCCGTTGGATCCGGCCTGGCGGAACCGCGCGCACAACGAGTTCCTCACGCTGCTCATCACCTTCGGTCTGCCCGGCCTGTTGTTCCTCCTGGCCTGCTGGGTGGCACCGGTGGTGGTGTATCGCGCGTGGCGGCATCCGGTCTTCCCCGCGTGGGCGGCCATTTTCCTGGTGTCGTGCCTCACGGAGGATACATTGGAGACCCAGACCGGGGCGACCTTCTACGCCCTGTACGCTGCCCTGTTCGTGTTCGGCGGGCGCTGGCTCAATGCGCAGGCAGGCCTTCAAGCAGCGCCGCCACGCGCTCCGGAGCGATCCGCGTGATGCAATCGCACGGTCGTCCTGCACGGCAGGTCGCGCAGTCCGGGTCATGCACCAGCGCGTGGGCATCACGACCGATCGGGGCCCAACGCCCCGGATGGATCGGGCGACGCGGAGCGAACAGGCCCACGGCACGGATGCCGCACGCGGCAGCGATGTGCAATGGTCCTGTGCTCGCCGCCACCAGTCCGTCCGCACTGCCGATGAGGGCCACCAGCTGTTCCAGGCTCAGCCGTCCACCGGCATCGATGGCCAGGGGGGCGCTCCATGGGAGATGGGGATGGTAGCGTTCAGCCTCGGAGGCTGTCCCCGTCACGACCGTACGGATACCGAGCGTGTGAAGGCGTCGCATCAGCGCTGCGAAGTTGTCCAGCCCCCATTCCACCGCGCTGCCCTGCGAACCCGGATGGAGGATCACCGTGCGCACCGCGGTCGGGGCCAGGTCGGCCGGAAGGACCGAGTGCGGCGGCGCGCTGAAGCCGGTGCGTTCGCTGAGTTGCGCCAGGGAGGGCACCCCTTCCAGGCCGAGCGGATGCAGCAGCTTCGTGTTCAACTGGGCTTCGTGCAGCGGGCTCCGGCGTCGGCTGAACGCCACGCGGTGGGTGCACGTGGTCCAGTGCCACCACCGGTGTGACGTCCCGATGCGGACAGGGACACCGGCGGCCTTGGCCCACCGGGCCACGGTGCGATGGGGGAACACATGCACCAACGCATCGGCGTGCAGGTCGGAGAGGATGGCCACAGCGTCGCCGGCCATCAGGTCCTCCAGGGTCAGCACCTGGTCCACATGGCTGCAGCACCGCAGCACGGGCGCGGTATAGCCGCGGCCGATGAACGTGATGCGCACGCCCGGGAACCGTTGCTTGAGCAGGCCTGCCAGGGGCAGGGTGAGCATCACGTCGCCGATGCTGTCCGGCCGGCTCAGGATGATGTGCTCAGGTGTGGGCGTCATGCTGAAGGGCGTGGAGCTTGGCGTACTTCAGCCACACGGCGCGGGCGCTGAGGGTGGCGATGTGCCAGCCCGCTGTTCCGTCCAGAAAGCCCGCCTGCAGCACGTAGCCTTGGAGGAACTTGGCCACGGGTGACAGCCATCGCTTGATCGGCCCGGCCCGCCGGCCGGCTTTGTGCAAGGCCTGGGCATGCAGGTCGCTGTAGCGCTCGATGCGCGCTCGATGAGCCGCCAGGGTGGGGTAGCTGTAGTGCAGCAGGTCGCCGACGAGCAGGTGTTGCGGGGTTCCATCGGCGAGCTCAAGCACCTCATGCACGTGGTCCCCGGTCCACCGCGCCCGGCCCTTCGGGAAGAGCCGGGTCTTGGTATCGGGATACCAGCCCCCATGGCGGACCCAGGTGCCGCAGTAGTTGGTGAGCCGGTGCATACCGTAGGCGCCATGCAGGCCGCTCGCTGCCGCATTCCGGATGGACGCGGCCAGCTCGGGCGAAGGCACCTCGTCGGCGTCCACGCTCAGGATGTAGGCCTGCGAGGCCAGGTCGTTCGCGAAGTTCTTCTGGTCGCTGTAGTTGGTCCACGCGCGCGTCACCACCCGCGCACCGTGCGCCTCGGCGATGCGCCGTGTCCCATCGGTGCTTTCGGCATCCACCACCACCACCTCCTGTACCAGGCCGGAGAGGCCCTTGAGGCAGCGGGCGATGTTGGCCTCCTCGTTGCGTGTGATGATGACCGCCGAGATGCCCATCGGGCGGAAGTTAACCGACCGTTCCGGGCGTCCGGTCCTCAGTGGGCCACCATCAGCTTGCCACGGCCCAGTTCACGGCCATCCTGGACCGCGCGGTAGAAATACAGACCGTCCGCCAGCCAGGCGGTGGTGAGGGTGATCCGTCCGTTCGTGGAGCTGCGACGTTCCACCACCTGTCCGGCATTGTCGAGCAGCTCGATCGTCACGATGCCCTGCCCGGAGGTGCCGTACACGTTGAAGAAGACATCGCGGTCCGCAGGGTCCGGGAAGTGGTGCACCACAATGCCGGCGGGGATCTCCGCCATACCGGTGTTGGGGTCCACCAAGGTGACGCAATAGTCCTCGGTCTCCCCGAAATCATACCCGTCCTCACAGCCGGAGGTGGCGGCCTGATCATAGACCATGATCACGCGCATGCGCGTGCTGCCGGGGGTGGCCCAAGCGGGGATGTTGATGTTGCCGCTCACGGTCCCGTTCGCCACAGGCGAACTGTACACCAGCTCGCCCGTGGTGGTGAAGGCCCCGTCCTGGTCCAGGTCGATCCACACCGTGAAGTACTCATCATAGACGAAGCCATCATAGCCCGGGGTGAGGGAGATGGGATGACTGCCGCCCAGGCTCAGCGATGTGGACTGCGCAGTGTAGTCGCCGTATCCATCATCCGTGCCGGTGGCGTTGTTGATGCTGCCGAGGGTGACGTTGGCGATCCACTCCTCGCTCGCATCAGCGCTCTCCGAGGGGCAGTACGTGTTGTCCACACAGGATCCGCATCCTGTGGTCTGCACGGTGATGGTGGGGCTCCATGCCGTGGGGCTGCCGTTGCACACGGACCGCACGCGCACATCGTAGGCCGAGCAGGGTGAGAGTCCGCCGATCTCGAAGCTGGTGGCGGTGATGCCCGTGTTGCTCGTCCAGTTGCCCGCACCGGCGGGGCTCACTTCCACCTCATAGGAAGTGGCGGCGAGCACGGCGGTCCAGAACACATTGGCGATGTTGTCACCCGCGAAGCCGGCGCCAAGACCGTCCGGCGGAGCGCAGCAGCCTTCGGTGGTCCAGGTGAACAGGGCGCTGGGGTCGCTGGTCAGCGTGTCGCACTCGGCGATCACTTGGAACTCGTACGCTGTGCAGGGGGTGAGCCCGGAGGCCATGAAGGCCAGGTTGATGAGGCCGCCCTGGGTGGTCCAGGTGCTGCTGCCCACCGGGCGGTACTGGACGGTGAACGGACCACTGGCGGTGCTGCCCCACGAGAACATCACGTCGCCGATGGCCACGTTCTCGGCGTTGAGGTCGTAGGGCGGTGGGCAGGGGCCGCAGCCGGCCATGATGGCCTGCAGGCTGTTGAAGGCGTTGATGCGGCCGCCGGTGACGGTGTTGCCCGGCAGATTGCCCACTTGGTCCACCCCTTCGAAGAGCTTGTCGCGCACAAAGAGGGCGGCCGCCATGGGGTCGGCCTGGGCCAGGGCGCCGAGCGTGGCGCATGGCGCGCTGTACAGCAGGCCGATGACCCCGGCGGTGAGCGGGCTGGCGAAGCTCGTGCCGCTGGTGCTGCCCGTGCCGCCACCCATGCTGGTGGTCACCACGTCCTCGCCCGGTGCGCCCACGTCGATGGTGGTGGCACCGTAGCCGCTGAAGGTGCGCTGGTCGTTATTGTTCGTGGCGGTGACGCTCACCATGAAGGGGCTGGGGCAGGCCGTCGGCAGGTCACCCTCCACGTCGATGTTGATGTTCTGGTTGGCCGTGGCGCCGCAGTTCAGCACACCAGCCGTGCCGAGGGTGTCGTACATCGCGCACCAGAGCGGGGCGTCCGCCGGGTCGCCGAAATCGATGCCCCAGCTGGCGTTGGTGGCCACCACGAAGGCGCCCTTGTTGCCACCGGTCTGGTTGTACAGGCGGCGCATCACCAGGGGATAGGTGTAGCTCGCCAGCACCTGGGCCTCGCTCACCCCCTGCCGGGTCACCACCATCATCTCCACGTTCCAGTTGGCGCCGCTCACGGCGGTGTTGTTGTTGCCCTTGGCCCCGATCATGCCGGCCACCTGGGTGCCGTGGCCCCCGCCATACACGTTATCGTTGTTGCCGCCGGGGTTCCAGCCCCGGAAGTCGTCCACGTAGCCATTGGCATCGTTGTCCAGGCCATCGTTGGGGATCTCCTGGTGGTTGAACCAGGCGTTGCCGATCAGGTCGGGGTGGGGCAGGTCGGCGTTCTCGATGATGCAGACCACGATCGTGTCGCCGGCAGCGGTCACGCCTCCGGTGGTGATGTCCCACGCCAGGTCGCTGTCGATGTCGGCATCGTTGGGGTTCACGTGATGCCACTGCTGGCCGAACTGCGGGTCGTTGGGCACCACGCGATCGGTCACCACGTGGTTGTTCTGGGCCAGCAGGGTCGCGCGGTGGCGCTGCACGGCACGCAGCATCACCTGCTGGGGCAGGGCGGGCTGATCGTAGTGGAGCATCCAGGCGCGCAGGGGGGCGCTCACCTCCTCCACCACGCGCAGGCCGGTGGGCAGACCGTCCACCACGCGCAGGTCGTTGGCGAGGGCGGCCGCATCGGCCCCGGGCTGGAGCATCACGAGCACATCGCCGGGGAGGTAGGCGGGCTGCCGGTCCTGTGCAGGCAGCAGGGTGGGCATCAACAGGGCCGTGGCGAGGGAAAGGAACAGGTTCTTCATGTCAAGGGCGTGGTTCCGGGCCGCGAATGTACCCGATGGACGCCTGAACAACACCGATGGGCTGCCCGGGGATCGGACCGGCTGCGCCCCGACCTTGGAAGCCTGCGCCTATCCGTGTATGAACACCCGTTTCACCCGCTGGCTCACGGCGGTCAGCGCTTCGTACGGAATGGTGCCCATGTCCCGGGCATGGTCGGCCAGTGGCCGACCCGGACCGAACACCGTCACCGGGTCGCCGGATTGGCAGGCGATTCCGGTGACGTCCACCATGCACATGTCCATGCAGATGCCGCCTACGAACGGTGCGGATCGCCCGTGGATGCGTACATGGCCCACGCCGTGGCCCAGGCTGCGGAACAGGCCGTCAGCGTAGCCGATGGGCAGCACGGCGATGCGCTGGGGGGCCTGCACGCGGTGGCGGCGACCATAGCCCACGCTGTCACCGGCCCTCAGCTCCTTCACCTGGGCGATGGTGGTGAGCAGGCGCGCCGCAGGCCGGAGCTTCGTGCTCTCGGTGGCGTCGAACCCCACGCCGTGCAAGCCGATGCCGGGCCGCACCAGGTCAAGGTGCGCCTCCGGGAAACGGCTGATGCCGGCCGAGTTGGCGATGTGGCGCTTCGGTCGCTGCGTCAGCACGGCCTCCACCCGGTCGGCGGCGGCGGTGAAGCGGGCCAGCTGGTCGCGGGTGAACGCGTCGTGGGCGGGGTCCTCGCTGGCGGCGAAATGACTGAACATGGTGCTGACCCGCAGGAAGGGAGCATGCCGGAGCGCGTCGATCGCCGGCCCCAGGTGGTCGGGGTCGAAGCCCAGGCGGTGCATGCCGGTGTCGATCTTCAGGTGCACCGCGGGGGCGTCCGTATGCGACCGGGCATGGTCGATGGCCGCGTGCAGCGAGCGCAGGTCGTACACCACGGGCTCCAGCCGGAAGCGGTGCATCACCTCGTACGGCACGGGCTCGGGGTTCATCACCAGGATGGGCAGGGCGATGCCTTCCTGGCGAAGGGCGATGCCCTCGTCCGCGTACGCCACGCCCAGCATGTCCACGCGTTCGTACGCGAACAAGCGGGCCAGCTCGGTGGCACCGCTGCCGTATCCGAAGGCCTTCACCATGGCGAGCACCCCGGTGCCGGGCCGAAGCAGACCGCGGAAGTGGTTCAGGTTGTGACGTACGGCCTCCAGATCGATCTCCAGCACCGTGCCGTGCACCTGCCGTTGCCAGCGTTCCACCACGCGCTCCAGGCCCAGGCTGCGGGCGCCCTTCACCAGCACGGCGGCATCGCGCAGGGCATCGGCCGGCACCTCCCGCAGCAGGGCGTCCGCATCGGGGAAGAAGCGGGCATGAGGCCCGAACCGCGCGGCGTGGGCGGTGAGCTGAGGCCCCACCCCCAGCACGCGCTCCACCCGGGCATGGTGCAGCAGACCGGCCACCCGTTGATACAGACCTGCGGGCGCTTCGCCGCTCTCGTGGATGTCGCCCAGCACCACGATCCGTTCCCGGTCGGTGGCGTGCGCGGCAAGGTGGTCCAGGGCGATGGCCAGCGAGGCCGTGTCATTGCTGTACGCGTCGTTGATCAAGAGGCTGCCGTTCACCCCGTCCACCAGTTCCAGACGCATGGCCACCGGGTGGAGCTGGGGAATGTGCGCTTGCAGCCAGGCTGGCGTTCGGCCCAGGTGCAACAGCAGCGTCATGCAGGTCATGGCGTTGGCCACGCTGGCATGGTCGTCGAACGGCAGTTGCACGGTGAAGACCTCCGGGCCATGGGCGACCGTGAGCCGGAGCCCGCCTTCCGCACGTTCCTCCCGGTGCAGGTGCAGGAAGGCCGATCCCTCCCGCGACCAGGTGCGCGTCAGCAGGTGCTGGTCCAGGTGCAGCTCCTTCACCGCCGCGTGCAGCGTGGTGATGTCCTGCGGGTACACGAGCACCTGGGCCTCGCGGAAGAGTTCGAGCTTCTCAAGCGCCTTGGTCCGGTCATCGGCGAAGTTCTCACCGTGTGCGGGCCCCAGGCTGGTGAACACCCCGATGGTGGGGCGGATGATGGGGCGCAGCCGGGCCATCTCCCCGGGCCGGCTGATGCCCGCCTCGAAGAGGCCGAGGCCATGGCCCTCGCGAAGCCCCCACACGCTTAGGGGCACGCCCACCTGGCTGTTCCAGCTGCCCGGGCTGCGGGCGATATGCTCCTCCCGACCGAGGAGCTGCGCGACCCACTCTTTGACCACCGTCTTGCCGTTGCTGCCGGTGATGCCCACCACGGGCCCATGGAACTGTCCGCGATGCCAGGCCGCCAGCCGCTGCAGCGCATCCAGCGTGTCGGGCACGAGGATGGTGTTCAGCCGTTCGCGCAGCTCCGGAGGCGCTGGAGCGCTTACCAGGGCATGGCGCACCCCGCGCGCCACCAGGTCGGGCAGATAGCGGTGCCCGTCGTGGCGTTCGCCCCGCAGGGCCACGAACAGCGTGTCGGGCTGCAGGTGCGGCTTGCGCGAATCCAAGGCGATGTCCGTCACCGGGCCGTCGCCGAGCGGAGCGTGCAGGTCCCCGCCCACGGCCTCGGCGATGCGGCTCAACAGGTGCGGGCCCATCATCGGCGGGCGGCCGCGCGGTGGGCCGGGGCGTCCTGGTCCAGGCGGGCCGCCTCGAAGCAGCCACGACACAAGGGCACGTAGCTGTCGGTCTCCCCCAGGTGGATGAGGTCGGTGCTGGCGTGCGTACGGTGGCTGAAGGTGGCCAGCTGTCCGCAGTGCACGCAGATGGCGTGCACTTTCGAGACGTGCTCGGCGATGGCCATCAGGTGCGGCATCGGGCCGAAGGGCCGACCTTGGAAGTCCATGTCCAGCCCGGCGGCGATCACGCGCACGCCACTGTTGGCGAGCTGTGCGCACACCTGCGGCAGGCCTTCATCGAAGAACTGGGCCTCGTCGATGCCCACCACGTCGATGTCGGCGGCCAACAGGAGCAGGTTGCTGCTGTTGGGAACGGGGGTGCTCCGGATGCTGGTGGCATCGTGGCTCACCACTTCGGTATCGGCGTAGCGCGTGTCCACGCTGGGCTTGAAGATCTCCACCTTCTGGCGGGCGAACTCCGCACGGCGCAACCGGCGGATGAGCTCCTCGGTCTTGCCGCTGAACATCGAACCGCAGATCACCTCGATCCAGCCCTTTCCGGGGGCTTGGCTGCGGACGCGCTCCAGGAACATAGCGGCGGTGCCTAGGGGGACGGGGCGCATATGGGTTTGCGCCCCGGCACGAAAATAGGCATCTTCGCGTTGGACCTTGGGCCATGCAGAAGGTGGATGACAAGCGGTACAAGCGGATCCAGGACCTGGTGAAGGCCTTGATCGAGGCCGAGCGGGCGCTGGAGAAGGGGAGCTTGAACGTGGCGGGCCTGGAGCAGGCCTGCGATGATGCGCGTGAGCTGTACGAGCGGCTGGTGGTGCTGCGCCACAAGGCCCGCGAGGGTGAGCGTCCGCAACCGCCCGCCGCGGCGCTGGCCCTGGCGGCCGAACCACCGGCCGCACCGCCCTCCAAGCCCAAGGACGAGGCCCCACCGAAGGCACCGGATCCGCGCCCCGCCCCTGTGATCCGCCTGGACACCCGTTCGGAGATCCGGCAGACCTCCCTGATCGACGCCATCGCCGAGACCGAAACACCCCCCGCGCGGACCCGTACCGAGAAGCCCGTGAAAGAACCGGCCGTTCGTCACAGGAGCGTGGCCGACAAGCTGGGCCAGGCCCCCATCCCCGACCTGGGCAAGGCCATCGCGCTCAGCCAGAAGTTCTGGTTCGTGGCTGAGCTTTACGGGGGGGACCGCGAAGCCTTCGAACAAGGGGTCGAGGCCATCAATACCGCATCCGGGGGTGATGAGGCACGCCGCTTGGTGGAGGAGCAGCTCTCCCGGTTGAAGAAGGCCCCGGACCCCGAGGCCTTGCAGGCCTTCCTGGACCTCGTGGAACGTCGCCACCGCTGATGCGCATCCTCCATCTTCCCTTCCTGGCGCTTGCGGCCCTGCCCGCTGCCGCACAGGACGCCGCCACCGTGCTCGCCAACGCCCGCAAGTGGGTGGACACCCTTGCGTCGCCTGCATTGCACGGCCGGGGCTACGTGAACGGAGGCGACAGCCTCGCCGCCGAGCTCATCGCCGCGGAATTCGACCGCCTGGGTCTGCACCGCGTCCGCGACAGCCGGTTCGAGCCCTTCAGCTTCACCGTGAACACCTTTCCGGACAGCGTGAAGCTCGCTGTGGATGGGAACGCATTGCGACCCGGCATCGACTTCCTCGTCGACCCCGCATCGGGCAGCGCCAAGGGCCGATACGACGTGGTGCACCTCACGCTCAGCGACCTGGCGACTCCGGAGCGGCGGGCCATGACCATGGGCGTGGTCGCCGGCCGGGCCATCGCCCTGCACCTGCCGGTGGTGCGCAGTGCCGATTCACTGGCCTTGGTGCGCCGTGTTCAGGACGAGCTGCTCCACTACGGGCCGGTGCTCCGCAGGTCGGCCGGCAAGCTCACCTGGGGTGTGGCCCAGCAGGCCACCCGATTCCCGCTGCTGGAGCTCAGTGCCGGGGTGTGGAACGATAGCGCCGCGACCATCGACCTGCGCGTGGCCAATCGGATGCGCAAGCACAACGCCCGCAACGTGTGGGGCCTGGTGAAGGGCCGCAGCAGCAAGGAGCTCGTGGTGGTGACGGCGCATTACGACCATCTGGGCAGGATGGGCCCCGACGTCCTCTTTCCCGGGGCCAACGACAACGCCAGCGGGGTCAGCATGCTGCTCAACCTGGCCACGCGTTACGCACGGGAGAAGCCGTGGTGCGACGTGCTCTTCATCGCGTTCGCCGGGGAGGAGGCCGGTCTGGTGGGCAGTGAGTGGTGCGCGGTGGACCGTGCGTTCGACCTCGGAGCCGTCAAGCTTCTCATCAACCTGGACCTGATGGGCACGGGCGAAGAGGGCATCACGGTGGTGAACGCCACGGCGCAGCAGGAGGTCTTCGATCGGATGGTGGCGGGCAACACCGCCACCGGCCGGCTGGCGCAGGTGAAGCCGCGCGGCCCGGCCTGCAACAGCGACCATTGCCCCTTCGTGAAGCGTGGCGTGCCGGCCATCTTCATCTACACCCTGGGCGGCATCGCGGCCTACCACGACATGTTCGACCGCGCGGATACACTGCCGCTCACCGATTATCACGATGTGTACCTCTCCCTGGTGGACCTCATCAACGGGTTGAAGTGAGCGGACGGCTGATCGTGGTGCCGACCCCGATCGGCAACCTGGAGGACATCACCCTCCGCGCGCAACGCGTACTGGCGGAGGCCGACGCCGTGGTGGCCGAGGACACGCGGGTGAGCGGCCGCCTGCTTCAGCATCTGGGCATCGCGCGTCCACTGGTCAGTTTCCACACCGTCAACGAGCACCGCATGGTGGACCAGCTCACTGCGCGACTGCTGCGGGGCGAGCGGCTGGCGCTGGTGAGCGATGCGGGCACCCCGGGCATCAGCGACCCGGGCTATCTGTTGGTGCGGGCCGCCCTGCGCGCCGACATCCCTGTGGAGTGCCTGCCCGGTGCCACGGCCTTCGTGCCGGCGCTGGTGTGCAGCGGCCTGCCCTGCGAGCGCTTCGTGTTCGAGGGTTTCCTGCCCCAGAAGAAGGGACGACGCACCCGCCTTGAAGCGCTGCGTGATGAGCCACGCACCATCGTGCTGTACGAGAGTCCGCACCGCCTGCTAAGGCTTCTCGACGAACTGGCCGGGGTGCTGGGCCCGGACCGGCCCGCTTGTGCGAGCCGCGAGATCAGCAAGCTGCACGAAGAGCACGTGCGCGGCCCGATCGCCCGGTTGCAGGCCCACTTCGGCATCAACGCTCCGCGCGGTGAGTTCGTGGTGTGCGTGGGCGGTGCCTCCTGAGCCCCCTGCTCACCGCGGTCTGTTGATGCATCCGGAAGGAGCCCCATCCGGGGCCCGCCTCAAGCGCGTACTTTTCCGCTGTGAGGACCTGGGAACCGTTGCGTGCGTGGTGCATGCTCATCCTGATGCCGGTCGGCGCCGTGGTCCTTCCCGGCACAGTGGAGGCGCAGGTTGTTCTCCATCCAACAGTGGAGGCGTACCGCACACGGACGGGAGTATCGGTCGGCGCCTTTGTGGAGCTCAAGCCCGCCGGCCGGGACCACCTCCTCGTGGTGGACATGGACGGTGCACGGCGGGAGGTCCGCTGCTCCACCCTGTGGGGGTTCAGCTATGGCGATGTGGTCTATCGCATCAACGTTGATGAACGCCACGCCCCGGTGCGCTTGTGGACCCAGGGCGGACTTTGCTACTACGAGAACGGATACGCACACCTGCGCATGCAGCACGAGCGCCTGGAGCAGGTGATGTTCGCCGAGGGTCAGGGCCACCGCTCCTATGTAAGCAAGGACCTGGAGGGGCCGATCGTGCCAGCGGTGTTCCGCGAAGGCGATGAGCGCTCGGCCAGCGGGCGGTTCCGCGTGGCGCATCCGCAGTACGCACCCCTGTACACCTGCATCGGCGATGAGGACGACCTGGACCGCACGCGCCAATGCGTGGTGGACTTCGAGGTGATGTTGGAGGGAGAGTAGTTCGGACCGACCTTCACCCAGCAACTTACCTCGGATGCGCGCATGGCAACTTCATCGGCACGGTGATCCCGAGCGCGGCCTGCGGCTCGTGGAGCTCGCCGATCCACGGCCCGGGCCCGGGCAGGTCCTCATCAGGGCCGAGGGCTTCGGCATCAACTATGCCGATGTGATGGCCGTGCGAGGCCTCTATCGCGAGGCGCCACCGCTGCCCAGCGTGTTGGGCTATGAGGTGGTGGGCCGGGTGGTGGCGTGCGGCCCTGGCGCCTCCACCGCACTGCAAGGACGCCGGGTGGTGGCGCTGACGCGCTTCGGCGGCTACGCGGAACTGGCGCTGGCCGACGTCAGGGCCTGCGCACCCGTCCCCGATGACCTGCCTTTGGGCGTGGCTGCGGCACTGGCCACGCAGGGCTGTACCGCCTGGTATGCCGCGCGCATGGCCGTTCCGCTCCGCGCCGGCATGCGGGTGCTGGTGCATAGCGCCGCCGGTGGGGTGGGGCAGCTGCTCGTTCAGCTGGCCTTGCGTAGCGGATGCACGGTGTTCGCCGTGGTCGGCGGGGCGGACAAGGTGGCCCACGTGCGGGCCTTGGGCGTGCAGCACGCGATCGACCGCAAGACCGGGCCCTATGAGGCCACGGTCCGGACCGCGCTCGCTGGAGAGCGCCTCGATGTCAGCTTCAACGCGGTGGCGGGGCACAGCTTCCGCACGGACATGGGCCTGATCGGCAGTGGGGGCACGGTCGTGCTCTTCGGGGGTGCCCAACGCGGCAGCCGAAAGGGCCCGTTCGCCACCGTGCGATTCGTGTGGGACATGGGCCTGGTGGTACCCATCTTCCTGATGATGCGCAGCAAGGGCATCGTTGGCATCAACATGCTGAAGCTCGGCGACCACCGGCCCGAACTCGTGGCCGAATGCCTTCAGGCGGTGGTGCGCGAAGCGGTCGGCGGTGGGCTGAGACCGCATGTGCATGCCACACTGCCGTCCATGCAGCTCCCCCCTGCGCTCCAAGCGCTGGGCGCCGGCGGCACCATGGGAAAGGTGGCGCTATCGTGGGAGGACCAGGCTCAGGGAACAGTGACCACCTCGGTGCGCTGATCGAGCCACTGGCGGGCATCCCGCTCATCGTGGAACACGCGGGTCTCGTTCTGGCGCGGGAAGTAGCTGAAATAGAGGTTGGCCAGCCGTTCGTTCAAGGGGCTCTGTCCGGCGAAGGCCAGCCGCCGCGTGGGGCAGCCACCATGGCTCCTGCTGTGGTCCATGTTCAGGACGTTCAGCTCGAAGTCCACCTCCGGCGGCATCACCGCCAGCACATCGGGGCTGTCGGCACCGCACAGGGTGCGTTTCGCGTTCACGACCTCGCCGATCCCCTCCACGTCCAACTTCACATCCGGCTTGAAACGCACTTCGATCAGCTCTGCGGAGACGCGCTCCACGGTGGCCGTCGCCGTGTCGATCAGGGAAGGATGACCTTTCATGGGCGCAAAGGTAATCGTATGCACGCATACTAAATGAAGCTGACCTCCTCAGGCACAAGAAATAACGATCACCGGCCGCGCCTGCCGCAGCGGGGGCCTGCGGTCGGACCATCGGAGCGGACCAGGTTCCCTCCATGTCCGAACCCCTTCGCTCCGCGATCGGCATCCACTTCCGCGGCGAACGCACCGAGATGATCGCCTTCCTGGCCTTCGGGTGCGTGCTCGTGGTGGCGCCGGTGCTGCGAATGGTATGATCCAAGGGTCTAACCGAACAAGGCGCTCAGCACCTCGTTCACCTGGCCCACCTGCACCAGCTCGATGCCCTTCACGGGGCCGATGCCCTTGGTGCCCTTGGGTATGAACACGCGGGCGAAGCCGAGCTTCTGCGCTTCGGCGATGCGCTGTTCGGTGCGCGTCACGGGGCGGATCTCGCCGGTGAGGCCCACCTCGCCGCAGAACGCGGTGTCCATGGGGATGGCGATGTCGGCGTTGCTGCTGAGCACGGCGCATACCACGGCCAGGTCGATCGCGGGCTCCTCCACACGGAAGCCACCGGCGAGGTTGAGGAACACGTCCTTCTGCCCCAGCCGGAAGCCGCAGCGCTTCTCCAGCACGGCGAGCAGCATGTTCAGGCGGCGCAGGTCGAAGCCGGTGGCGCTGCGCTGCGGTGTGCCGTACACCGCGCTGCTCACCAGGGCCTGCACTTCGATCAGCAGCGGGCGTTGTCCTTCGAGGGTCGCGCTCACGGCCACGCCGCTGGGGCGTTCGCGCCGGTCGCCGAGCAGCACCTGGCTGGGGTCCTCCACGGCGGCGAGGCCCGTGCCGTGCATCTCGTAGATCCCGAGCTCGTTGGTGCTGCCGAAGCGGTTCTTCAAGGGGCGTAGCAGCCGGTACGCATGGTCCCGGTCGCCCTCGAACTGCAGCACGCAGTCCACCATGTGCTCCAGCACCTTCGGGCCCGCGATGAAGCCGTCCTTGGTGATGTGGCCGATGAGCACGAATGGCACGTTGGTGGCCTTGGCGAAGCGCATGATCTCGGCCGTGCACTCACGCACCTGGCCCACGCTCCCCGGGCTCGCGTCAAGCGTGGCGGTGTGCAAGGTCTGCACGCTGTCGACCACCACCAGCCCGGGCTCCAGCGCCTCGATGTGCTTGAAGATGTTCTGGGTGTTGGTCTCCGTGAGGACGTAACAGCTTTCGGAGTGGCGAGTGTCGGGTGACGAGTGTCGAGTAGCATCACTCGTCACTCGCAACTCGCCACTCGGCACTCGCGACTCGTTACTCGCCACTCCAAGCCGTTCCGCCCGCATCTTCACCTGGTGCTCGCTCTCCTCGCCGGAGACGTACAGCGTCTTCAAATGGGGGTTGCGCAGTGCGGTCTGCAGCAGCAGGGTGCTCTTGCCGATGCCGGGCTCGCCTCCGATGAGCGTGATGCTGCCTGGCACGAGGCCGCCGCCCATCACGCGGGCGAGCTCACGGTCGCTGAGCGGGATCCGCGGGCCGTCCTGCGCGGGGATGTCGCCGATGGCGACGGGCTTCGGGGTGCGGCTCTTCAAGCTGGCCGGCGTGCCGCGCTTCTCCTCCACCCGGTCGCGGACCTCTTCCACCAAGGTGTTCCACTGCTTGCAGCTGGGACATTGCCCAAGCCATTGCGGAAAGGCCGAGCCGCAGCTCTGGCAGACGAACTGGGAACGGACCTTAGCGGCCATTGCGGATCTTCTCGACCAGCGCGGTGGTGGAGAAGCCGTCCACGAGCTTCAGGCTGTGCACGCTGCCTCCGCGGGCTTTCACCACATCGGCGCCCACGATCTGCTCGGGTTTCCAGTCGCCGCCCTTGGCCAGCACATCGGGCTGCAGGGCGGTGATCAGCTCGAGCGGCGTGTCCTCGTCGAAGATCACCACGGCGTCCACGCAGCGCAGGGCGGCCACCACCAACGCCCGGCTCTCCTCATCGTTCAGGGGGCGGTCGGAGCCTTTGCCCAAACGGCGCACACTGGCGTCGCTGTTGATGCCCACCACCAGCCGGTCGCCGAGCTGCGCCGCCTCCTCCAGGTATTCCACGTGGCCGCGGTGCAGCAGGTCGAAGCAGCCGTTGGTGAACACGATGCGGTCGCCCTTCACACGCCAGACGTGGGCCAGACGCACGACACCGACACGGTCGGTCACGTGGGGGTGAACGCTGGCGGTCGCGAGGTCGATGGTCATGGGGTGCTGCGCTTACGGGCGACCAAAAGTAGCGAGAGGCCACCGAGGCTGATGATCATGAGCGTCTGGGCCACCCAGAGCAGCCAACCCATGGCCAGGGCCTCGGGGCGGATGACGCCGCCCTCACCGCCGGACATGTACACGCTGACGATGAGGGCCACGAAGGCGGGGTAGGCACCGATGCCGCCCTGAACGAGCACGATGCCCACCGATCCCGCGATGAACCCGGCCATCACACCAGCCGGGGGCACGTCCCGGGTCTCGGGCAGGGCCATGAAGCCCACCCAGAACATGGCCACGTACAGCGCCCAGATCAGCACGGTGTGGAATAGGTACGGTCCCTTGTCCGGTGTGCGGAGGATGGAGCGCACGCCTTCCACGAAACCGCGCACACCGTCCATCACCCGGGCACGCAAGGCCGGCCGGGTGAACACCAGAAAGGCGGCCACGGCCGTGCCGATGACCAGAAGTGCGAGCACCCACCAGCCCAGGCCATGGCTGTCGGGTCCGGGGGCTTGTTGCGCGCGGAACGCGGCGATGCGCTCCTGGAAGAGGTCGATCTTGTCGGCCTGCAGCAGCAGGGTGATGCCGGCGATGCCCAGCAGCATCACCATGTCCACGGCGCGTTCGGCGAGGATGGTGCCGAAGCCTTTCTCGAAGGGCACGCCTTCGGCGCGGTAGAGCATGGCGGCCCGGCTGGCCTCTCCGGCACGGGGCAGCAACATGTTCATGAAGTAACCGCCCATCACGGCGTGATAGCAGGCCCAGAAACCGGGCTCGTGGCCCAGATGGCGCAGCAGGTAACGCCAGCGCCAGCCGCGGCTCACATGGCTCAGCCAGCCCAGCAGGTTGCTCAGCACCAGCCAGGGCAACGAGGCGCGGCCGAAGGCCTCGAACAGGGCCGCGCGCTGGCCATCGTCCAGCTGTCGGTAGAAGTGGAGCACGAGCCAGATGCCCAAGGCCACGGGCACCGCCACCTTCAGGGTGCCCCAGACCGCTTTGCGCATGGGTCTACGGCTTGAGCGTATTGGTGCGCTCGTCGGGGAAGATGATCGTGGGGCGGTAGGCGCGGGCCTCCTCCAGGGTCATGTGGGCGTAGGCCACCACGATCACGATATCGCCCACGCTCACGCGCCGTGCGGCCGGGCCGTTGAGGCACACCACCCCGGTGCCGCGCGCCCCTTTGATGACATACGTGTACAGGCGGTCGCCATTGTTGACGTTCAGCACCTGCACTTTTTCACCTTCCACCAGGCCGGCGGCATCGATCAGGTCCTCGTCCAGCGTGATGCTGCCGATGTAATTGATGTCGGCCTCGGTGACGCGGACGCGATGGATCTTGGCGCGGAGGACTTCGATGGTCATGGGCGGTCCGCGGAATGCGGGCGGCAAAGGTATCGCCACCGGCTCATCCGCGACGCAGGTCCAGGTTGTCGATGAGCCGCACCGGGCCCACGTGGGCCGCGATGAGGGCCACGGCCCGGTCGAGCCCGTCCCAACCGGTGAGCGGCTCCAGGGTGTCCGGGTGAGCGATGCCAAGGTGGTCAAGGTGGATCTCCGTGTCGGCGGCCAGCACATCCAGTCCCGCCTGGCGGGCCTCCTCCACGCTGAGGTGGAAGGCTTCATCCGCCACGGCCCGCAGGGCCCGGTACAGCAGCGTTGCGCGTGCTCGATCCGCTGGACCGAGGCGTTGGTTCCTGCTGCTCATGGCCAGACCATCGGCCTCGCGCAGGGTGGGGCAGGGCACGATGACCGTCGGCCAGTGGAGCGCGGTCGCCACGTGGCGGATGATGGCGAGCTGTTGTCGGTCCTTTTCCCCGAAGAAGGCCATGTCAGGCCGCACAACGTGGAACAGGCGCTCGACCACGTTCACCACGCCTTGGAAGTGGCCGGGACGGCTGGGCCCTTCCCACAGCTCATCCAGACCATTGAGATCGTATCGCAAAGGACGGAAGCCTTGGTACAGGCCCTCGGCGTCGGGCTGGAAGAGCAGGTCGCAACCGGCCTCCGCCAGCAGTCGGGCATCGGCCTCGGGTTGCCGCGGGTAGCGGGCGAGGTCCTCGGGGTTGTTGAACTGCAGCGGGTTGACGAAGATGCTGGCCACCACCCGGTCGCATCGGCGACGGGCCTCTGCCACGAGGGCCAGGTGCCCGGCGTGCAAGGCCCCCATGGTCGGCACGAAGCCGACGCGTCCTCCCTGGCGGCGTTGGGCGGCGCTCCAAGCGGCCACTTCGGATGGGACGGACAGTCGGTCCATGATAGTGGAACTCCTTGTCCGGCAGGGAGAAACGCCTTGCCGGACCGGCGCCAAGCTAGGGCACCCGGTTGAAGGTCCGCCGGAAAGTCTATATTTTTGTACCCGTTTTCCCCCCCACCCCTTCCGAATGAGCCTGAAGAACGCGAAAGTCCTGACCATCGCCCAGTCGATCCACCCCTTCCTGGAGGAGCACGAGATGGCCCAGGCCACGCGCCAGCTGCCGCAAGGTATTCTGGAGTGCGGCAACGAGATCCGGGTCTTCATGCCCAAGTTCGGATGCATCAATGAGCGGCGGCACCAGCTGCACGAGGTGATCCGGCTCAGCGGGATGAACCTCATCATCAACGATACGGACCACGCTCTGCTGATCAAGGTGGCCAGTGTGCCCAGCGCCCGCATGCAGGTGTACTTCATCGACAACGAGGAGTACTTCAAGCGGAAATGCACGTGGAACGACAAGGACGGTGCGTTCCACCCGGACAATGACGAGCGCGCACTGTTCTTCAGCCGCGGAGTGCTCGAGACCGTGCGCAAGCTGGGCTGGGTGCCGGACATCATCCATTGCCACGGCTGGATGACGGCCTTCGTGCCCCTGTACGTGAAGCACCACTTCAGCGACGATCCGCACTTCGAGAACGCCAAGCTGGTGTTCAGCGTGTACGACGAGAAGCCGGAGCCTCTGGACAAGGGCCTGGCGCGCAAGCTGGAGCTCGAAGGCTTCTCCAAGGACCTGTTCAAGGGTCTGGGCAAGCCCACGACGGAGGAACTGTACAAGTTCGGCATCGAGATGAGCGATGCGGTGGTGAAGGGCAGCCCGAAGCTCGGCAAGGGCCTGGAGAGCGCCATCAAGGCCAGTGAGAAGCCGGTGCTGGCCTGTCCGGCGCAGGCCGACCTGATCACGGCGCACGCCGAGTTCTACCAGAGCGTATTGGAGGAAGCCTTGGTGTGACCGCCTTGGCCTCCCCACCTCCCTTTCGTTCCAAGCGCCTCGTGCTCGGGGTGCTGGTCGTGCTGGCCTTGGGTGCGTGCAAACGACCCGAGGATGAGCTGGGCCGCGACCTGATCGACCCCGCCGATACATTGGGCCTGGTGGTGACCGACTCCACGACCCTGCTGGCCTGGACGGTGCGCGAAGAGCCGGTGAAGACCAATGGCCTGAGCCGCAACGCCCTCGGCAGTTACGTGGATCCGCGCTTCGGCACGGTGCGGGCGCGCATCGTCACCCAGGTGCGGCTGAGCACCAACAACGTGGGCAGCGGCCAGGACAACAGCGGGCTGGTGATCGATTCCGCCGTGCTGGCCCTTCGGTTCGAGGACAGCGGTCCGGTCTATGGGGACCTGAGCGCGCAGCGGTTCACCGTGCACGAGATCACCGAGACCCTGTCCCTGGACAGCACCTACCGCGTGGATGACGTGCCCGGCACGGTGCCGACCGATCTGGTGCGCTCACATGCCGGCCTCATCACCCCCCGACCCGCAGTGCGCCCCGTGGTGGGCGGCGACACCCTGGGCCCCCAGCTGCGCATCCCGCTCGACCCGGCCTTCGGACAACGGCTGCTGGGCCGCTTCGGCACGGCGGACATGGTGGACAACGCCGCTTTCCTCAGCTACCTGAAGGGTCTTCTCATCGGGGTGGACAACCCGGGTCAACTGCCCGGTCAGGGGGGCATCCTGTACCTCAACCTGCTGCTGGCCGAAAGCAAGCTCACGCTCTACTACCGCAACACCTTGCCGGGCGCCGAGGACACCCTCAGCTTCGACCTGCTCATCAATGACAACAGCGTGCGGTACACGGTGATGGAACATGCCCATGCCGCCGCCGTGGAGCCCGGTCTTCCGGAAGCACTGGCCGACACCACCTTGGGAGGGACCTGCTTCGTGCAGTCGCTCGGCGGTCTGCGCACCCGCATCGCGCTTCCTCATGTGCTGGATTACCCCGAGCGGGAGCTGCGCGCCCTTGCGAAGGCCGAACTGGTGGTGCCGGTGCGGGGCGACTGGCCCGATGCGCTGCCGCCTTCGGCGACGCTCTTCCTGTTCCGAAGCAACGAGGAAGGCGAGGACCTGCTGCTGCCCGATCAATTGACGTCGGGCCTTTCGATCGGTGGCGAACTGGACGAGGACGACCGGGTGTACCGCTTCGCCATCACCCGTTACATGCAGCGGTTGCTCAACGGGGACTACGAGAATACCGGGCTATCCATCGTCCCGGGCAACGGTGGCGTGGCCGTGGACCGCACAGTGCTGCGGGGCCCGGAGGATGCCCAGGACCCCATGCGGCTCATCCTTACCTTTACCACATACTGAGCGGTCATGTGCGGTATCGTAGCCTACCTGGGTGACAAACAGGCCTATCCCATCCTGATCAACGGCCTGCGACGCCTGGAGTACCGGGGCTACGACAGCGCGGGCGTCGCCCTTCTGGACGGTGACGTGCTGACGATCCACAAGTGCCAGGGCAAGGTAAGCGACCTGGAGGCCCATGTGGACGGTCGCTCGCATGCGGGTACGGTGGGCATTGGCCACACGCGATGGGCCACGCACGGTCCGCCCAACGACATCAACGCGCACCCGCACCAGAGCACCAGCGGCGATCTGGCGTTGATCCACAACGGGATCATCGAGAACTACGCGCCGATCAAGGAGGAGCTGCTCACCCGCGGCCACGTGTTCCGCAGCGACACGGACACCGAGGTGCTTGTGCACCTGATCGACGACATCCAACGCACCGAGGGCGTGGACCTGGCCGAGGCCGTCCGGTTGGCCCTGGAGAGCGTGGTGGGCGCCTATGCCATCGTGGTGCTCGATCGCAAGGACCCGGATGTGATGGTGGCCGCGCGAAAGAGCTCGCCCCTGGTGATCGGCATCGGTGACAACGGGGAGCATTTCGTGGCCAGCGATGCCACGCCCATCGTGGAGCACACCAAGAACGTGGTCTACCTGGAGGATGGCGAGATCGCGGTGATCGACCGACGTCAGGGCCTCAAGATCCGGAACATCAAGAACCAGGTGAAGACGCCGTTCATCCAGGAACTGGAGATGCATCTGGAGGCCTTGGAGAAGGGCGGCTATGACCACTTCATGCTCAAGGAGATCCATGAGCAGCCGCGCAGCATCCGCGACAGCATGCGGGGCCGCCTCAACCTGGCCAAGGGCGAGGTGGTGCTGGGGGGCATCAAGGACTACGAGCAGAAGTTCGTGCAGGCCAAGCGCATCCTGATCGTGGGCTGCGGCACCAGCTGGCACGCGGGCCTGGTGGGCGAGTACCTCTTCGAGGAGCTGGCGCGCATCCCCGTGGAGGTGGAGTACGCCAGCGAGTTCCGCTACCGCAACCCGATCATCAACGAGGACGACATCGTGATCGCCATCAGCCAGAGCGGCGAAACGGCGGACACGATGGCCGCGATCGAGCTGGCGAAAGGCCGCGGGGCCACCATCATCGGCATCTGCAACGTGGTAGGCAGCAGCATCGCCCGCGTGACGCACGCCGGGTCGTACACCCATGCCGGACCGGAGATCGGCGTGGCCAGCACCAAGGCCTTCACCGCGCAGGTGACGGTGCTGACGTTGATGGCCCTCATGATCGGCCAGAAACGCGGCACGATCAGCGGCAGCAAGTTCCACCGCCTGCTGAACGAATTGGACGTCATCCCTGGCAAGGTGGAGGCCGTGCTGCGCAACGAAGCGCAGATCAAGTACATCGCCGACATTTACAAGGACGCCACCAACGCACTGTACCTCGGTCGGGGATTCAGCTTCCCGGTGGCCCTGGAGGGTGCGCTCAAGCTCAAGGAGATCAGCTACATCCACGCCGAGGGTTATCCGGCGGCCGAGATGAAGCATGGCCCCATCGCCCTCATCGATGAGGAGATGCCGGTTTTCGTGATCGCCACGAAGGGTGCGAGCTATGAGAAGGTGGTGAGCAACATCCAGGAGGTGAAGGCACGCAAAGGCAAGGTCATCGCCATCGTCACCGAGGGAGATTCCGTGGTGAAGGGGTTGGCGGATCACGTGATCCCCATCCCGGAGACGCCAGACCCCTTCGTGCCGTTGCTGAGCGTGATCCCCTTCCAGCTGATCAGCTACCACATCGCCGTGATGCGGGGCTGCAACGTGGACCAGCCGCGGAACCTGGCCAAGAGCGTCACGGTCGAGTAGGCGCCGCAAATGCCCCTATGAGCGTGAGACCATCCCGCTCGGGCGGGACAGGTCGGGCGCATTGGTCCATGGTGCGACACGTACGTGGAGGCTGCTCGGGGAGCTTTCGCTTCGCCCCTGAGGGCGCGGTGCCGAGCTGGCTTCATGGCGCTGTGCTGGGCCTCCGGGGCTTCGCCCACATGAAGACCTGGCGGTTGTTGCGGTAGGGCTCCAGGTCCTTCGTGAACAACAGGTGCCCAAGGTCCAGCAAAGGCAGGACGCCGAAGCCCCCGAAGGTGATGCCGTAGATGATCGGCACCCCGGGCCGTGTACCAAGGTAGATGCGGTGCGCGCCGAAGGTGCCCAGGCCGATGGCCAGCACGCTCGCGACCAACCGTTCGGGCTCCCGGCGAAGGCTGTCTGACGGCGGGAGTGGTGCGTGAGCGGGCATCCACGGACCTGCGGCGGATGCGGGGATCGTGGCGCCCAGCAGCAGCCACACCATCACGCAGACGCCTCCCCATCGGCCCATGCGGCCAAAGGTATCCGGGCGGCGAACGAGGGATCTAGCGTCCGGCCGCGTACCGCCGCTCCACTTCGGTCCAGTTCACCACGGTCCACCAGGCGGCGACGTAGTCCGGACGGCGGTTCTGGTAGTGCAGGTAGTAGGCGTGCTCCCACACATCGAGGCCGAGGATCGGGGTGCCGCCGCAGCCGGTGTTGGGCATCAAGGGGTTGTCCTGGTTGGGGGTGCTGCAGAGGTCCAGCTTCCCACCCGGCTGTACGCAAAGCCAGGCCCAGCCGCTGCCGAAACGTGTGATGCCGGCCTGGCCGAACTTCTCCTTGAACGCCTCGAAGGAGCCGAAGGCCGCGTTGATGGCCTCGGCCAACGCGCCGCCCGGTGCGCCACCGGCGTTGGGGCCCATGATGGACCAGAAGAGCGAGTGGTTGTAGTGGCCGCCACCGTTGTTGCGCACGGCCATGTTGGTCATGTCCAAGCCCTTGAGGATCTCCTCGATGCCCATGCCATCAAGCGGGGTTCCTTCGATGGCCTTGTTCAGGTTGGTGACGTAGGCCTGGTGGTGCTTGCCATGATGGATCTGCATGGTGAGGGAGTCGATCACCGGTTCCAGCGCGGCGTGCGGGTAGGGAAGTTCGGGGAGTTGAAAAGGCATGGCGGTCAGTGAGTTAGATGGTCTGTGGAGGACAGTGGGGGCAAAGATAGCCACAGCGAAAGCCGCTGATGGTTTGGAATGTGCTGGAACTCACTACATTTGCCGCCACTTTCACCAAAACACCACCACGTCAATGACCAAGAAGTTCGCTGTGCTGGCCGCCATGGCCGCATTGCTCGTCGCCTGCGGCGGTCCGAGCGCTGAAGAACTGGAGGCGAAGGCCAAGGCCACCGCTGACAGCATCGCCAATGTGCTCCGCATGGACAGCATCAAGGCCGCTGAGGCTGCCGCCGCCGCCGCCGCTGCTGCCGCTGCTGTGGACAGCACCGCCGGTGCCATGATGGACAGCGCCGCTGCCAAGGTGGAGGGCGCCGTGGACGCCGCCAAGAAGGCCGTGGGCCACTAAGCCGTTCCGAGATCCAACGGAAGGGGGCCGCGAGGCCCCCTTCTCATTTGGTGCCGGGTTCAACCTCCTGCGCGCAGTCGCTCGTCCGCCTTCAGGAAGATGCTGTCGCTGTCCAGCAGGATGCGATAAAAGCCCTCGTTGCCCCATACGTTGCGGGCAATGCCGGCCTTGAGCCGTTGCTCGATGGCCGTTGCGCTTTGAGCGCGTTCCCCGGGCCGGTCGGCGATGCCCTCCTTCGAGGCATGGGCGACAAGGTCGGCCCAGAGCCGGTCGTCCATCCGGAACCGGTCGCGGAACACCAAGGGGTCCCCGAAGGCCTCAAAGCGCGCACGGTCGCGGTCCACCACATCGAAGGCGAACTGGTTCAGGGCGCCGCTGAAGAAGAGCTCGTTCAGGAAGCGGGTGGTGCCGGCGGTGTCGGCGGCCACGAAGAGGTCCGGGGTGATCCCGCCGCCCCCGTAGACGACGCGGCCGCTTGTGGTGCGGAAGACCTGGGTGGAATCCACATGGGTGCTGTCGGCGTGGAGCATCTCCCCGTGGTCGAAGCGTTCGGCCAGGTCATCGGCATAGTCGATCCCCTCTCCATAAGGGCGCTGGATGCTGCGGCCACTGGGGGTGTAGTACCGGGCGGTGGTGAGCCGAACAGCGCTGTGGTCGGGCAGGTCGAGATGCTCCTGCACCAGGCCTTTCCCGAAGGAGCGACGCCCCACGATCGTCCCGCGGTCATTGTCCTGCACCGCACCGGCCAGGATCTCACTGGCACTGGCGCTGCCCTCATCGATGAGCACGGCCAGGGGCAAGGTCTCCAGCAGCCCGTTGCGGGTGGCCCTGTAGTCCTGGCGCGGGTGGGAGCGGCCCTGGGTGTACACGATCATCCGGCCTTCGGGCAGGAACTCATCGGCCAGTTCGATGGCCGCGTTGAGGTAGCCGCCACCGTTGCCGCGAAGGTCGAGCACCAGCCGCTGCATGCCGGCCTGTTGCAGGGCGCGGGCCGCGTCCACGAACTCCTGGTGCGTGGTGCGGGCGAAGCGCACGAGCTTGATGTAGCCGGTGCCATCGGGTCGGAGCAGGCTGGCCGCCACGCTGTTGATGGGGATCTTGCCGCGTTGGATGGTGACCTCGAAGGGGCGGGCCTGGCCCTTGCGCACGATGGACACGGTGACCGAGCTGCCGCCCGGACCGCGCAGGCGTTCCATCACCTGTTCGTTGGTGATGTCCATGCCCGCCATGGGCTTCCCGTCGGCGGCCACGATGCGGTCGCCGGCCCGGATGCCCAATGCGGCGCTGGGGCCGCCTTCCACCGGGGCGATCACCACCACGGTGTCGTGCTGGATGGCGAACTCCACCCCGATGCCCTCGAAGCTGCCTTCGAGGGGCTCCTGGGCGGCGCGGAGTTCGGCGGCGCTGATGTAGTAGCTGTGGGGGTCGAGGCGTTGCAGCAGGTCCTGGATCACCTCCTCCACCAGCTCCGTCTTGGCCACGGTGTCCACGTACTGCCGGTCGATGAGGTCGAGCACCTGGTCCACCTTGTCGGAGGGGCTGGTGCCGCGGGCCACGAAGAGGGCGGGCAGGGGCATGTGCTCGCGGCGCATGCCGTGTCCGATGAACAGGCCGACCACCAGGGCCAGGCTCAGCAGTAGCGGCACCGCCGGGTGGATGGTGCGGGGGTCCCTCATGCGGGGTCGGGTTCGAGTTGCTGCAGGGCCACCCCTCCGCGCGCCAGCAGGTCGAGCCCGGAGGGGTCCTTGTAGGCGGTGAGGTACACGAGGCGTTTGATGCCGGCCTGCAGGATGAGCTTGCTGCACTCCTTGCAGGGCGAATGCGTGAGATACAACGTCGCACCGCGCGCATTGTTGGTGCTGCGGGCCACTTTCATGATGGCGTTGGCCTCGGCGTGAAGCACGTACCAGAGGGTCATGCCGCTCTCGTCCTCACAGTCGTTGGGGAAGCCGGTGGGGGTGCCGTTGTAGCCGTCGCTGATGATCATGCCCTCCTTCACGATGAGGGCGCCCACCTTCTTGCGCGTGCAGTGGCTCAGCTTCGCCCATTCCCGGGCCATGCGCATGTAGGCGCGGTCGTAGCGCTCCTGCTTGCGGGGGTCGGCGTAGACGAGGGCTTCCTGTTGCATAGGCCCATGTGCCCATGTGCCCATGGGTGCATGCAGTTCACATCCGTCGGATCATGGGCACATGTCCGCATGGGCACATGAGCACATGGTGTTCGTACCCAGGGCGGGACTCGAACCCGCACGAATTGCTTCACTGGTGTTTGAGACCAGCGCGTCTACCGATTCCGCCACCTGGGTAGGGGCCACGAAGGGTGCGAAGATAGCGGGCTACAGCGGCTTCAACGGTCCATCGGTCCTGGCGCATATGATGGGGGCCACATACTGATGGCCATCACCCGTTCCATGGCTTGGTGCCAGCGGCCGGGGGCAACATCATGCGAAAAGCGCCATTGGCCTATCTTGGTCGTCGATCCCGGTCACCCATGGGCCACACGCTCAGCAGGATGTTCCGTTCCCTGGCCACGCTCCTGATCGCCGGATCGTTCGGTGTCAGCCTGATGGCCCAGTCCAACGTGTGGTTGGCCGACGGCACGGTCTGGATGGAAGGATATACCTGCTGTCCTCCGGGCACACCGATGTGTGGTGAATCCGTCAAGGACCGACGTGTGGTGGATGGAGACACCTTGATCAATGGGCACCTCTATAAAAAGGTCTTTCAGTCCAGCGTGATCATTGAAAAGGAATGCGGTGTACCCCCGGGTACCTGCGACGATACGGTGTTCGTTGACCACCACGGCGTGCCATCCCTGTTCCTCCGCGACACCCTCGGTTCGATGTATCGCCTGGTGAATGGCGTGGAGCACCTGCTGTACGATATGGACCTGGAGGTGGGTGATACCGTCGTGCAGACCGTGATGTGGACCTTGCCCAGTGCGGTCGTCCTTTCCATCGACAGCGTGGTCGTACAAGGTTCGTTCAGGAGGAGATACCACACCGGCCTGTTCTCCCTCATTGAAGGCGTGGGTTGGAGCTGGAGCGGGTGGTTCGGCTTCTTGCAGCCCACTTACTTGGGATATTGCAACTATTGGGGCTTCTGCTACAGCGTGGCCGACACCACCTATATCCCCGAGAATGGGGCGGCCTGTTCGCTACCCACGGCCATACCGACGCACGTCGCCGGAACGACCGTACCCCTGGTCCATCCCAACCCGGCGAGTGAACTCCTTCTCCTGGACGTGCCGCCTGATGCGCTGCATGTCCGGGTGATGAGCACCACGGGCGCCGAAGTGTGGAGGAAGGAGCATCCGCCGACCGGACGGATGACGATCCCGCTCCACGCGTTCGATGCCGGGGCCTACCTGCTCGAAGTACGCACGCGGTCAGCCGTCAGCGGTCAGCGCTTCATCGTTGCCCGACCCTGATGGGCCTTGGGGTCAAGAGCTGATGTGTTGACCGCGGACGGTCGACCAAGGGGCCTTTTCTCCGTCCGGACCTGCGGATGGCGGCCCGAGCTCAGAGCTGCTTCAACAGCCCCCGCAGATCCACCTTCTCGCCCACGAT
>JADLBK010000140.1 GCA_020847755.1 Flavobacteriales bacterium | reverse complement strand
GGGCAACGTGGTTGAAGTGGGGCGGACGGCGTGGTCCGGCGAACGGGCGGTCGTTCCCGGCTTGCGGTTCCGCGGCCGCGATCCCGAACTCCCGGAGGGCCGCGGTGGGGACCCACCGACCGGCCCGAACGCAAAAAGCCCCCCGCCGGAGCGGGGGGCTTTCGCCAAAGGTCGGTCAGCGGGACTACTTCACCACGCTGATGCGCTGCTGATGGATGGCACCGTCCACGTTGAGGTGGACCATGTACACGCCACCGGCGAAGCCGTCGAGCTCAAGCACCGTGTTGAACACGGGGCCGCTGTTCTCCATGTCCTGGGCCACCACACGCTTGCCGGTGAGGTCGTACACCTCCAGGCTCACGCGCTGGGTGCCGGCCGTGAGGCCGTCCAGGCGGATGTTCACCACGCCGTCGCGCACCGGGTTCGGCCAGGCCTGCAGACCGCTGTTGGTCACCACCTCAGCGTCACGCTGCTGGGCCATGGCCGGCGGGTTCAGGATGGTCACCTGGCACACCGGGCCGCAGTAACCGCTCCACTGTCCGTTGTACAGCACTTCCACGCTCACATCGTAGGTGCTGCCGTTCACGAGCGGCAGGGTCACCCAGTTCAGCGGGCAGATGTAGTTCGGCCGGATGAGCGTGCGCAGGTAGCCTTCGCCGGCGTTCTCGAAGCGGAAGCGGTACTGCGTGGCACCCACCACGGGCTGGGCGAAGATCTTGTCGGACCCACCGAAGGTCCTGATCACGCCGCAGCTGTGGGCGGGGAAGCCGATGTTGTCCACCAGACCGGTGCAACCCGGCACGGCGGTCGGATCCAGACCCATCTCACAGCCCGTGCCGAAGCGATCGTCGGCGAAGCCGCTCGCACCCTGGTCCACGCGGACGCGGGTGAAGTAGCGCACACCGGGCTGCAGCGGGCTCGTCACCATCTCGGAGAACTTCACCCAGTTGCGCGGCACCGCGATACGGCGGCGGAATCCGGCATCGGGGTCGGAGAACTCGAACTGGTAGTTGGTCACACCGGGCACGGTGGTCGCGTACACCTTGTTCTGCAACAGGTTGGTGAAGATGCCGCACTCACCGGCTTGCAGCGTGCTCGGGCCTGCCGGCAGGCAGAACTCGTGGCCGCTCACATAACCGGCCGTCGCGGGCGGGCTGTTGGGGGTCAGCACACCGTTGATGGTGCCGTTGAAGTCGTCACCCAGGAGGGTCTGCCCACCCAGGGTGCGCAGGCTCCAGCTGCCGCTGCCGTTGCCCGTTCCACTGAGGCCATCGCCCAGGAAGTCGAACAGGTAGAAGCTGAAGCAGTTGCCGTTCAACGTGCTCAGGCAGGTCGTCACATCCACCGTGGTGTTGCCCGCGCCATAGGCAGGGGCTGCGGCCACGATCTGGAAGGCCTGGTCCTGGATCTCCCAGTAGATGCCCGTCGGGTCGTTGTCCGTGGTGATCCGCACCGTCACGGTCTCGCCGGAGACGTCCACACCAGCCTCAGCGATGGCGCTGTTGCCGGCGATCTCGTCAGGCTGGCCGTTCGGGTCGAGCACCGTCACGTTCAGCGTGTGCACGCCGTACGGGGCCGTGAAGCCGGGCAGCGTCACGATCTCCGTTCCCAGATAGGGCAGGCTGCCCGTCCAGGAGTAGGTGAAGGGCCCTTGGTTCGGACCACCACCGTTGAGATCGTACTGGATGGTCACGGTGGTCAGCGTTGCCTCACCGAAGTTGGTCAGCTCCACCTGGGGCTCCAGGAAGGAGGTGCAGACCAGACCCGTCGGGTACAGCACATCGCTGATGCCTGCATCGTACAGACCGGGGTGTTCGAGCATCACCTCGAAGGTGCCCTCGAAGCCCGTGCTGCCCGGGTTGTACACGTACAGCAGGTAGTCCGTGTTCGTGGTCAGGCCCGTGAGCACGATGTCCGCGCCGTCGCCGTCGTCGTCGCAGGCCACTTGGCCGGCGGCGCCGAGGTTGCCGTTGCAGCTACCGTTGAACAAGGCATAGTTCAACTGGCTGGCCGTGAGCGAACCGTTCTGCGCGCTGCCCAGCAGGTCGAGCACGTGGATCGTGTTCACACCGCTGTTGAAGCTGTACCACATGCCCTGGTTGTTCAGCACCGGGCTGCAGGTGGTGTAGGCATCGTTCTGCGCGCAGCTGTTGTCGCCTGCGGTCGGGGTTCCCGAACCGTCGGCCAGGAAGCTGGTGAGCGCCTCGGCACCCGAGCAGTCGTCGTTGGACGGACGCGGGCACACGGCACCGCAACCCACCTGCAGTTCGAACGCACCGTCGTCGAAGGGCGACGGGCTGTGCACCGCGATGTAGTAGGTCTGGCCGGCCTGGGCGAAGAACTCCACCTGGCTGCGGTTGGTGCAGGCCCCGCCGAAGTCGTCGCTCATCGTGAAACAGGACAGGCTGCCGCAGCCCGCGCCGGTGAACACGCTGATGCGCGTGTTGAACACCGTGGTGATGCCGCAGGTGCTGAGGATGATGTTCTCATCCGCAGCGGCCGTGTAGCTGTACCAGAGCGAACCACCGCTGGTGTTGCCCGTGAAGGGGCAGGCGCCCGCAGGCAGGGTCGGGAACTGGTTGTTCGTGTTGCCCACCACCGAACCGGGGCAGCTCAAGGGCAGCGCACCGGCGCAGTTGATGTTCGGGGCGCACGGGGTCGTGGGCGCCGTGGCCGTCACGTTGATCGTGTACGGACCCACCATGTTCAGCGGCAGCGACCACAGCACCGGGTAGTAGTAGAAGCCCGGGGAGAGGTCCTCGAACTAGATCGTCGGGTTGCCGTCCACGCAGGCGGTGAAGTCGTAGCTCTGCGAGTTGATGAACAACGTGCCGCAGTCACCGTACATGTTCAGCGCACCGTACTGGAAGTTCGGCGTGCCGCAGTAGCTGATCTGCACGTTGGCGCACTGGGTCAGCTCGAAGGTCACCCACTCCCAACCGGTCGCTTCCGGGAAGGGGTTCGGCGAGATGCCGTCCTGCGTCTGGCAGTCCAAGGTGCCGGTGAAGACCACCGCCGGGTTGCCGATGGAGATCGGGTTCAGGGTCGGGTCCTTGTTCACGCACAGGTCCGCCGGATCGGGCGTGCAGGGCG
>JADLBK010000139.1 GCA_020847755.1 Flavobacteriales bacterium | reverse complement strand
CTTCGACTTCGTGCAGTGCGACGAGAAGACCGTGAAGACCGTGGTCCGCAGCAACCCGGGCATCGTGCTGCTGCAACAGGGCACCGTGCGCGGTCAGTGGTCCTGTGGCGATACGCCGGACCTGGAGGAAGCGAAGGCGAAGTTGCCCTGAGGTCAGGCCCTGAAGCGTTGCCGCACGAGGTCGGCCGTGATCCGAGCGCTGAACAGGCAGAGCGGGATGCTTGCGCCGGGATGAACGCTGCCTCCGCAGAAGAACAGGTTGTCGATGCGGCGCGTGAAGTTCGGGTGGCGCAATAGGGTCGCGAGGATGCCGTTCACGCTGTTGCCATAGATCGCACCCTGCGGACTGTCCGTCAACGCTTCGATGGTGCGCGGGTCGGTCACCGCCTCGCAGGTGATCGCGGACGCGATGTCCGTGCCGAGCATGCGCGACAGCTTGGTCTGCACGCTCTGCCGCGTTCGCTCCACCAGCGCATCCCAGTCCTGTCCGCTGTTGTTGGGCGCGCTCACCATGGTGAACCAGTTCTCGTGTCCGCCCGGGGCGTCCTGCGGGTTCATCTTGCTGCTGATGTGCACGTACACCGAGGGGTCGTCGTGCACGGTGCGGTCCCGGAAGATGCGGTCATACTCCCGGCGGGCATCGTCGCTCATGAACATGTTGTGCAGGCCGAGCGTGGGATGGGTCCGCCGCATGCCCCAGTGGAACACGATCACCGAGCTCGAGCGCGGCAGGGCCAGGGAGGTGCGGGGTGCGGGCTGGTCCTTCAGCAGGTCGCGCCAGGTGCGCAGCACATCCGCGTTGCTCACCACGGCATCGAAGCCCTCACGGAGGCCGCCCACCACCACGCCGGTCGCACGTCCGCGTTCCACCGCGATGCGCTCCACCGGTGCGTTGAAGTGGAAGCGGACGCCCTGACGGCGGGCGAGGCCTTCCAACGCCTGTGCCACCGCGTACATGCCGCCCTCCGCATGGAACGAGCCCAGGGCCAGCTCGAAGTAGGAGATCAGGTTGAGCGTGGCGGGCGCCTGGTAGGGGTTGGCGCCGTTGTAGCTCGCGAACTGGTTGAGGATGGCCGCAGCCTTCGGCGCGCGCAGCAGCGCGGCATTGCTGCGGGCCATGCTGGTGAGCGGTTCGATCCGCCCGAAGCGGAGCAGGCCGGAGAGGGTGGAGGCGTTCAGGTAGTTGCCCGGCACATGCAGCGAGCGCTCCAGGAACACGCGCTGGGTGATGTCCAGCTTCTCCCTCGACCGCTTCAGGAACGTCAGCATCCGGTCACGCCCGGTCCCGGTGCGTGCGGCGAATTCCTCGGCAAGGGCATCCTGGTCCGCCCACGTGCGCACCACCGTGCCGTCCTCGAAATGGTAATGGAAACCGGGGTCGAGCCGTTGGTGGCGCCAATGCGCACGGGGATCCTCTCCGCACAGGGTGAAGAGGGCGTCGATGTGGTGCGGTACGGTGAGCACCGTGGGCCCGCGGTCGAACCGGTGGCCGTCCATGCGGAGCTCGCCCATCTTTCCGCCGGCCATGGCGCCTCGTTCAAAGACAGTGACGGCCCAGCCCGCATGCGCCAGGCGGATGGCGACGGCCAGGCCGGCGACGCCGGCTCCGATCACGGCGCAGCGGCGGTCGGTCACTGAAGGCATGGGAGCGTGGAGGGGCCGAAGTTCGGGATCGCGGGCGGCCGTCGCACCTTTGTGCCGACCATGCTGCTCCTGTTCCACATCGGCTGCATCATCGGGGCCTTCCTGACCATGGAAGGCGTGGCCTGGGCCGCGCACAAGTACATCATGCATGGTCCGGGCTGGAGCCTGCATCGGGATCACCACCAGCCCGAGCCGGGTCATCGTTTCCAGCGCAACGACTGGTTCGCTTTGATCTTCGCGGTGCCCAGCTGGCTCTTCATGCAGACCGGTGTGATGGGCGGATGCGACTGGCGCCTGTATGTGGGCATTGGCATCCTCCTTTACGGCATCGCCTACGTTTATGTGCACGAGGTGGTGATCCACAACCGGCCTGGCAGGCGCCGCAAGGTCCGGGGCCGTTACCTGCAGGGGCTCGCCCGGGCGCATTTCGCGCACCACAAGCACAAGGGTCCCGAACACGGCGAGTGCTTCGGCATGCTGCTGGTGCCCCTGAAGTACTTCCGCGCCCCCGTGGATTGATCCCAGGGGGCTGTTGATATCGCGACCCGCAGGTGGGGCGGGTCTCCGGAGCGGCCGCCCATCTTTGTCCGACCGCCTGTCAAACGGGGCGGCTCGTCCGCATGCGCACGGTGATCGCCGGCAACTGGAAGATGAACAAGGACCGGTCCCAGGCCCTCGACCTGCTCGGGCACCTGGCCCGGGCCACTGCGGGTCTTCCCGCCGGGGTGGAGGTGATCGTGGCGCCGGCCTTCCCTTTTCTGTCCCTGGCGGTGGAGCAGTTGCAAGGCACTTCGGTCGCGGTGGCCGCACAGCACTGCCACGAGGCGGTCTCCGGCGCTTTCACCGGCGAGGTGAGCGCGGCCATGTTGGCCAGCTGTGGTGTGAAGGCCTGCATCGTGGGGCACAGCGAGCGGCGGCAGTACTTCGGAGAGACCGATGCGTTCGTGCACGCGCGCATCAAGGCCGTGCTCTCGGTCGGGATCACGCCCATATACTGCTGCGGCGAGCTGCGTGCCGACCGGGAGGCCGGCAGGCATCAGGAGGTCGTGGGCGCTCAGGTGCGCGAAGCCCTGACCGGCCTGCCCGGCGAGGCCATGTCGAAGCTCATCGTGGCCTATGAGCCCGTTTGGGCCATCGGCACCGGCCTGAACGCCACTGCGGCCCAGGCGCAGGAGATGCACGCGTTCATCCGTGGCCGGCTGCGTGACCTTGCACCGGAACAGGCCGAAGGGATCCCCATCCTCTACGGTGGCAGCTGCAAGCCCGACAATGCCGCGGAGCTCTTCGCCGGTCCGGACGTGAACGGCGGGCTCATCGGCGGCGCCTCCCTGGATGCGGGGGCCTTTCTGGAGCTCGTGCACATCGCCCACCGCATGAAGAAGCCCAAGTGACGCCATGCCCTGGACCGAGATCGACCTGCTGATCCGACCGCTGGAGCCCTGGCGCGACCTGCTGATGGTGGAGCTTGCCGAGCTGGGGTTCGACAGCTTCGAGGAGACCCCGCAGGGCCTGAAGGCGGCGATCCGTTCCGACCGCTATGACCGGAGCGCCGTGGACGCCGCCATCGCCCCGCACCGGGCCCACATGCAGGTGGGCATTGAGGAGCGTGAGCTGCCGGACACCAATTGGAACGCCGTCTGGGAGGCGGGCTTCGAACCGGTGCGCGTGGGAGGGGAGGTGCTCATCCGCGCCGGCTTCCACCCCGCCGAGGCCGGCTTCGGCACGGAGATCGTCATCACCCCGCGCATGGCCTTCGGCACCGGACACCACGCCACCACCCGGTTGATGGTGGAGGCCATGCTGAAGATGGACCTTGCGGGAAAGGCCGTGTGCGACATGGGCTGTGGCACGGGCGTGCTGGCCATCCTGGCCGCACGGCGCGGGGCCACGGACCTCTTGGCGGTGGACAATGACCCACAGGCGGTGGACAACGCCCGCGAGAACCTCGATGCCAACGGCTGCGCGGAATGGCCGGTGGTGCGTGGCGATGTGAACGACCTGCACCCCGACCGCTGGGATGTGATCCTGGCGAACATCGAGCGCAACACGCTGCTCCGCGGAATGCCCGCGTTGTCCGCCGCGTTGCGGCCCGGAGGCACCCTGCTGCTCAGCGGATTCCTGGCCCCTGACACGGACGCTCTGCGCGCTGCGGCGCGCATGGCCGGCCTGCGCGATGGCGACGCCGCGCACGACGGCGAATGGACCCTGCTCACCTGCCACCGACCATGATGAAGCTCCGCTCGAACACCGCTCCGCGCATCGTCCTCGCCCTCTTCGGCCTGGCCGCCGGCCTGGGTCCGGCGATGGCGCAGACGAAGGCCTTCTCCCAGGACCCTGCGACCTTCCTGCAGGAGATGAGCGCCCTGCTGATCGAGGCGGACAAGAAGGAAGGCAAGGCCTTCATGGAGACCGTGTTCACCCCGGTGTGGAACGGCAGCTACTACCAGGTCGGTCAGCGCAGGCGCGTGATCGACATCGCCAACGCGATGCAGAAGAAACGGTTCGAGGCCTACCCGCACTTCAAGGACTACCTCGGAGCGGTGGCGGCCTTCGCCAACGGCGGGCGCAGCGCGGCCGAGTTCGATGCCTGGATGACCAGCCTGGACGAGCTGGTGAAGAGCGGCCGCAAGAAGAACTTCAGCAGCTACATCACCATGTGCGCCGGGCTCTTCCGCGACCGCACCATCTACGAGAGCGCCAGCACCCGCTGGCAGGCCGCAGGCACGGGCTTCACCTTCGCCTACGACTCGGTGCCGAAGGTGGTGTTCGAACGCACCGACCTGCGCTGCTTCGCCAAGGGGGACAGTGCCGTCATCATCGGCACCAGCGGCACCTATTATCCCACCCTGGAGCTGTGGCGGGGCCGTGCGGGCAAGGTCACCTGGCAGCGTGCAGGCCTCAAGCCCACCGCCACCTTCGCGGAATGGAATGGCCGGTATGAGGTCCGCATGAAGAGCAGCACCTTCGACGTGGACAGCGTGCAGTTCAACGACCCCTATTTCGAGCGCACCCTGCTGGGCCGGCTCACCGACAAGGTGCTGGCGAACGTGGATGAGGACAACGCGAGCTACCCGCGCTTCGAGAGCTACGACCGCCGGATGAAGATCCGCGACATCGTGGACGGCATCGACTTCGAGGGCGGCTTCAGCATGCAGGGAGCCAAGTTGCAGGGATACGGGACGCGGGAGGAGCCGGCCTACCTCACCTTCTACCGCGAGAAGCGCCCCTTCATCATCACCCAGGGCCTGGCCTACAGCATCGAGCCGGAACGCATCACCAGCGAGGACGTGGGCGTGCGGCTGGTGGTCGACAAGGACAGCATCCATCACCCCAGCGTGAGCCTGCGCTACCTGAAGGACAAGAAGCTGCTCACCCTGATCAAGAAGGACGAGGGCCTCAGCAAGGCCCCGTACTACGACACCTACCACCTGCTCGACATGTACTTCGAGGTGCTCACCTGGAAGCAGGGCGATCCGGTGGTGCAGTTCGGCAACCTGCAGGGCAGCACCCAGGACCGGGCGAGCTTCGAGAGCTTCAACTACTTCAAGGAGAAGCGCTACATGGCCATGCTCGGCATCGACGCCATCCACCCCCTGGTGCGGCTCAACGACTTCACCAAGCAGGCCGGCATGGACTTCACGGCACAGCAGTTCGCCAGCGGCACGCGCATGCAGAAGGAGCAGGTGGTGCCCCTGCTGATCGACATGGCCAACAAGGGCTACCTGGCTTATGACCCCGAGACCGAGGACGTGCATGTGAAGCCACGCCTCGAGCAGCACATCCTGGCGAGCGCGGGCAAGGTGGACTACGACGTGCTGCAGTTCAACAGCAAGGGCCAGGACGGGGTGAACGCCACGCTCAACCTGCTCAACTGGGACCTGGCGCTGGTGGGCGTGTCGCGCATCATCCTCAGCGATTCCCAGGACGTGCGCATCTTCCCCAGCGAGCAGAAGATCACCATCAAGAAGGGACGCGACTTCACCTTCGGCGGCATGGTGCAGGCCGGGAAGCTGCAGTTCCATGGCAAGGAGTACTACTTCCACTACGACCCCTTCACCGTGGACCTGCTGAACGTCGACTCGGTGAGCTTCTACGCCGACAGTTTCGAGCCCGATGAGAACGGCGAGACCGGCTGGGTGCGGGTGCGCAACGTGCTCGAGCAGGTCAGCGGCACCCTGGAGGTGGACGCGCCCTCCAACAAGAGCGGGCTGCAGCAGAAGAACCACCCCCAGTTCCCCAAGTTCAACAGCGCGAAGGAATCCTTCGTGTACTACGACAACCCGCGCATCCAGAAAGGGGTCTACGACCGCGACCGCTTCTACTACCGCAGCGACCCCTTCCAGCTGGACAGCCTGGACAACTTCACCAATGCGGGCCTGTACTTCCCCGGCACGCTTGTCAGCGCCGGCATCTTCCCCGACATCAAGGAGCCCCTGCGCCTGCAGCCGGACTACGCGCTCGGCTTCGTGCGGTCCACCGGTGATGGGGGCATGCCGCTCTACGGCAAGCGCTCCAAGTTCGACAACACCATCACGCTCAACTTCAATGGGCTGCAGGGTGATGGCGAGCTGGCCT
Source organism: Flavobacteriales bacterium (assembly GCA_020847755.1). Lineage (GTDB taxonomy): Bacteria > Bacteroidota > Bacteroidia > Flavobacteriales_F > PHOS-HE28 > PHOS-HE28. The sequence goes on along the minus strand of JADLBK010000139.1, from coordinate 12,654 downwards.
ACCTCACCACCATCGCCAACTCCAAGTCCCTGGTGTTCTGCCCGGACAGCACCTTCGGCGTGGCCGACACCCTGTTCAACGCCGCGAGCACCGCCGCGCTCAACGTGCCCAGCGTGAAGGGCGGGCAGGTGTTCGTGCGCCTCGAGCCCAAGCGCGAGAACCTCTTTGCCGCCTCCACCCGCGCACCGATGGTGATGTACGACGGACAGGCCTACCTGCACGGGCACACCGACCTGGGGCCGAAAGGCATGACCGGCGCCGGGCTCGTGGACTTCACCAACGCCACGCTGCGGGCGGATCTCTTCGACTTCAAGACGATGCAGCTGCACTCGGACACCAGCGACTTCCGGCTCACCGAGGGTGACACGGCGAGCATCGCGTTCCGGACGGACAATGTGAACGCCACCGTCAAGCTGGATGAGCGCCTCGGTGAGTTCGTCAGCAATGGCGACGAGACCAAGGTGGAGTTCCCGGTGAACCAGTACATCTGTTACATGGACCGGTTCAAGTGGTACATGGACCAGGGCGACATCGAGCTGGAGAGCGATCGCACGGCCGCCGCCGGCTCGGAGGACCTGCAGCTCTCCGGATCGAACTTCATCAGCATCCGGCCCGACCAGGATTCGCTGGCCTTCATGGCGCCCAAGGCGCGGTACGACCTGAAGCGGCATCTCATCACCGCCAACGATGTGCTGTACATCCAGGTGGCCGATGCGCTGGTGACCCCGGACAGCATGCGCGTGCGCATCCGCCGCAACGCCGAGATGGACCCCCTCACCAACGCGGTGATCACGGCCAACTTCGTCACCAAGCACCACCGCATCTACAACGCCACGGTGGACATCCGCAAACGCCGCGAATACAGCGCCACAGGCCAGTACGACTATGTGGACGAGAACAAGAAGACCTTCACCATCCGGCTGCAGAACGTGAACGTGGACACGGCCTACCAGACCTATGCCCGCGGCCGTGTGCTTGAGGAAGAGGGATTCCAACTGAGCCCGGCGTTCGATTACTTCGGCGATGTGCTGCTGGAGGCCAGCATCAAGGAGCTCACCTTCACCGGAAGCACCCGTGTGCAGCATGGTTGCCCGGGCCTTGAGCGTAACTGGATGCGCTTCAGCGGACGCATCGACCCCCAGGAGGTCTTCATCCCGGTGAGCGATTCGCTGCTCGATGACAAGGGCCAGGCCATCGGCAATGGTGTCTTCCTCACCACCGAGGACCCCTTCACCACCTACGGCACCTTCCTGAGCCGCAAGCGCGACCGCAAGGATGCCCCGGTGATCACCGCACAGGGCCTGCTCTTCTACGACAAGGCGAAGAAGGCCTATGTGGTGAGCAACAAGGAGAAGATCCGCCAGCGCAGCCTGCCGGGCGACCTGGTGAGCCTGGGCACGGAGGACTGCCTGGTGCAGGGCGACGGACGCATCCGGCACGGGCTGGACCTGGGCCGTGTGGTGGTGGACAATGTGGGCTCCCTGGCGCACCGGCCGGACAGCACCACGGCCCGCGTGGTGATGATGGCCGACTTCTTCTTCCTGGAGAACGCGCTGGAACGCATGACCGCCGAGATGCTCGCCTACCCCGACCAGAAGCAGGTGGACATCACCAAGACCCCGTATGAACGGTCGTTGCGCGAGGTGCTCGGCCTGGAGAAGAGCGACAAGCTGATCAGTGAACTGAGCCTGAAGGGCGAGATCAAGAAGCTGCCCGACGAACTGGTGAAGGCCCTCAACCTGTGCGACGTCGACCTGTACTGGGACGAGGTGGAACAGAGCTGGCTGAGCCGCGGACCGATCGGCGTGGGCACCGTGCTGAAGAAGCCCGTGTTCCGCTATGTGAAAGGCAAGGTGGAGCTGCAGCGCAAGCGCAGCGGGGATGCGATGACCATCCTGCTGATGCTCGACGACCAGACCTACTACTTCTTCCAGTACGCGCGGAACTACCTTTACGCCTACAGCAGCGACCAGCAGTTCAACACGATGCTGAGCGAACTGAAGGACGACAAGCGGGTGCTCGAAAGCAAGAAGGACGAGCCCGCCTACCAGTTCATCCTCACCAACAAACGCAAGGTGGACGAGTTCCGCGATCGTTTCGGACTTTGAACCATGGACTTCCCCTGGGTGTACGGTGCGTTCAGCGTGGTGCTCGCCTACCTCATCGGCAGCATCCCCACTTCGGTGTGGTGGGGCCGGGCCCTTCATGGCATCGACGTGCGCGAGCACGGAAGCCGCAATGCCGGAGCCACCAACACCTTCAGGGTGCTTGGTCCACGCGCCGGCGTGCCGGTGCTGCTCATCGATGTGCTGAAGGGGTTCCTTCCCGTGCGTGTGCTGCCGAACTTCTCCGGTCTGGTGGTGGACGGCGAGGGCTGGATGTGGCTCCGTGTGGTGCTCGTGCTCGCCGCGGTGCTGGGTCACCTCTACCCGGTGTTCGCCGGCTTCCGCGGGGGCAAGGGGGTGGCCACCTCCCTGGGCGGCGTGCTCGCCGTGCATCCCGGTGCGGCCCTGCTCTGCGTGGCCGCGTTCGCGGTGGTCTTCGGTCTGTCACGGTATGTCTCCCTCGGGTCCATGACGGCCGCGGTCATCTATCCGCTGGCGGTGCTGCTGGTGTTCCACGAGACCAGTCCGGTGAAGGTGGGCTTCGCCGTGGTGCTGTGCCTGCTGGTGCTGTACACCCACCGCCAGAACATCGGTCGCCTGTGGCGCGGGGAGGAGAACCGGATGAACCTGGCCGGCCGGAGCGCCGGAGGCCCATGAAACCGCGGACCCCTGCTAGCGGTACAAAGGCGCGCTCTTCGATGATGACCCGCCTCGCGGTGCTCCCGCTGTGGCTGTGCGCTGCCTTCCTCGCTCATGGACAGGGTGACAAGCAGCTGCGCGCCAAGGCCGACGCCCTCTTCACCGAGGAGCGGTTCGCCGAGGCCCTGCCGTTGTACTCACAGCTGGTGAGCCTGGAGCCCGGCGACCGCCGGCTCAACTATCACTACGGCACCTGCGTGCTGCATGGCGGCGGCGACCGCGAGAAGGCCATCGGGTTCCTGAAGTACGCGGCGGAGGATCCCGCCATCCCCGCGCTCGCCTGGTACTGGCTGGGCCGCGCCTACCACCTCAACTATCGCTTCACCGACGCGCTGAACGCCTACCAGCGCTTCCGTGGCACCGGGGACAGCAAGGCCATCGCCGCCCACCCGGTGGACGCGCTGGAACAGCAGTGCCGCAACGGGCAGCAGCTGCTCAGCAGCCTCAAGGAGATCACCGTAAGCAGCAAGGTGGAGGTGGAGGACCGCGAGTTCTTCCGCTACTACGACCTGGAGGGCATCGGCGGCCGCATCGTGGTGACCCCGGACGAACTGAAGACCCCATTGGACAAGAAGTTCACGGGCCGCTCCCTGATCTACCTGCCGGACAAGCAAGGCCCCATCTACTTCGGCAGCTATGGCAAGGACGGGAAGAACGGCCGCGACATCTACCGCACCGAGATCCTGCCCAACGGCACCTTCGCCGCTCCCGTTCGACTGGCCGGCTTCATCAACACCGACCAGGACGAGGATTTTCCCTTCATGCATCCCGATGGCAGGAGCTTCTATTTCGCCAGCAAGGGGCACAACAGCATGGGCGGATACGACATCTTCAAGAGCGCCTACGACCGTGGCATGGATGTCTTCGGCCGTCCGGAGAACCTGGACTTCGCGGTGAACACGCCCGATGAGGACCTGTTCTACATCGTGGACGGGGAGGGGCGCCAGGCCTGCTTCGCCTCGGCGCGCAGCAGCAGCCAGAACATGCTGCACGTGTACCGCGTCAGCACCGAGCAGGTGCCGGTGGTGCTCACCGTGCTGAAGGGCACCTTCGCCTCGTCCTTCGATGCGGAGGACCGCAAGGCGCACATCGTGGTGGAGGACGGCCTCACCCGCGAGGTGGTGGCCGATGTGCGGACGGACATCAACGGCACCTACCTGATCAGCCTGCCGCGCAGCGGCCGCTACCGCTTCCTGGTGGAGGCGGGCCCCACCGGCCGCACCCATGCCGGCATCGTGGAGGTGCCGCGCAGCGATGGACCGCGCGCCTATCGTCAGGAATTGAAGCTGGAGGACCAGGGCGGCCAGGAGCGGCTGGTGATCCGCAACTACTTCGAGGAGGCGGTGGACGGCGATCTGGTGGCCATGGCCCTGGACGAGATCAAGCGGCGCGCCCGACTGGACGTGGGGCAGGCCGCCGCCGCGCCACCGGTGGCACAGGAGCAGGCACCTCGCAGCACCGATCAGCTGATGAACGAGGCGGGCTTCACCGGCGACCGCACCGCGGCCTCCGTGGTGGCCGATCTGCAGCGGGCCGCCCAGCAGGACGAGCAGCGCGTGAAGGACCTGGGCGATGGCTCGGGCGCCGCGTTCACCCTGGCCCAGGAGGCCGTGCAGGAGGCTGAGCGCTCAGCGGCACAGGCGGACGACCTGGTGAAGCAGGCGGTGCTGGCCACCGACACGGTGGCGCGCGACCGGCTGATGCGCCAGGCGGCGGTGGCCCGCGCCCGGGCGACCGATGCCAACGCGAAGGCCCGAGCGGCCATGCGCACCGGGCAGGACCTGGATGCCGAGCGGATGGCCACCGCGCAACAGGCCCAACGCACCGCCACCCTGGCCACAGCGCTGGGCGATGCGCTCAAGGAGAAACAGGCCGACCGGACCCTGCCCTTGTTGGTGAAGGCCCGCGAGCACGAGGAGGCCGCGAAGGGCTCCGGCACGTCCCCCGATCTGGTGGAGCGCGTGCGGCGGGAGGTCACCGAGAAGGAGCTGGAGGCCACGCGCGCCATGGCCGCGGCACGCAGCAAGAGCAGCGAGGAGGGCGAACTGCGCGACCGTATCGGCAGGCTTGAACGCGAGCTGACCACCGCCAAGGGCAAGACCCGGCAGGACGAGATCCAGCGGGAGCTTACCGAACAGCGGGAGCAGTTGACCTACCTCGGTCAGGAGGTCACCAAGGCGTACGGACGGGCCCGCGCGGCCGAGGCCGAGGTGGCCACGATGCGGACCCAAGGTCAGTTGGTGGCGGGCCTCGTGAAGCAACCCGACCTGCGCCCGGCCACCCAGCTGGATGCATCCGCCGTGGAGGCCCTCGCCGGGCGGATCGCGCAGAACGTGGAACGCATCGGCACCCTGGCGGTGGACGAACGATACAGTGGGGCCGCAGCGGAGCTGCTGGCCGAGGAGCCCACCGCACGGTACGACTGGCAGATGGGTGAAGCCCTTGCCGCAGTGGGGACCCGCTCCGCGACCACGACCGCCGTTCCGGAGCGAGTGACCGCCGAACAGGCCGCGGCGCGCACCATCGCTGCACCCGCAGGACAGCAGCAACAGGCGGCGCCGGTGCTGGTGGCGCAGCCGGAAGGCATCACTGCGCAGGACGGCGCCGCGATCACCGGCGAACCGCCATCCACAACCGCCAATGGAGCGGCGCAAGGGCCTCCTTCGGTGCAGGCCACCGGCGAAGCGGCCCCAGCGGACGGTGCCACGCTCCCGGACGGAACGCTCGCACGGCGCAATGCTCCTTCCGGTGCGGAAGCCAGGTCTGATGGTGCCGTGGGGGCGGATGGAGCGATCGTCGCGCAGCCTGAGGGGGCCACCACATCCGCGTACCGTGCGACATCGAGCAGTGGAGCCGTGGAGGCGCCGCCAGTGGTCCAGGAGCCGCCGACGCCGCAGCAGATCCGTGAAGAGGAGCTTCCGGGCAGCCAGGTCCAGGAGCCCACGGCAGCCGCGCCGCCCATCGTGACCGCCGAGCAGCAGCGGTTCGTTCTGGAGAACGAGGTGGCCGAGCTTCAGCAGTTGAGGGCGGCCACGCGCGACCGTCAGGAGCGCGAGCGCGTAACGGCGCGGATCACCGAGGTGCGCACGCGGATCGACAGCCTCGATGCGGCCATCGCCGCCGAGCGCATCGCCGTGGAAACGACGACACTGCCTGTGGACAGCCCCGAGGTGGCCGTGGTCTCCGGGACCGCGCTGGAACTGCCGGCGGGCCTTTCCGACGAGCAGATCATCGAACTGCTGACCCCGGGTCATGCGGCCGATGTGGCCCGCCTGGAGGCCGTTCAGGACCTGGATGAACGGGTGGCCGCCCTGAGCGCCCTGAGCGCCATCCTGGTGGACAGCATCGATGTGCAGGTGCAGCGTCAGCTGAAGATCATCGAACGTGATCCGGCCCGCTCCGCCGAAGTGCTGCCGCGCGTGGACCGCCTGCGCATGCTCAAGGGTGCCGAAGAAGCCCGTGCCGAGCGCCTGCGGGCCGAAGCCATGCGCACCGATCCGCTCGTCACCGCCGCACCGGCATCCGGCATCGATCGTGAGGCCGTGCGTTCAGGGGGGGCGCTGTCCGGCACGGAGGCCGCCCGCTACGTGGCCATCGCCGGCCGACCCACGGCGGTCTATTCCAGCAAACTGGAGGTGCGCTCCGGCGAGGTCGGCGAGGCCGTTGCGCTGCGTGACAAGGACCTGGCGGAGATGGACCTGCTGCAGGTCCGCATCGATTCCCTGGAGGCGATGCTGGACACCGTGCAGGGAAAGACCTACGACCGCATCCGCAAGGAGGCCGACCGCTCCATCGATGACCAGCTCATCCTTCGAACGGAGATGGGCCAGCGCATGGCCTTCATCACCCGCGAGGAGCTGAAGGCCGGGCGCGACAGCTTGAAGGTGCTCGGGGCGCAGGTGGCCCGGCTCGGTCTGGCGCCGGATGAACCGGTGCTCGCCTTGTCCCGCTCCGAGGAAGGCAGCTCGCGCACGTATGCCGCCGAGGGTGATCGCCTGCGCAAGCTCGCCGACCGATCGGAGGACATCCTGGCCCGCGACAGCCTCTATCGCCTGGCCTACACCGCCGAGCTGCAGGCGTTGGCCGCGCTCGACCGGGCCATCACCGCACAGGCCTACATCTCCGGAGACCGGTTCCTGCGGGGTGAGGTGCTCACCCTGGCGCAGGTGGAGGAACGCATGTTCGGTCCGGCCACGGCCGTGGCGCAGGTGCCCGAGGGCGCACAGGCCGGCGATGCCCCGGTAGGGATCGTTGCGGCCCCGGCGACGGATACCGTCCGAACGGACGATGTGGTGCCGGAGGCTCGCGTGGATGTTCCGACCACCGTGCCAGCGAACACCGTGGCGCGCATGGATGATGCACCCGTTGTCGCGCTCGACCGGCCGGGTGCCCCTCCCACGGACGATGGCGCGAAGCCGGCCAACACCACTGGAGCGGAGCAGGGCTCTGCCGCATCTGTTCCCGCAGGCGCGGTCCCGCTCGACCCGGCCGGCCAGGTCCGGTACACGGCCTTCCTCTCCAGCGACACGCTCTTCACCGATGGCATGAGCGAGCTCCTGCAGGAGGATGAAACGGTGTTGCGGGATCGGGCCAAGGTCGCCATGGACCGGTCAGCGGGAGACGAACAGCGGTCCATCGCCCTGGCCGACCGCGCGGTGGCCGTGCGCGACAGTGCCCTCACCGCACGGAAGAAGGCCCGGCCCGAACTGGAGCGCGAGGCGCTCCGCCTGCAGACCCTCTCGGATTCGCTGCACCAGGCGTCGCTGCTCACTGCGGAGGAAGCACGCTCCCTGGAGCAGCGCCAGCGCGAAGTGGCCGAGGCCAAGGCCTTCGCCGAGAAGCTGAAGGCCTTCTACTACCTGAGCGGCGAGGAGCATCTGCTGGTGATGGACAACGCGGACCACAGCCGCTATTTCCAGGCGAAGGTGAAGGCCATGGAACAGCAGGAGGCCGGCACAGCGGCGGCGGAGGAGGCTGACGGCATGAAGCGGTTGGCCGTTGCGCTGACCACCGAAGCGGATCAGCTGGAACGCACCGCGGCGGTGGGTCAGGAGGCGGCCGTGCGCGAGCAAGTGGCCACCCTGCGCGCCCGCTCGACCCTGCTCGCACAGCGCGGCGACTCGCTCAGCGCGGCATCGCAGCGACTTCGTGGTGCGGCCGCCCTCAACGATGGTCAGGCCGCGCTTTACCTGCAGCAGCTCAACGACGACCAGGCCACCGGCATCATGGCCTTGGAGCAGCGCACCCGTCGTGTGGATCCCTTGCTCGCCGAGGTGCGGGCAGGGCAGGTCCCGGGTCCTGTGACCGCTCCGGGTCCACCCGCGCGTGAACCTGTCGGCGCCCCTGTGGATGCGGCCGCCGACCCGACCGCTGCCCCGGCGCCGGTGACGGCCGTTCCTGCGGTGGATGGCACCCGTGGATTGGAGATCACGGCGGAGCCGCTGCGGCGGGATGTGTTCGACATGGCGGCCACGCCGCTGCCCCGTGCCACGCCGATCCCCATGGAGCAGCCCCTGCCCGCCGGGCTGGTGTTCAGCGTGCAGATCGGCGCCTTCCGCGACCCGGTGCCGCAGCGGGCCTTCAGCGACCTGTCGCCGGTGACCGGGGAGCGGACCACCAGCGGGCTGATCCGCTATACGGCCGGTCTTTTCACCCGCTTCGAGGCGGCGGATGAGGCCAAGGGCACGGTGCGCGGTCGGGGTTACACCGACGCCTTCGTGGTGGCCTTCTACAATGGCAAGCGCATACCCCTGGCCGAGGCCCGACGCATCGCCCAAGGTGGCGGAGACCTGGCCGCGACCACACCCGCAGCTCGCCCCGCAGCGCCGACCCCGACCCCGGTGGCCACGCAGCCCGCACCCGCGCCGACCCCAGTGCCGCCCCCTGCAGCAACGCCGGCGACCGAGGCGACCGTTCAACGCCCCTCGGAACTGCAGCCCCCGCCCACCGCTGCCGCTCAGGAACTGGTGAACTACCCGGCCACGGCCGCCGAGGTGATGGCACAGTTCAACCCGCCGGTGGACGCCACGGCCTACTACAACGATCCCACCGCCGCACCCGCCAAGCAGGTGGAGACCGTGAAGGGCCTTTTCTTCACCGTGCAGGTCGGTGTGTACTCCAAGCCGGTCGCGCTGGACAAGCTGTTCAACATCACCCCGCTCAACAGCGAGGCCATCGCCGGCGGTCGGATCCGGTACACCACCGGCATCTTCCGCGACCTGGATGTGGTGCGCACACGCCGCGAGGACGCGGTGAACAAAGGGGTGAAGGACGCCTTCATCACGGCCTACCTCAACGGCAGGCGGATCCCCGTGGCCGAGGCGCGGGCGCTGCTGCAGCGCTTCGGGGCCGAGGTGCTGGTGGACCCGGCCCTGGTGACGCCGTAGAGCGGAGCGACCGCTTATTTTCGCACCATCCTTTCCCGATGGCGCACCTGCCCGAACATGAGGAGGCCCTGCTCGTTGAGCTGCTCTGCGAGCATGGACCGCAGCGTGAACTGCTGCTGCACAATGACGATGTGAACACCTTCGACCACGTGATCGGCTCGTTGGTGGAGATCTGCAGGCACGACCCCATCCAGGCCGAGCAATGCGCCTGGATCGTGCACTACAGCGGCAAGTGCAGCGTGAAGCGCGGCACCTTCGACACGCTGGAGCCCATGTGCGTGGCCCTGCTGGACCGCGGCCTTTCCGCCACCATCCAGTGACCAGGATGCTGCACCGCGCCACATTGCTCGCATCCCTGGTGGTCGCCGCCGGATGCTCCTCGGTGCCCATCACCGGCCGCAGCCAGCTGAACCTGTTGCCCGAAAGCGAGATGATGGGCATGTCGCTGACGGCCTATCAGGAGTTCCTGCAGCAGAACCAGGTGCTCCCGGCCTCTGACGCCCGGGCCGCCCAGGTGAGGCGCATCGGCGATCGGCTCGCCCAGGCGGCCACCACCTACCTCGGCGACGTGGGGGCATCGGACCGGGTGGCCGGGTTCCAGTGGGAGTTCAACACGGTGAACGACCCCACGGTGAACGCCTGGTGCATGCCCGGCGGCAAGGTGGTGGTGTACACCGGGATCCTGCCGGTGACACAGGACGAGGCCGGCCTGGCGGTGGTGATGGGGCACGAGATCGCCCACGCCATCGCGCGCCACGGCAACGAGCGGATGAGCCAGGCCCTCGCCATCCAAGGAGCGGGCATGACGCTGGAGGCGCTGACGGCGTCGAAGCCGGGGCTCACGCGGGACATCTTCCTCCAGTCGTACGGCATCGGCAGCCAACTGGGCATGCTGGCGTACAGCCGCAAGCACGAGACGGAGGCCGACAAGATGGGCCTGGTGTTCATGGCCATGGCCGGATACGATCCGCGGAGCGCACCGGCCTTCTGGCAGCGCATGGCGGCCGGGGGTGGGTCCAAGCCGCCGGAGTTCCTCAGCACCCACCCGAGCGACGAGACCCGGGTGCACGACCTGGAGGCGTACATGCCTGAGGCGCTGAAGTACTACAAGCCCTGATCGGGGTTCGCCGGATCCGTTATCTTCGCAGCCGCTTTTGCTGGACCCGTAGCTCAATTGGATAGAGCATCTGACTACGGATCAGAAGGTTTGGGGTTCGAATCCCTACGGGTCCGCCGATCGATGAGGGCGCCTTCGGGCGCCCTTCTTCGTGGGGTACCGTTCAAGCAGGCCCGGCGCCCTTGCGGACCAGCAGGCGGTAGAGCCCCGGGAGCGAGAACAGCACCCAGGCGCATTCCAGGATGATGAAGCCCCATTGCACGGCCCTGATCGCATCGATCGCCAGCAACAGGGCGCCCAGGAGGTTGAGCAGCAGGTAGGCGGGCGAATCGCCCTTGATCCGGCCGGTCTGCGACAGGGCGTAGGCGGCCAACAGCAAGGCGGCGCCGATGAGCTGGGGGAGTTGCGACATGCCGGCGAAGCTACCCGGCAGGCCTCAACCCGCGACCAGGTCCCGCGTGACCTGCAGGAAGCGCTCCACCTCGTCGGCGGTGTTGTAGTAGTGCGGCGAGGCGCGCAGCACCCGGTCGAGGCCCCGCTCCTCCAGATCAAGCCGGGCGATCTCCTTCCGTGCCACGGTGACGTTGATCCCTTCTCTGGCGTAGGCCGCCTGCAGGTCCGGCGCGTCGATGCCCTCCACGGTGAAGGTGACGATGCCGCCGCGCACGGACCCCGTGTCGCGCACCGCCACACCGGGCAGTGCGGCCAGTCCGGCGCGCAGGTCGCCGGCCAGGGTGGCCGTGCGTTCCGCGATGGCGTCCATCCCGAAGGAGAGCGCATGGTCCACCGCCACCCCAAGCCCGATGCGACCCGCCACGCTGTGCTCGAAGTCCTCGAAGCGTCGGGCATCCGGGCGCCAGGCGAAGTGCTCGCGGTCCGTCCAGCTCGCGGCGAAGTGGTCCACGAAGGGCGGTTCCAACCGGTCGAGCGCGGACCGGCGCACGTAGAGGAAGCCCGTGCCCCGCGGGCCGCGCAGGAATTTGCGCCCGGTGGCGGTGAGCAGATCGCAGCCGATGCGCTCCACGTCCACCACCCGCTGCCCCACGCTCTGGCAGGCGTCCAACAGGTAGAGCGCACCGCTGCCGCGCACGATCGCGCCCACCTCCTCGGCGGGGTTGATGAGCCCGTTGCTGGATGGCGCGTGGGTGAGCGCTACGAGCTTCACCCGGTCGTCGAGCCTGCGCCGCAGGGCGTCCAGGTCGATGGCGCCATCGGGGCCGTTCGGCACCACCTCCACCGTGCAGCCGGTGCGCCGGCTCACCTGCACCATGCTCAGCCAGTTGCTCACGTATTCGGCATGGCCGGTGAAAATGCGGTCACCGGCCCGGAGCGGTATGCTGTGGAACGCCATGTCCCACGCGCGGGTGGCGTTCTCCTGCAGGGCGATCTCGTCCACCGCGCAATTCAGCAGGCGGGCCAGGGCCGCGTAGGTGTGCTCGTGGAGCTCCGCGGCGGCGGCGGCCGCCTCGTAGCCGCCCATCATGGCCTCCCGGTCCAGGTGCGCCTTCACGGCCTCCAGCACGGGCTGCGGCATCAGGCCGGCGCCGGCGTTGTTGAAGTGCAGGCGTTCATGGCATCCGGGTGTCAGGCTCCGCGCCAGGTCCACGTCGATCTTCATGGCGGTAAAGCAACGCATCCGGTCACTGGGTGGGAAGCGGCGGTGGATCGGTACCTTCGCGGCCCTTTCCGGAGATCATGGGACTGAAATGCGGCATCGTCGGCCTGCCCAACGTGGGCAAGAGCACCCTGTTCAACTGCCTCAGCAACGCGAAGGCGCAGGCGGCGAACTTCCCCTTCTGCACCATTGAGCCGAACGTGGGCACCATCACCGTGCCCGATGCGCGCCTCAACAAGCTCGCCGAGCTGGTGAAGCCCCAGCGCATCGTGCCCACCACCGTGGAGATCGTGGACATCGCCGGCCTGGTGAAGGGCGCCAGCAAGGGCGAGGGGCTGGGCAACCAGTTCCTCGGCAACATCCGCGAGTGCGACGCCATCCTGCATGTGCTGCGCTGCTTCGACGACCCCAACGTGGTGCACGTGGATGGCAGCGTGGACCCCGTGCGCGACAAGGAGGTGATCGACATCGAGCTGCAGCTGAAGGACCTGGAGACGGTGGAGGCCCGCATCAAGAAGGTGGAGAAACAGGCCCAGATCGGCGAGAAGGAAGCCAAGCGGCGCTTCGAACTGCTCACCCGCATCCGCGAGGCCCTGCTGAAGGGGCAGAGCGCCCGCACGGTCGTCACCGCCCACGATGATCCGGCCCTGCTGAGCGAGTTCCAGCTGCTCACCAGCAAGCCGGTGATGTACGTGTGCAACGTGGACGAGGCGAGCGCGGTGAAAGGCAATG
>JADLBK010000138.1 GCA_020847755.1 Flavobacteriales bacterium | reverse complement strand
CACGTTCTTGCTGAGGATGGTGATGCCGCGCTCCCGCTCCAGGTCGTTGTTGTCCAGCAACAGGTCCTTGACCTCCTCGTTCACACGGAAGAGCTGGCATTGGTGGAGGATCTTGTCCACCAACGTGGTCTTGCCGTGGTCCACGTGGGCGATGATGGCGATGTTGCGCAGGTCGGTCATGGGAGGCACCGCAGGGGCGGCAGGGATTGAAGGGCCGTGCAAAAGGCCGGCAAAGGTAGGGCTTCCTGCTGCGTGGAGGGCCGGATCGCTATCTTTGCCGCGCTTCACGGACGGGCATGCCCGTCCCGTGAACGGACCGGCCCCGTAGTTCAATTGGATAGAATGACAGATTCCGGTTCTGTTGGTTGGGGGTTCGAATCCCTCCGGGGTCACCAGGCGGCGCGATGAGCGCCGCCTTTTTCTTGGGGGCGGCTTCCGGGGTGGGATGAGCGCGCGGACCCGCTTCGTTCCGCTTCCTTTGTCCGGATGCGGATCGACAAGTTCCTGTGGTGCGTGCGGTTGCACAAGAGCCGCAGCCTGGCCACCGAGGCGTGCCAGCGCGGTCGTGTCCGGCTGAACGACCGCGAGGCCAAACCCGCCTCCGAGGTGCGCATCGACGACCGCATCGCCGTGCGCCAGCCTCCCATCTGGCGCGTGTTCCGCATCATCGCCCTGCCCCGCACGCGCATGGCCGCCAAGCTCGTGCCCGATCACCTGGTGGATGAAACGCCCTGGGAGGACCTGCAGAAGCAGGTGATGGCACGGACCCTTCAGGCCGGCGAGCGCGCCGCAGGCGAAGGCCGCCCCACCAAACGCGACCGACGCGACCTCGACCGCGCGTTCGGCGACGGCAACGGTTAACACCATTTCACCTTTCTTAACAGCAGGGCCGACAAGGCCCCGGGTACTTTTGGTCAGCCTTCGCCAACCACCATGAACGCCGCTCTCCGCCTATCGACCATCATCCTCGCCACCTTCCCTCCCGCCCTCCTCGCCCAGTCCGACGGACAGGCAGCTGAAGCGGACCCCGGCGACCGGAAAGTGCGCATCGAGATCACCACCACCGAGGATGGACGCAGCTCCCGCATCGAACGGGAGTTCGACCTCAACGATGAGCGGTCGCTGCAGGACGCCCTGCGCGAACTGGGCGTGATGGACGAACTGGGCACCATCGGGGCCGACGAGAACCTCATCATCGACCTGCGCCGCATGCGCGACGGTGGTGCGCTCAAGGACATGAGCCTCGCCTTCGCCCTTCGCGATGAGGCACAGGCCGCCATGCACACACCGCGAGGCTACCTCGGCGCCTATCTGGGGATGTACAACACCCCGAAGAGCGGCAAGGGCCGCAAGGAGCCCGATGTGCAGGGCATCGCCCTTACCAAGGTGATCGCCGACGGCCCCGCCGACAAGGCCGGGCTGAAGGACGGCGACGTGGTGGTGGCGATGGACGGCGAGACCGTGGGCGGCCTCAGCGCCTTCACGGAACGTATCCGTGCGCACAAGCCCGGCGACGTCGTGATGCTCACGGTGCTCCGTGACGGCGAACGCTCGGATCGGCAGGTGACGCTTGGCGAAGCGCCGGATGCACCGGACGCCTTCGAGTTCGACCCTTGGGATGAGCCCGACGCCCCGTCCATGATCGTTCCGATGGGGCCACGCGCCTTCCTCGGCGTGAACGGGGATGAAGGACCGGAGGCCGCAGGCGAAGGGGCCCGCATAGGGTCCGTGGTGGACAGCTCCGCGGCCCAGCGCATGGGCCTTCTGGCCGGTGATCGCATCGTGGCCATCAACGACACGCCGATCACCGGATTCGGCGACCTGGCCGAGCGGATCGCGCGCATGGAACCTGGCGCGACCGTTCGCGTGGAGGTGCTCCGCGACGGCGATCGCCGCACGCTCACCGGCACCCTGGGCGAGCGTCGCATGCGCTCCTGGGTGATGCCGCCACTGGCTCCGATGGCCCCGTTGCCACCGTTTCCCGATGAGGACCGCGCCACCATGCGCCGCGAGATGGACGAGCTGCGCCGCGAGATGGAACAGCTGCGCCGCACCATGCGCAGCGACATCCTGCGCGAGATGCACGTGGAAGTGGGCTCCGTGGAGGTGTCACCGGAAGAAAGGGCCCTTCTGGAGCGCAAGGGTGCGGTGGGACTGGACCGGGCGCCCGATCTCGGCGACCTTCGCTGCGCGCCCAACCCCAGCGACGGTTTCTACCGCATCCAATTCAATGTGGCCGAACGCGGAGACCTGGTGGTGGACGTGCACAACGCCCAGGGCGACCGCATCTACCACGAGACCGTCACCGGCTTCAAGGGCCGCTACGAGCGCACGCTGGACCTCAGCGACCAGGCCGATGGCACCTACTTCCTGGTGGTGGCCCTGAACGGCAAGGCCACGCCGCTGAAACTCGTGAAGCACTGACCCTCATCGACCGAAGAACGGGGGCCTCACGGGGCCCCTGTCTATTTTGTGCCCATGAACGCGCTCATCCGGCTGATCATCACCACCATCGCGGTGCTCATCTGCGACCTGTTGCTCGACGGGGTCACGCTGGGCGACCTGGGCGAGACCCATGGTGTGCTCACCGCGCTGCTCACCGCCGCCGTGCTGGGCCTGCTGAACGCCTTCGTGCGCCCGCTGCTCATCCTCTTCACGCTGCCCGTCACGGTGGTCACGCTCGGGCTCTTCCTGTTGGTGATCAACGCGGCGGTGGTGCTGCTTGCCGCCGAACTGGTGCCCGGCTTCGTGGTGCGCAACTTCTGGTGGGCGCTGGGCTTCAGCCTGCTGCTCTCGGTGGTGGAGAGCCTCCTGAACACCCTGGACCGGGGGCCACGGCGGGAACGGGCGGAGTGACCCCCCACTGCACGACGAGGAAGGGCCGGCACCAACGGCACCGGCCCTCGAAACAGCGTTCGTTCAAGCGCTCAGTTGTCCCCGTCCAGCAGGCCGCCCAGTCCGCCCAGGATGGACCCCTCCTCGCGGCGGCCGCCACCGGCGCGCGGTGCAGCGGCGATGATGTTGTTGGCCAGGCGGCTGAACGGCAGTGACTGCAGCCACACATGACCGGGACCGCGCAACGTGACGAAGAACAGCCCTTCGCCACCGAAAAGCGTGTTCTTGATGCCGCCCACGAACTGGATGTCGTAGTCCACATTGCTCGTCATGGCCACCAGGCAACCCGTGTCCACACGGAGCGTTTCCCCGGGCTGAAGTTCCTTCTGTACCGTGGTGCCGCCGGCGTGCACGTAGACCTGGCCATCACCCTCGAGCTTCTGCATGATGAAGCCTTCGCCACCAAAAAGGCCGGTCCCGATCTTCTTCTGGAACGCGATGCCGATGCTGACGCCCTTGGCCGCGCAGAGGAAGGAGTCCTTCTGGCAGATGAGGCGCTGTCCGAAGTCGCGCAGGTCGAGCGGGATGATCTTGCCCGGATAGGCCGCGGCGAACCACACCGTGCGGCGCATGCTGCTCACGTTGGTATAGGTGGTCATGAAGAGGCTTTCGCCCGTGAGCACCCGCTTGCCGGCGCCCCACAGCTTGCTCATGAAGCTCTGCTCCTGTCCATTGCCGTCACCGAAGATGGTCTTCATCTCGATGCCCTCGTCCATCATCATGAACGCGCCGGCCTCGGCCAGGACGGTCTCCTGCGGGTCCAGCGTGATCTCCACGCATTGCATGTCATCACCGACGATGCGGTGGTCGATCTCGTGGGCTCTGCGGTCCATGGGGTGTTGAATGTGGACCAAAAGTAGACCGGCCTCCCGGTGCGGTGGCGCCGATCACACCGACGGTGCGCCCATGCGGCGAACGGCGCACAAGCGACCTCCACCAGGTGGGCCGTACCTTGGCCGGACCCTCTCCATCCGGATGACCACCGCCACCACCCGCTCCGCACCATCCGCCATCGGCACGGATATCCTGCTGCGCGCCTGGGACCTCCTCTGCACCGCGAAAGCGATGACGGAGCTCTACGAGGAGCATTTCAAACTGACCAGCAAGTACGTGCATGCGACCAGCCGCGGGCACGAGGCCATCCAGCTGGCCCTCGGCATGCAGCTGCGTCCCCAGGACCACGTGGCCCCGTATTACCGCGACGACAGCATCCTGCTCGGCATCGGCATGGAACCGTACGAACTGATGTTGCAACTGCTGGCCAAGCGCGACGACCCTTTCAGCGGTGGCCGCACCTACTATGGGCATCCCAGCCTGCGGCGCGAAGGCATGCCGAGGATCCCGCACCAGAGCAGCGCCACGGGCATGCAGGCCATCCCCACCACCGGCATCGCCCTGGGCCTGTGGTACAAGGAGCGCGCCGGTGTGGCCCATGACCTCAATGGTTCATCGGACAAGGAGGCGCCCATCGTGGTCTGCTCCCTGGGCGACGCCTCGATCACCGAAGGCGAGGTGGCCGAGGCCTTCCAGATGGCCGTGCTCAAGAAGCTGCCCATCATCTATCTGGTGCAGGACAATGAATGGGACATCAGCGCCAGCGCCGACGAGATCCGTGTGGCCGATGCCTCCGAGTATGCCAAGGGATTCAAGGGCCTGGAGGTGCGCAGCATCGACGGCAGCGACTTCCCCACCTGCTACGCCACGCTGAACGAAGTGATCGCCACCGTGCGGAAGGAGCGTCGGCCTTTCCTGGTGCACGCGAAGGTGCCCCTGCTCAACCACCACACCAGCGGGGTGCGCATGGAGTTCTACCGCAGCGAGGAGAACCTGGCCGAGCACCGCAAGCGCGACCCGCACCCCCGCCTGTTGCAGCACTGCCTGGACAACCGTCTGCAGCTCGACGGGCTCAAGCAGATCGAGCAGAAGGCGATCGCCCGTGTGAAGGCCGACTTCGACCGCGCCTGCGCCGCGGCCGACCCCTCCCCCGAGGACCTGCTGACCCATGCCTTCGCCCCGACACCCGTCACGGAAGAGCGTGGCGAACGGGCACCGAAGGACCGTCAGCCCACCGTAATGGTGGACTGTGCGCTCTTCGCCATCCGGGAGCTGATGCAGGAGGACCCGCGCTGTCTGCTCTACGGCCAGGACGTGGGCGCCCGGCTCGGCGGTGTGTTCCGCGAGGCGGCCACCCTGGCGCGCGATTTCGGTGACCACCGGGTGTTCAATACGCCCATCCAGGAGGCCTTCATCATCGGCAGCACCGTGGGCATGAGCGCCGCGGGCCTCAAGCCGATCGTGGAGGTGCAGTTCGCCGACTACATCTGGCCGGGGCTCAACCAGCTCTTCACCGAAGTGGCCCGCAGCGCCTACCTCACCGTGGGCAAGTGGCCGGTCTCCTGCATCATCCGCGTGCCCATCGGCGCCTACGGGAGCGGAGGGCCCTACCACAGCAGCAGCGTGGAGAGCGTGCTGTGCACCATCAAGGGCATCAAGATCGCCTACCCCAGCACCGGCGCCGACCTCAAGGGCCTGATGAAGGCCGCCTACCACGACCCCAATCCCGTGGTGATGCTGGAGCACAAAGGCCTCTACTGGAGCAAGATCAAGGGCACCGAGGACGCCAAAAGCGTGGAGCCTTCGCCGGATTACATCATCCCCTTCGGCAAGGCACGTGTGGTGCTCCAGGCCGATGCGGACACCATGGCCTGCGGCCAGGCCGCGGTGGTGGTCACCTACGGCATGGGCGTGTACTGGGCCCAGGCCGCCGCCAAGGCCTTCCCCGGCCGCATCACCCTCATCGACCTCCGCACCCTGGTGCCGTTGGACGAGAATACCGTGATGGAGCAGGTGCGCGCGCACGGCCGCTGCCTGGTGGTCACCGAGGAACAGCTCACCAACAGCTTCGCCCAGGCCCTCGCTGCTCGCATCGGCGACCGCTGCTTCGAGCACCTCGACGCTCCCGTGCGCACCCTGGGCGCCGTGGACATGCCCGCCATCCCGCTCAACAGCACGTTGGAGGCGGCCATGATCCCCAGTGCGGACAAAGTGGCCGAGGCGCTGAAGGCCCTGCTCAGCTTCTAACCGTGGAGGAGCGCTTCATCCGCGTGGGCCGAACGGCCCGTTTCCATCAGCTCGGCGATCCGCTCACCGCCCCCCGGCTCTGGGTGGTGGTCCACGGGTATGGCCAGCTTGCCCGCTATTTCCTGAACGCTTTCGCCCCTGTGGCGGGTGCCGATGCCGTGGTGGCCCCGGAAGGGCTCAGCCGGTTCTACCTCGATGACGCGCATCAGCGGGTGGGCGCCGCGTGGATGACCCGCGAGGACCGCGAGCACGAGATCGACGACCATGTACGTTACCTCGATGCGCTGATCGAGCTCCTCCAGCCCACCGCCGGACGCCGCCCCCTGCATGTGCTGGGTTATTCCCAAGGCGTGGCCACCGTGGCCCGCTGGCTCGCGCGCGGCCGGGCCCGGCCGGTACAGGCCGTGCTCTGGGGAGGAAGCCTGCCGCCTGAGCTGCAGCACGAAGACCTTGCCACGGCATTCCATGGTTGCAGCGTGGACCTCGTGCATGGTGAGCAGGACGCACTGGTGCCACGGGCGCAGTGGGAGCAGAACGCGGAACGCCTGGTCTTGGCAGGCATTGCCGTGGAGCGCCACCTCTTTCCCGGGGGCCATGCCCTGGACCCGGTGGTGCTGCGCCGGTGCTTCGGCTGATCACAAGGTCACCGGATCGCTCATCGGCGTCCAGTCCAGAAGCTCATCGATCGTGCGCACCGTCACCGAGTGGTAGTTGGGGCGCGCCCGTTGGTAGATGTTGCGCGCCATCGCACGGCCCTTCTCGCTGGTCTGCAGGGCCTCGAACAGGGGTTGCACGAACTTCCTGCGCCCCACCTCGGTGAGGAAGGCATCCAGCCGTTCGTAGGCCGGGGGATAGTCATTGCGCACGCACTGCTCCAGCCAGGCCGCCACCACTTCCGCATTGCCCGAACGGGTGAAGCCGAAGGCGGCATCCAGGTCGGCCATGCGGTCGCCGCTGAGGCTGTCCGGCAGGTGCCGCACGAAGTGCATCCACTCGAAGGTGCTCCAGCCCGTGGTCCGCAGGTCCTTGGCCGGCGTGCCGGTCCGCCACCGCTCGATCTCCACCTCCACCTTCAGGAACCGGTCGCTCACCGGCACCACCAGGTCCTTGGGCATGCCCGTGCCGTAGACCCACTCCTTGATGTCCACCTTCACGTTCAGAGGCCGCACCAGGTGTTCGTCCAAGTGGGCCAGGAATTCCTCGGTGGTGATGGCCTTGAAGGCGAAGCGATCGAAATAGGCCCGGAGGAAGGCGTCGAAACGCTCGCGGCCGACCTCCTCCTCCAATCGGCGCAGGAAGGCATATCCTTTCTCGTAGGCGATGTCGGAGACCCCGTCGTCGGGATCGCGGCCGGACAGATCGAGCTTCAACCGGGTGTCCTGTTCGGCACCCTCACCGGTGAAGCGCGCCACGGAATGCTGAAGGTCCTGATAACCCAACAGGGCCAGCATACCGGCATACTCGGGTCCGTAGAGCCGCTCGCAGATCCGCTTCTCGAAGTAGACCGTGAAGCCCTCGTTCAGCCAGAAGTCGTTCCAGGTGGCGTTCGTCACCAGGTTCCCGCTCCAGCTGTGCGCCAGCTCGTGGGCGATGAGCGCGGTAAGGGACCGGTCGCCGGACAGGATGGTCGGCGTGGCGAACGTGAGCCTCGGGTTCTCCATGCCGCCGAAAGGGAAGCTCGGAGGAAGCACCAGCACGTCGTAGCGCTCCCAGCGGTAGGGCCCGTACAAGGCTTCGGCGGCCTCCACCATGTCCTCCATGTCAGCGAACTCCCAGGCGGCCTTCTCCACCAGTTCCGGTTCGGCATAGACCCCCGTGCGCTCCCCGATCGGTTTGAAGGAAATGTCCCCCACGGCCAGGGCCATCAGGTAGGCCGGGATGGGTTGGTCCATGCGGAAGTGGTAAGTGCCATCCGCTGAACGTTGCTGGGGGTTGGCCGCGCTCATCACCGCCATCAGCTCACTCGGCACGCGCACGTCGGCCTCATAGGTGAAGCGGATGCCCGGGCTGTCCTGGACCGGGATCCAACTGCGGGTGAGGATCGCCTGCCCCTGGGTGAAGAGGAAGGGATGCCGTCCGCCCTTGGTCTGCCCGGGGCTCAGCCACTGAAGCGCTCGCGCCCCGGGCCCGGTGGCATAGGCGATGCGAATGGTATCAACCGCTTCCGGAAGCTCCACCTCGAGCGCGGCGCCCAACGGGCCTGCTTCCCCCAGCGTGTAGGGCAGCGAGCGTCCGCCACCATCAGTGACCGAATCGATCCGCAGGCCATCGGTATCCAGCACCACGCGAGCACCGTGCCCGGGAGCAAGTGCGTAGCTGGCCGTGCCCGCGATCCGGTGCCCCTGCATGTCCACGGTAATGTCCAGATGCAGGTGGGTGATGACGGCCTCCCGGGGGCGCGCGGCGCTGTGGATGTCCATGGCGGTGGTGCGGCTCTGAGCGTCGTTCCCCTGTTCTCCGCCCCCTCCGTGCTGCCCGGCTTGCGGCGAGCATTGCGAAAGCAGAAGGGCCAGGCCGGGAACGACCAGATAATGGTGATCGGACATGATGGGGTCGGGGTCGCGAAAATACCGCTGCGCACCTGCATTGGGGGGACCGTTCTTCACGGAAACCCAGTGACCAACGGTTCACCCCGCACGGACGCACACCTGCCGAGCGCTCTCCGGTGGTCTCGTCCGCACCTGAACAAGGAGTTCTTCTGGCCGATCGTCCGCCGAGGGCCAACGCACACGGCCATGGTCAGGAGGAGTAACGCCCATGAAGAGGGCCGCCGGATCGGCGGCCCTCCCAGGACCAGTCGGGGTGACTGGATCCGGACCAGCGACCATCCCGCCTCCGGGCGGGATGCGCTACCGGCCTGCGCCAATGAGCGCCTCGATCCGGGACCGCTTTTTCCATCCCTTCACCTCCAGCTCCCTCCGGGATGCCATTGCCTTGTCCGCATATGGTTCCTCATGCGCGACCCGCCAGTCCTAGGCGCGTGATGTCCACCCACCGTGCCCGGATAGGTGCTTGCGCAGACGCTCGTCCATCCTTTCGGTCGTGTGACCGATGTGGAACCGATCCAATTGAGCGGAGTACAGGATATAGAACGTGGCACCCATCGACCGCCCCAATGAAGAGGGCCGCCGGATCGGCGGCCCTCCCAGGACCAGTCGGGGTGACTGGATTCGAACCAGCGACCACTTGCACCCCATGCAAGTGCGCTACCGGGCTGCGCTACACCCCGAAGACCTTGTCCCGCATTTCACAGCGACCATCCCGCCACCGGCGGGATGCGCTACCGGGCTGCGCTACACCCAAGGGGGCGCAAATGTAAACATCCCGTGCGAATCCGCCGGTCCCGGGTGCACCTTACAGCAGGCCAAGCGATACCATGAGGGCGAACGCCGTCAGGGCCAGGTAAATGCCGAAGGTCAACAGACTTGTGTGATACTTCCGGAGGAAGGTGTTCATCATGCTCCTGGTATGCGGACAAAGGTCCGATCCACCCGACGGCCCGCGCTTCCCGGAATGTGAAGCTTCCGTGAGGTTATGCACAGCGTTGTACACATCCGATCGCACCGCTCATGGGGGAAATCAAACATTCATGGATCCTGAGCGTTGTCCTCACCGTGCACGGCTACTTTTGCCGACCCTCGCATGCGCTTTCCCGCACTGGTCCTCGCATTCCTATCCTTCGCCCTGGCGCTCGCCCAGGATCGGCACACCCTGAGCGGGTATGTGAAGGATGCGGCCAGCGGTGAGGCCCTGATCGGCGCCGGGATCTATCTCCCCGCCATCAAGAAAGGGACCGCCACCAACGCTTACGGGTACTACTCGTTGACCCTGGAACCCGGGACCTACACGGTGAACACCAGCTACCTGGGCTACGGTGACCGGTCGATCACCGTGGAGCTGAAGGCCGACCAAGTGCTGAACATCGAGCTCCAGCCGGATGCGATCATCGCCCAGGAGGTGACCATCACCGGGAAGGACGCCCGGAAGAACACCGAAAGCACCGACATGGGCCGGGCCGAACTGGATGTGCAGCAGGTGAAGCTGCTGCCCGCGCTCCTTGGCGAAGTGGACCTCCTGAAGACCCTTCAGTACCTGCCGGGCGTGAAGAGCAACGGTGAGGGCAATGCCGGCTTCTACGTGCGCGGCGGCGGGCCGGACCAGAACCTCATCCTGCTGGACGAGGCCACCGTGTACAACGCCAGCCACCTCTTCGGCTTCTTCAGTGTGTTCAACGCCGACGCCGTGAAGAACATCGAGCTCATCAAGGGCGGCATCCCCGCCATGTACGGCGGTCGCATCAGCTCGGTCCTCGACATCAGCATGAAGGAGGGCAACGACAAGTCCTTCCACGCCCAGGGCGGCATCGGCCTCATCAGTTCGCGCCTCACGGTGGAAGGACCCATCGTGAAGGAGCGCGCCAGCTTCCTGCTGAGCGGTCGCCGCACCTACATCGACGTCATCACCAAGCCTTTCATCCCGGACAGTTCGGCCTTCGGTGGTTCGGGCTACTACTTCTATGACGTGAACGCCAAGGTGAACTACCGCCTGAGCGACAAGGACCGCCTCTATCTCAGCGGCTACTTCGGACGCGATGTGTTCACCTTCGCCAACAGCGACCCCGATGCGCCCACCTTCCGCATCCCGTGGGGCAACGCCACGGTGAGCGCGCGTTGGAACCACGTCTTCGGCCCGAAGCTCTTCCTGAACACCACCGCCACCTTCAGCGACTACCGGTTCGAGTTCAAGGCCGATCAGGAATTCTTCGCCTTCTCGCTGTTCAGCGGCATCAAGGATGTGGGCCTCAAGATGGACCTGAGCCATTACGCCAGTGTGCGCCATACGCTCAAATACGGCGGCCAGTACATCCATCACACCTATACACCAAGCACGGTGGAGGCCCGCACCGGCACCACCGACTTCGACATCCTCGCGCCCAGTCTGCTCATCGCCCACGAGGGGGCCGTGTACGTGCAGGACGAGTTCGACCTCACGGACGAGGTCCGCATCAACGCCGGTCTGCGCTTCACCGGCTTCGCGCATGTGGGCCCCTTCGATGAGTTCGTGCTCGATGAGCAGGGCGAGCGCACCGGCACCAGAACGTTCTCCGGCGGCGAAACGGTGGGCAGCTACTTCGCGCTGGAACCGCGCCTCAGCGCCCGTTATCGCCTCAACGAGCGCAGCAGCGTGAAGGCCAGTTTCAACCGGGGCCAGCAATATGTGCATCTGGCCAGCTTCAGCAGCATCGCCCTGCCCACCGATGTGTGGATCCCCGCCAGCCGGGAGGTGAAGCCCCTGATCGGCACCCAATACGCCGCCGGCTACTTCCGCAACTTCCTCGACAACATGCTCGAGACGAGCGTGGAAGTGTACTACAAGGACATGCGCAACCTGGTGGAGTACGCCGAGGGTGCCGAACCCCAGGCCAACGGCAACACCAACTACTACACCCAGCTCGTCTTCGGGAACGGCTACAGCTATGGTGCCGAGCTCTTCGTGAAGAAGGCCACCGGCAAGCTCAATGGCTGGGTGGGCTACACCTGGAGCAAGACCATGCGGATCTTCCCCGACATCAACGAGGGGCGGGAGTTCCCCAGCCGGTGGGACCGCCGCCACGACCTGAGCGTGGTGGCCGTGTATGAGCTGAACAAGCGGTGGAACTTCGCCGGCACCTTCGTATACTCCACCGGCCAGGCCGCCACGCTGCCGGTGAACCGCTACTTCGTGGAAGGCAATCTGGTCAGCGAGTACACCGAGCGCAACGGCTTCCGCATGGCCCCGTACCACCGCCTCGACCTGGCCGTCACCCTCAACAACAAGGAACAACGGAAGGTGAAGGACAAAACCACTGGCGAGGTCACGTACCGCACCCGGCGCTGGCGCAGTAGCTGGACCCTCGCCGTGTACAACGTGTACAATCGCGCGAACCCCTATTTCATCTACTTCGACAACGAAGGCAACGTCGGCGACGGCAGCCTGCAGGTGGTGGCCAAGCAGGTGAGCCTGTTCAGCATCCTTCCCTCCATCACCTGGAACTTCAAGTTCTGATGACGAACCGCGCCCTCCCCCTGCTGCTGTCGACGGCCCTCGTCCTGGCGCTCGGCGCCTGCGAGAAGGAGATCACCGTGGACGTTCCCGAGACCGAGCCCCGACTTGTCGTCGAGGGCACCATCGAACCCGGTGAGCCGCCCATCATCATCCTCACCAGGACCCAGAGCTTCTTCGCTCCCACGGACCTGAGCTCGTTCGCCGGTCTCTTCGTGAAGAATGCCGTGGTCATCGTCAGCAATGGTCTGGTCACCGACACGCTGGACATGGTCTGCTCGTCCATCCTCACCGAGGAGCAGATCCTGCTGGCAGCCGAGGCCACCGGGCTGGACCCGCAGCTGCTGGCCAACGTCGACATCTGCCTCTATTCGACCACGAACCCGGCCATCTATGGCGAGGAGGGGGGGGTGTACGACCTCCGGATCGAGGCCGAAGGCAAGACCTTGACCAGCACCACGCGCATTGTGCCCGCCGTCCCCTTGGACTCCTTGTGGTTCCGCCTCATCGACCAGGATGGCAGCGATGGCGACGACAGCACCGGCTTCCTGTGGGCCCGAAGCATCGATCCTCCGGCACCGAACAACTTCTATCGCGTGATGACACGCCGCCTCAACACCGGGGATGATGGCGCCGCGTTGGACGCCACTTTCGCCGCGCCACTGGGCAGCACCAGCAACGACCAGTACTTCAACGGCCAGGCCATCGAGTTCATCATCTCGCGCGGCAGCAGCAGCTTCTCGGACCCCGAGGACCGGGGCAGCACCTTCAAACGCGGCGATACCGTGGCCGTGAAGCTGATCTCCCTGGACAAGGCCAGTTACGACTTCTACCGCAGCTATGAGAACAACGTGGCCACCCAGGGCGATCTGTTCACCCAGCCGGCCAACGTGCGCAGCAACATCGAGGGCGGCCTCGGCGTCTGGGCCGGGCTGCACGCCTACCTCGATACGCTGGTGTGCATCCCGTGAGCGGCGTGATGTGCATCACCGCATCGGCCCGCCGGGGCGCATAGCTTTGCGGCCCCTCGAACCGCCATGTCCACCACCGACCACGTCAAGTGCCTGATCATCGGATCAGGCCCCGCCGGATACAGCGCCGCCATCTACGCCGCCCGTGCCGACCTCAAGCCGCTGATGATCGAAGGCCCCCTCCCCGGAGGCCAGCTCACCCAGACCACCGAGGTGGACAACTACCCCGGCTATCCCAACGGGCGCACCGGACCTGACATGATGGAGGATCTCAAGCAACAGGCGCTCCGGTTCGACACACGCATCCGCAACGGCTGGGTCACCAAGGTGGACTTCAGCGGTCCGGTGCACAAGGTGTGGGTGGATGACAAGGACGAGATCCACGCCGATACGGTGATCATCAGCACCGGCGCCAGCGCCAAATGGCTCGGCCTGCCCAACGAGCTGCGCCTGCGCGACATGGGCGGCGGGGTCACGGCCTGTGCCGTGTGCGATGGCTTCTTCTACCGGGGGCAGAACGTGGCCCTCGTGGGCGCCGGCGACACGGCCGCCGAGGAGGCCACCTACCTCGCCAAGCTCTGCCCCAAGGTGTACATGCTGGTCCGCAGCGACAAGTTCCGCGCCTCCAAGGCCATGGTGCATCGCGTGGAGAACACACCCAACATCGAGGTGCTCTTCAACACCGAAGTGAAGGATGTGCTGGGCGAACACGCCGTGGACGGCATCCTCGCCGTGAACAACAAGACCGGTGAGGAGCGCAAGCTGGATGTCACCGGCCTTTTCGTCGCGATCGGGCACAAGCCGGCCACCGACATCTTCAAAGGCTGGCTGGACATGGACGAGGCCGGCTACCTGAAGCACGACCCCGATCGCACGAGCACCAAGGTACCCGGCGTGTTCGTGGCCGGCGATGCCGCGGACAAGGTGTATCGCCAGGCCGTCACCAGCGCAGGCACCGGGTGCATGGCCGCGTTGGACGCGGAGCGCTGGCTGGCGGCGCAGGGACGCCACTGATCCGGGGACCGGACCTTATCGCCACGCCGACCATTCCGTCGTGCGCAGGAAAAAGCGCACGCGCTCGCGCCGCTGCAAGGGCAGGTCCCAATCTCCGTCGTACCGCACGTGCGTGGGCACAAGCACCCCCTCCTTCACGGCCAGGTCCACCACCATGGTGATGTCGAAGCTCATCAACATGCCTGCATGGGACATGCGGTACTCGCGTGCGATCACCTGTCCGGTGGTCTTGTCGAACCATGTGTCCATCATCCTGATCACCACCGCGTGGCGGGGGGCCTCCGGCAGCACATCCGCGCTGAACACCCAGCAATCATGCCCGTTGCGTTCGCCGCTCCAGATGCTCATGGCATAGTACCGGGCGATCGTGGGATCGAAGAGCGCCAACTTGTCCCCCACGACCGGTACGTCAAGCCCTTCGCCGGGGTTGAACATGAACACCTTGAGGTCGGCACGGTAGCGTTCGAACCGTGAACCGCCGGTACGCGCTGCCGGCACCTCCGCGACGGCCGCCGGCACGGGCCGTGGCCCCTCCGGAAAGAACAGGCTCTGGAACATCCGCGCCGTGAGGTACCGGTGGTCGCCATCCGCCTTGCGCAGACGACCTTCCTCACGCACGCTGTCGATCAACTGGGCAGCCATACCCCCTTCACGCACCAGATGGGCGATGCGAAAGAACCCTGCCCGCTCACGGTCGCGAGGGTCATGCACGCGCAGTTCACCTTCCGTTCGGTGCGGATGTCGGCGCAGGTTGAGGAAGGCATCCTGGTAGGTGGTGTCCGAGCGCACCCGTGCGATGAAGGCCGCGATGTCGAAGCCCTCCCGTTGGGCCAGCACCACCGCCTCGTCCAGCAGGATCCCCGGCGGAAGAGTGTCCGGCTGGGCCGGAACACGCATCACCATCAGCAGCAGCACTGCGATGCCCTCCACCGCGCGACGAAGCAGGCAGCGCGTGTCCATGGACGGATTCAATACCGACGGGTGGGCCCCAGGCTGCTGTACAGCTCGTACTTCTTCTTCACGTAGATGAGGAACTCATACTGGCTGAGCCCCTGCATCACCGCGTCCGGCACCGCACAGAAATCGATGAAATCGTCGAAGCTGTCGTTGCTCAGGTTGATGATGTCATATTCCACGTATTTGTGCAGCAGCTCCTTCAGCAGGTCGCGCTTCCGGTCCTCGTTCTGCAGCCTCGCCACCTCCCGTTTGCTGCGCTCGCGCCGGCTGAACTCCTGGTACAGGAAGGTGATGGGGCTCTGCAACGCGTCCACGGTGCTCACGCGATAGTCCGACTCCTTGTAGCCCAGCTTGGCGATATCCTGCTGGATCTGCTTGAGCGTCCGCTCGCTCAGGACGCTGGCCTCGGGCAGCACGATGGTCCATGGTGACAGGGCGATCACCACATCATACGCCGCCTTGGGCACGCTGTCACGCACGGTGAAGGGTTTTGTGACATAGCCTCCCAGGCCCACCAGCAGTGTGTCCGTCCGAAGCATACGGGCGGTGAAGGTGCCATCCGCATTGCCGAAGCTGCCCGTCCGCGTGCGCTTGTTCACCACCATGAGGTCATAGTAACTGCCTTGATGACCTTGGGCAACGACCCGCCCGCGGACGGTGACCTCCTCCTGGGCGAACACCTGCAGCGGGCAGACGAGCAGGGCGTTGAGGATCAGTAGGGCGCAGACGCGCAGCGGTCGCAGCATGGGGTCAAAGGTAGACGGGCGGTTCGGCAAGCTCCGTGCCGCGGACGGATGCGACGAAGGGCCCCACGCGCACGCGGACGGCGTGGCGTGAAGGCCCTTCGCGATAAGGCCTGTGCATCTGTAAGCCGGGTTCTGTTCCCCGCCGGAGCGGGGCCCTCGTCATCTATCCAGGGTCCACCTCGCGATGGACCTCCATCGACCTACCCGCCGGGATCGGACGGGCCGCCCTTACCGTCCGGAGCCCCTTGCGGGGTGATCCGGCCGGACCCCGACCTATTTGGTCTTTCAGCCCGTGGGGTTTACCAAGCTGCCGATGTCGCCACCGGCACTGGTGAGCTCTTACCTCACCTTTTCATCCTTGCCTCGCCGGAACCTGGCGAAGGCGGACCTTGCCAGACTCCGGCCTCAAGCCTTGCGGCCCTGGGGCGGTCTCCCTTTCTGCGGCACTTTCCGTGAGCCTGGCGTTCCCACCAGGCCCCCTTCCCGTTAGGAAGCACGGTGCCCTGCGCTGCCCGGACTTTCCTCTCTCCGCCTTGCGGCGGACAGCGACGAAGCGATGCACAGGATGTCAACGAACACGTTCAGCGACGGCGGTGGATGACGACTTCCGTGGCCCCCGACCCGTACCGTCGTGCATCGGCATCATGGAACTGCACGGTGTCATAGTACTGCAGGATGCGCCGCACCTCCTCACGCAGCACCCCCTCACCCACGCCATGGATCACGATGAGCTTCCGTTTGCCGTCACGGATGGCGGCCTCCAGGGCGCGCTCGAAAAAAGCCAGCTGATAGCTCAGTTTCTCCTCATCGCTCAACCGGGTCTCATCCTCGACCAGTTCGTGCAGGTGCAGGTCCACCTCGGCCACGCTGCTGTCCTCCGGCCGTTTGGGGGTCTTGCCCGGCCGCAGGTCGCGACCTGCGCTCCTGCGGCGCCGGCGCTCCTCCATCTCATCATTGGCCGCGATCATGCCGGCCTGGTGATCCGTCACCCGGTGTTGGTGCTCATCGATCACGCGTGGCACCAAAGCCCGCACAGGGTACTCCAGTTCGAAGCCTTCGTGCGTTCGCACCAGCACGCGCTCCCGTGGCAACACGCGCAGCACGGTTCCCCCACCCTGTTCATCAAGGAAGGACACCTTGTCGCCGGCTCGCAGCACCACGCCCATGCGGCAAAGGTAGGTGGCGCTCCTGGGCGGGTATCTTGGCCGCATGACCACGAACATGGAAAAACGAGGACCTTGGACCACCCTGAACGAGGAGCTTCGCTACGAGACCCCTTGGATCGCGGTCAGCCACCACGATGTCATCGACCCCGGCGGCCGGCAGGGCATCTACGGTGTGGTGCACTTCAAGAACCTGGCGATCGGGATCGTACCGCTGGACGAGGACCTCAACACCTGGATCGTCGGGCAGTACCGGTACCCGGTGCAGGCATACAGCTGGGAGATCCCCGAGGGTGGTGGCCGGCGTGACATCCCTCCACTGCTCAGCGCCCAACGCGAGCTCCGCGAAGAGGCCGGCATCGTGGCCGAACGATGGACCGAACTGCTCCACATGGACCTGAGCAACTCGGCCAGCGACGAGCATGCGATCATCTATCTGGCCCGGGGCCTCAGCTTCCACCCCCCGCAGCCCGACCACGACGAGGAGCTCGTCCTGCGCAAGGTGCCTTTCGCCGAGCTCTTCCGCATGGTGATGGACGGCGAGGTGACCGACAGTCTCACGGTGGCAGCCGTGCTGAAGGTGCAGGTGATGCTGCTCCAGGACGGCGCCGGTGCCCTCGCTTAGAAATAGAGGCCGTGCAGCATCAACCGGCCATCGCTCCGCCACTCGATGGCCGGCGATGGAAGCTTGATGCAGTTCAGCAGGAACAGGACCGTCCGCCACGCCTTCCCGCGCACGGGGATCCGTTCCAGGTCCACGTCCACGGCCAGAAGCACCTGGCGATAGCGCCCGTCCCCAGGCGAGGCCTCCGCAGTGAGCATGCCGTCGCCCCCATGGCCCAGCGCCACGCCGAACCAGTCCCATGCACTTGTCCGTCGGCGCACCGCCCCGAGGGAGAGCGTGAGCCACATCGTCTGCGCGTTGTAGTCCTTCAACACCTGCTCGGCGAAGGACGTGCCCAGCACATCGGGCCGCTGCGCCGCATAGGGACCGGGCCACACGCTGTACTTGACCTTGACACGCTGCTGCCCCCAGGCCAGTTCCTGGCCAAGGAACAAGCCCGCCCCGGCTGCATTGGCCACCATATCCCAACCGCTGAACCCCCAGCCCGTACTGAACCCGTCCAGCACTTCGACGCCGGTGAGGAAGACCAGCGAGGTTCCTGCACCCACCCACGCCGCCTGTCGTTGCGGAACACCGGCCGATCGCATCAGCCCCTGCCCCCATCGGCCGATCCAGTAGCTGCTGAAGACGTGTCCGGCCTTGTCCATCTGCAGCCATTCGGCCCCATCGTTGAACCCATGGAAGCGGCCACGGTCATACTGCGCATACCAGGCTTCGTTCAGCCCGATCAGGCTTCCGGCCATCACGGCCACACCGGCCACCGATACTGCTGCAAGACGACCCCGGTGCAGGACCGCACTATCGGGCGGTACGATCTGTGCCACGACATGGCCGCTCACGAACAGCACGGCCACGAGCCCTGTTGACCGTAAGCCGCCGCGCATGGCCCCTAAGCTGCCTTCCCTCCCACCGCGCATCAGGGCCAAAGGTATCCGGAGCACCCGGCATACCTTGCCAAGGGGCCTCATTTCCAGTAGCTTTGCCAGTTACATCCGACCTGCTCCCGTGAGGCTCCCCCGCATTGTCATGGCCGTCGTTCTTTCGGCCGTGGGCCTCTCCGGGTCCGCAGTGGACGCAATGCCCACGACCGGGTTGATGCGGAGCAGCCTGCGGCCTGTTTGGACGAGCGAGCTGACGGACCACGGGATGTCCGGAAGGGTCCTTGCGGCCGGCTTCTCCTTGGATGCCGCGGATGGATCGTGGCGGCAATCCTTGCAGGTGCGTTCCATCGGTCGAGCGGAAGGGCTCCGGCCATGGAAGCCGTCCGCGGTGTCCGATCGGGATGGTGATCTTCGCTGGCAGCACGGCGCTGTCACCGTCCAATACGTGGCCGCTCAGGAAGGGCTCCGACAGAACTTCCTTTTGGCGACCCGCCCCCTTGGGGTCGGCCCCTTGGTGGTGGACCTGTTGACCGAAGGTGATCTGATCCCGGTGGCCGTGGACCGTGGTGAGGTCCACTTCCTGGACCACCTTGGGGCGCACCGCCTCAGCTACCGTGACCTGCGCTGCTGGGATGCCCGTGGCACCGAGCTCCCTTCAAGGCTTGGTGTGGATCACATGGCCGGAACAAGGGTCACCATCACCGTGGATGACGACCACGCCGTATACCCGATCACCATCGATCCGGTGAGCTCCAGTCCGGTCCTGGTGCTGTCCCCACCGGTCAGCGGGGCGGACTACGGAACAGCTGTGGCCACAGCTGGTGACCTCAATGGCGATGGCTACAGCGACCTCGTGATCGGTGCTCCCTTCTCGAACAACGGGCAGACGAACGAAGGAGTGGTTCATGTGCATTACGGGTCCAATACCGGCATCACCGCCGTCCCAAGCCTGGTGCTGGAAATGAACCAACAGGGCGCCCAGTTCGGCTGCTCCGCCAGCACGGCGGGGGATGTCAATGGTGATGGATTCAGCGATCTGATCGTTGGTGCTAGGACCTGGGAGGACGACATCGTGAATCAGCTCTCCGAGGGTGCGGCTTTCGTCTATTACGGATCAGCCGGCGGCATCGCCTCCGTGCCCGATGTCACCCTGCAGATGAACCAGGCCAGCGACAACTTCGGCTCGAACGTTGCCTGCCTCGGGGACATCAACAACGATGGCTACAGCGATGTCGGCGTCGGAGCCTATCTCAGCGCCTACCCTTCGTTCCAGGAGGGTGCCGTGTTCGTTTTCCTCGGCAGCGCCGCAGGATTGAACACCTCGCCCACGCACCGGTTGGAACGGAACCAAGGCGGCGCTCACTTCGGTCGCAGCCTGGCGTGCGCGGGTGATGTCAACGGGGACGGATACAGCGATGTGGTCATCGGCGCCGCCCAGTGGACCGTATCGCCCGGCTTCGACCAGGGAGCGGCGTTCATCTATCATGGGGGGCCCAATGCGCTGGGCGTTGCGTTCAATCCGGCACCTGTCCTCTCCCTGTTCGGCACCCCAACGGTGAACGACAACAACTTCGGATGGAGCGTGACCTGCGCCGGTGACGTGAACGGCGATGGTTACAGCGATGTGGCCGTCGGCGCGTACCGCGATCAGATCGGCGTTCAAACGGGCGAAGGGGTGGTCCGCGTTTACCATGGCAGTGCTTCCGGACTGAGCGCCACAGCCGCCATTGCCTTGGAAAGCAATCAGAACAACGCGTGGATGGGGCGCTGGGTGAGCACTGCGGGCGATGTGAACGGGGATGGCTACGGCGACCTGCTCGTGGGGATCCCCTACTTCGCGAACCCACAGAGCCAGGAAGGGCAGGTGCGGCTCTACTTCGGCTCGCCTTCCGGCATCTCCATTCCTGCCATCTTCAACTATGAGCTGAACGCACCAGGCGCGTTCATGGGCGAGTGCGTGTCCACCGCCGGCGACCTCAATGGTGATGGGTTCTCCGACTTCGTCGTGGGCGCGTTCAAGTACGGCTTTGGAGGCGGGGCGGCGGTGTACATGGGCGGCACCTATTCCATGCGACTCGCCCCCACCATCATTGGCACGGGCGGCGCCATCGGGGTTTCGATGGGCGCCGCGGTCGGCAACGCCGGCGATGTCAATGGCGACGGTTATGCGGATGCCCTGGTCGGCATCCCCGATGGAAGCAACGGACAGGCGGGCGAAGGGCTTGTTGAGCTCCGGCTGGGCGGACCTGCCGGCCTGCCCGTGGCCCCTTCGGCGACGATTGAGGCCAATGTAGGCGGCGCGCGCTTCGGGGCCAGCGTCTGCACAGCTGGCGATGTCAATGGCGATGGCTATGCGGATGTCATCGTAGGTGCGCCCCTATCGGGCGGCGCCGGTCGCGCCTACATCCATCACGGCGGTCCCGGTGGGCTCGGCGCCGCCCCTTCCACAACGCTCATCGGCACTGCGGGATCGGAGTTCGGGTCCAGCGTCAGTGCGGCTGGCGACATCAACACGGACGGATATGCCGACGTGCTGGTCGGTGCACCGGGCACCTCACAGACCTACGTGTATCTGGGCGCTCCGACAGGCGTACCCACCGCACCGCATGTCGTCCTCAGCGAGCCCCCGGCCGCGAACCGGTTCGGCCATTCCGTCTGCACGGCCGGGGATGTCAACGGCGACGGCTTCTCGGACATCATCATCGGGGCCCGCGACCTCAGCAACGGTCAAGCCGGTGAAGGAGCCGCCTTCGTGTACCATGGATCGGCCGCCGGGGTGGTGCTGCCGTTCGCGCGCCGCCTGGAGGTGGACCAGGCCGGAGCCCGGTTCGGCGTCAGCGTGGCCGGCGGCGGCGACATCACCGGAGATGGATATTTCGATGTGGTCGTCGGAGCGGACCGCTGGGAATCGGGTCAGACCGATGAGGGTGCCGCCTTCGTCTTCCACGGTTCGGCCGGCGGCATCGGCGCGGCTCCCAGCACCACCCTCCAGCGGAACATCACAAACGGCTATATGGGCGCCAGCGTCGCCGAGGCCGGGGACATCAACGGTAACGGCTATGCGGACATCGTGGTGGGCAGCCCCGGCTACGAGAGCGCCGTTGGCCAGGATGATGAAGGCGCCGTCTACGTCTATCAGGGAACTCCCGCTGGCATCAACCCTGCCCTCATCGACATCATCGAGTCCAACGTGGCCGGAGAGCAGCTCGGCAGCGCGGTCAGCGGGGGGGGGGATGCGGATGGCGACGGCTATTCCGAGATCCTTGCCGGCGCGCCCTTCGCATCACCGTCATTCGCCAATGAGGGTCGCTGGCACTGGCACAGGGGCAACCGCGGCTATTCGCTCGATCGCTATTCCCGCCAGTACATGGCCGACCTTGTCTCGCCACTTGCCACCAACTGCATGGACTTCGGCGGGCCCGACTTCTTCGGGATCGGGCATCGGGCCCGCAGCCCGATGCACCGATCGGACGGTCGTTTACGCTGGGAGGTCGTCTTCGAAGGGCAGGCCTTCAGCGGCGCACCGATCACCAATAGCCTGGGCAGCACGGGCCAAAGCGCCGGTTGGACCGACATGGGCGTAGGCGGAACGGAGATCAAGGAACTGATCTATAAGACCGCCGGGCATCTGCGCTACAAATGGAGGGTGCGCGTGGAGTATGAAATGGCCAAGCTGTTCGATGGCCAGCGGTTCAGCCGCTGGTTCTATGGGTATGCTTCCGGGATGGGCGATATCGGTGTCCTCCCCGTGGAGCTCGTGCAGTTCAGCGGTTGGCCCGAAGAACGTAGCAATGAGCTGTCGTGGAGCACGGCCTCAGAGCAGGGTACCGCGCGCTTTCTGGTGGAACGCGGAACCGACCCCGATGTGCTCGCATCGATCGGCAGCGTGACGGCCGTGGGCGAAAGCCAGAGCCTCGTGGAATACGGGTTCTCCGACGTCGACCCTCCGGCCGGGCTGGCCTACTACCGCCTGGTCATCGAGGACCTGGATGGCGGTCTTCAAATGAGCCCCCTCATCACCATCGATCGGGACCGCATCATTCAAGGTCTGGTGGTGACCCCCAAACCGACCTCCGACCATCTGCATGCGACCTGGACCGCACCAGCAGCGATGCTCGAACTGGTGGATGCCGCCGGCCGGCCCCACCTGCGGCGGACCGTTGCGAGCGAGGATCGCGATGCCGACCTCCATATCGGATCCCTGCCCATGGGCGTGTACGTGCTCACCCTGTCGGACAGGTCGGGCGCGGTGCTGGACCGTACCACGGTCATCAAGGAGTAAGGCTCACGCGCCGATCGCGGCCTTGCAGGCAGCAAGTATCCTCCGTGCGTTCTCCAGGGAATCGCTCTCGGCATAGGTACGCAACACCGGTTCGGTTCCGCTCGCGCGGATCATGAGCCACTGATCGCGGTCGAAGTGGTACTTCCATCCATCGATCGTCTCCAGCCGCCTCACCTCCAGGTCGCCGAACTTCGTGAAGGCCCCGCTGGAGCACTTCTTCAGCACGTCCTGCTTGAGCGCCTCGCTGATGTGCAGGTCGTTCCGGTCATAGCTGAACGGTCCCACGATCGCATACACCTCCTGGATCAGTTCTTCGAGCTTCTTGCCGCTCTTGGCCATGAACTCCCACAAGGTGAGCCCCATCCAGATACCGTCGCGCTCGGGGATGTGTCCCTTGATCGCGATGCCACCGCTCTCCTCCCCGCCCAGCAGCACGTCCTCCTCGATCATGATGCCGCAGATCCACTTGAAGCCGATCTTCACCACTTGGTACTCCAGGCCGTAGTGCCGGCACATCTTCTCCACCTTCGGCGTGGTGCTCACGGCCACCACCACCTTCCCCGTGAACTGCTTGTACTTCACCAGGTAGTGGATCAGCAGCAGGATGATGTGGTGGCTGTCCACGAACTCGCCCTTGCCATTGTATAGCCCGATGCGGTCGGCGTCACCATCGGTGGCCAGGCCGCAGTCGATGCCGCCCTTCTTGATCAGGTCGCTGAACTCGATCAGGTTCTTGTGGATCGGCTCGGGAGCCTGACCCTTGAAGGACGGGTCGTGCTCGCAGTGCAGCAGTGTGGCGTCGGGCAGGATCCTACGGATCACGTTCTGACCGGCGCCGAACATGGCATCGTAGCCCAGGCGCAGCCCGCTCTCGCGGATGGTGGCCAGGTCGAAGTTGCGCTCCACGTGCTGCACGTACATCGTCTCCAGGTCCACCGTGCTCACCAGGCCATTGGCCTCGGCCTTCTTCAGGTCGATCCCTGCCAGATCGATACCATGCACCGCCGGGATCATGTCCTCGATCTCCTGCACATGTTCGGGGATCAGCGGCCCGCCATAGTGCCCCTTGAGCTTGTAGCCATTGTAGCTCGGCGGATTGTGGCTGGCGGTGAGGATCACACCCATGCTGGCCTTGAGCTGGAAGGCGCCCAGTGACACCATCGGCGTGCTCACGAAGCCGCGCGCCAGATGCACCTTGATCCCCATGGACACGAACACCTTGGTGGCCGTTTCGGCGAAGAGCTCTCCGGCGAAGCGGCAATCATGGCCAACCACGATGGACGGAGATGCAGGGAAGCGCTTCTTCACCCAGTTGCCTGTGGCCACGCTTACGCGGGCCACGTTGTCAACGGTGAACTCCTCGGCGATGATGGCTCGCCAACCGTCCGTTCCGAACTTGATCTTCGTCATCGTCATGGATATTCAGCCGCGAAAGTAGGGGCCTCCTCCGGCCGCCTCTGAAGGCAGGAAGCCTCGTATCAACAGATCACCGGTAAATACCCCGTGCGTTCAAAGCCCGCTGGTACCGCCGTGCGTTCACCAGGTGTTGTTCATAGCTGCGGGCGAAGTTGCTGTACCCGTCCAACGTCTCCCGTGCGCAGAAATACAGGTTGTCGTGCTTGGTCGCGTTCAGTACGGCATCGATATAGCCTGGCTCGGGCATGTTGATGGGGCCCGGAGGAAGGCCAGGGTGCGTGTACGTGTTGTAGGGTGAATCGACCCGCTTGTCGGCATCGAGTACCCGGTTGACGCTGTCCAGCCCGAGAGCGAACTTCAAGGTAGGGTCCGCCTGCAGGGGCATGCCGATCCTCAATCGGTTGAGGTACACCCCGGCGATCATCGGTGCCTCGTCCCGCTTCGCCGTCTCTGCCTGGACGATGCTCGCCAAGGTGCTCACCTCCATCGGCTCCAGGCCAAGGGCCGCCGCCTTGGCTTTTCGATCAGCGTTCCAGAAGCGTCCATGCTCACGTTCCATCCGCTTGATGAACCCCTCCGGCCGCTCCGTCCACCACACCTCGTACGTGTTCGGCAGGAACAACCCGATCATGGTCTCCGGGCGCAGGCCCAGCCGCGCGATCAGCCCGGGGTCGGTCATCGCCGCGAGCATCGCCACCGAATCCGCTTCCACGTACCTCGCGACCTGCCCGGCCAGTTGGGGCAGGGTGCGGATGTTGGTGAAGGTCACCCGGACAGGATCCTGCTCGCCGCTGCGCAACCGGTTCAGCAATGCGTTCAAGCTTGTACCGCTGGCGATCACATATCGCCCGGGTCTGACCCGGGACACGTAGTTCTTTCGCCTGGCCAGCCATCGCAGCACCGCCTCATCGGCCACCAGACCAGCGCCCGTCAGGCTGTCCACCACCTGATCGAACGTGGCCCCGGTGGGGATCAGCAGCACGCGTTCAGCCTTCCCGAACTCCGGTCCTGGACCGAAGATCCTGCGCCAGCTGCCATAGCCAAGCGCCGCGGCGAGCAGCACCAGGAGGCCCGTCAAGATCGCGACGATCCGCCAGTGCTTCATCGCGGGACGGTTCCGGAAAAGACGTGACCGACCGGGCCACAGAGGCGCACATCAACGAAACCCGGCCCTGCGGGAGCGGCCTCCACCACGAGCCGCCCTCCCCGCGTGACCACTTCACAACAGCCCTGCACCAGCCCGCGCGCCATGGCCGATAGGGCCGCGGCGGTCACTCCTGTGCCACAGCTCAGGGTCTCCGCCTCCACACCGCGTTCATAGGTCCGCATCTCCAACCTCCCCCGCTCCCATCGAACGAAGTTCACGTTGATCCCCTCATGGGCATGTTCGGGGGAGTACCGGATCGCCCTTGCCTCCGGAACTAGGTCGACCGCGTCGGGATCGTCCACCCACACCACCAGATGGGGTGATCCGGTGTGGGTGCGGTCCGTCCGGCCGTCCACCCGCTCCACCGCCCCCACATCGCGCATGGTCACGCGCACCAGACCATCGGACCACTCGGCATGATGTTCGCCGTCGATCGCTGTGAATCGCACAGGCCCGCGGTCGTCGGTGAGCTCCGACCAGAAGCCGAACGCCGCGCGGCTGCCATTCCCACAGAAGCTCCGGCTGCCGTCCGGATTCAGGAACTCCATGTGGAACGCCATGCCATCGGAGGTCGCCGGTCGGATCAGGATCAAGCCATCCGAACCGATGCCGAAATGGCGGTCGCACCAACGAACCACCAGGTCGGTGTCCAGGTCCGGGAACTCCATCCTGCGGTCATCGACCACGATGAAGTCGTTGCCCGTCCCCTCCCACTTACTGAAGCTCCAGCCACCGCCCATGACGCAAAGATGCGCGCGGTGTTCCCGCCACGCGCCATGGATGACCCACCATGATCAACACTTTTTAACGCCAGGATGCATGGCCTGGGCCTGTCAGGAACGTTGTTTCGTACAGTGCGGCATGCAGCTTGATGCGCCGCAGAACACCATGAAACGCACGTTCCCCTACTTCCTGGCCGCCCTTGCCGGTGGGATCCTGGCCATGGGCGGTTACGACCTGTTCCTTCGTCCATCACCCCCAACGGCAGGTGGTCCATCGACCGTCGGCGCGGCCATCCCGGCCCGGCCCGTCAACATGCCCACCCTGACCCCGGGTGCCGCTCCGGTGGACCTGGTCCCCGCTGCTGAGGTCTCCGTGAACGCGGTGGTGCACGTCACCACCGAGACCATGGTCCGTTACAGGGACCCGTTCCAGGATTTCTTCTGGGGCTATCGGCCCAGTCAACCGCAGCCTCGGGAAGGCGTGGGCAGCGGTGTGATCATCGCGGGCGATGGGTACATCGTGACCAACAACCATGTCGTGGAGGGCGCTGACAAGATCTCCGTGCACCTGAATGACAACCGTTCGCTGCCCGCACGGGTGATCGGCCGTGACCCGAGCACCGACATCGCCCTGCTGAAGGTGGATGCGACCGAACTTCCCACGCTGGCTTTCGGGAACTCCGACGAAGTGAAGGTGGGTGAATGGGTGCTCGCGGTCGGCAATCCGATGAACCTGACCAGCACGGTGACGGCCGGCATCGTAAGCGCCAAGGCGAGGAACATCAACCTGCTCCAGTACGATCCGGGCCGGGACATCTTCCCGATCGAGAGCTTCATTCAGACCGACGCGGCGGTGAACCCGGGGAACAGCGGTGGCGCGCTGGTGAACACCCAAGGGCAGCTCATCGGCATCAACACGGCGATCGCCAGCACCACCGGTCAGTACGCCGGGTACTCCTTCGCCGTTCCGGCGAACATCGTGCGCAAGGTCACCAGCGACCTTCTCGAATACGGCAGTGTGCAACGCGCCTACCTCGGGGTGAGCATCCGCAACATGGACCAAGCCCTGGCCGAACAGGCCCGGATGGAGCGGATCCGTGGCGTCTACGTCAACGGGCTCACCGAGGGCGGCGCCGCGCAGTCGGCCGGCCTCAAGGAAGGCGATGTGATCCTCAAGGTGGGGAACATCGAGGTGAACAACGTGCCGCAACTTCAGGAACAGGTGGGCAAGTTCCGTCCGGGTGACCACGTGACCGTGACCGTCCTGCGTGACGATCGGGAGCGTGTGATCGACCTTACCCTGCGCGGTCGTGATGGCTCCGGCACGGTAGCTGCAGCTCCCTCCAAGCGAGAGCTCAGCGAGATACTCGGTGCCCAATTGGCCACCGCCACAGCCGACGAACTTCGCGCGCTCAAGCTGTCGAACGGCGTGAAGGTCATCTCCGTGGACACCGGTCGTCTGCGGAGCAGCGGCATCCGCGAGGGGTTCATCATCACGCGCGTGGGCGACCAGCCCATCAGCAAGCCGGATGACATCGAACGTGCCCTCACCAACAAACGCGGTGGCGTGTTGATCGAGGGGGTATACCCCAACGGCACCCGGGCCTACTATGGTCTAGGGGTCTGAATCGGTTGTGGTCCAGATGGTTGGAACGACCGACCCCAGGACGCATGGATCGGCATCTTGTCCCGTAGGGAGGTGGGGCCTTACCTTCGCGCCACACCCGTTGTGGGGTCCAGAGGACCGACCACTTCAGAAGTCCCTGACCACCAACCCCTAACACCCTCCGCACCGTGACCAGCAGGATGCGTCAGCTTAAGATCACCAAGTCGATCACCAACCGGGAAAGCCAATCGCTGGACAAGTACCTTCAGGAGATCGGCAAGGAGGGGTTGATCACCGCGGATCAGGAGGTGGAGCTGGCCCGTCGGATCAAGGAAGGGGACACGCGGGCGCTGGAAAAGCTCGTGAAGGCCAACCTTCGCTTCGTGGTCTCCGTGGCCAAACAATATCAGAATCAGGGCCTCAGCCTTCCGGACCTGATCAACGAGGGCAACCTCGGCCTCATCAAAGCAGCGCAGCGGTTCGACGAAACGCGGGGCTTCAAGTTCATCAGCTATGCCGTGTGGTGGATCCGCCAGAGCATCCTCCAGGCGCTGGCCGAACAAAGCCGTATCGTACGCCTCCCCCTCAACCAGGTGGGGTCGCTGAACAAGATCAACAAGGCTTTCGCCAAGCTGGAGCAGGAGTATGAGCGTCCACCCAGCGCTGATGAATTGGCCGCCCTATTGGACCTTCCGCCGGAAAAGGTGGCCGACACCATGAAGGTGAGCGGTCGCCACATCAGCATGGACGCACCTTTCGTCGAAGGGGAGAGCAACAGCCTGCTGGACGTGCTGCCCAACAATGACAGTGCCCCGGCCGACAGACTCCTGCTGAACGAATCCTTGAGCAAGGAGATCGAGCGGGCCCTGAGCACGCTCACCGAGCGGGAACGCGATGTGGTGAAGCTCTTCTTCGGGATCGGCATCAATCACGGACTGACCCTGGAGGAGATCGGCGCCAAATTCGACCTCACCCGTGAGCGGGTTCGCCAG
This sequence comes from Flavobacteriales bacterium, assembly GCA_020847755.1. GTDB lineage: Bacteria > Bacteroidota > Bacteroidia > Flavobacteriales_F > PHOS-HE28 > PHOS-HE28. The sequence goes on along the minus strand of JADLBK010000138.1, from coordinate 535 downwards.
ATCAAGGAAAAGGCAATCCGGCGATTGCGGCATACGAGTCGAAGTAAGCTGCTGAAAGCTTACCTCGGTTGACCACTGTGCGCCCCGCCCTCCGGCGGGGCGTGCTCGTTCACCCCTGTTCTGAACCATTCCCCCTCAATCTTCACCATGCAGACCCTGGAAGCCAAGTCCGGTTATGAGGCCGGCCTGAAGGAATACGTGGACCGCGAGAAGGCGGCCGTCGATCTGGAGAACTCCGTCGGTCAACTGATGTACGGCCGTGGCGTTGAACTGGTGTTCTTCCGCAACCACCTGCTCGACATCAGCATCTCCGAGGTGATCAAGCTCTTCAACTACGCCGATCAAGTGGTGCAGAAGCCGATCGACATCTTCACCGCGGCCGATGTGGCGCGCGGGCTGCTCGATCTCGACCTGGCCCCCAGCAAGATCGATATCGGCAAGTTGACCTGGGACTACCTCCAGGGTGGAAAGAAGGACCTGAAGGGATTTCTGTCCACCACACTTTCCAACTTCATCGGGCAGGACAAGCACAAGT
>JADLBK010000137.1 GCA_020847755.1 Flavobacteriales bacterium | reverse complement strand
GCCGCTCGCCGTTCGCGCCTTGCTTGTAGCCGGAGGCCAGCGCATCGTACGGCGCCCCGCTCTGGTCCCAGCGGGCGGCCGAGAGGATGTTGCCATTGGCGTCGTAGGTGTAGCTGCTGCGGTAGGTGTCCAGGGCCGCCCCGGTGGGCGCGGGCACTTCGGTCCAGTCGTTGCCGGCCGTCAGCCCCGCCCGCGTGCGCATCTCGCGCAGGCGGTTCAGCTGGTCATAGCGGTACAGCCCCGCCAGCGCCTGGCCCACTTCGCCCGCCGTGCCCTGCCAGCCCCCCACCCCGAAGGGCTGCAGGGTGTGCAATGGATCGAAGGGTGGACGCTCGGTTCACCGCACCACCACGCGCTGCACCGCCCGCACCCCGGCCGGGTCGCTCACCTCCAGCAGGTAGCTGCCCGCCGGGGTGCCGCGCAGGTCCAGGTCGATCGGCTCGCCGGGTACCAGCTGCAGGGGCGCTTGGTGCGCCAGGCGCCCGCCCAGGTCCAGCAGGCGCAGGAGGCACCGCCCCGCGCCCAACCCATCGGCCAGCAGCGTGAAGCGGCCGTCGCTCGGCACGGGGAACACCCGCAGGCGGGCTCCCGTGTTCGTCTCCGGCAGGCCCACCGTGGTCAAGGTGTACGAAGCCTCTGCCGTGCAGCCGTCCGCCGTGGTCACCGTCACGGTGTACAGGCCGTCGCCCTGGCTGAACACGAAGGCGCCGTCCGCGTTGGGGAGCGCGGTGCCGTTGTAGGTCCAGGCGTAGGTGGCGAAGCCATTGTCCGTGAAGAGCACGCCCGCATCATAGGTGATGGCGATCACCGGGCACACGACCAGGGTGTCGCTGACGCCGCTGCAGCCGAACCCGTTGACGCCACTCGCCCAATAGCTGCCGGCGTCCAGCGCCTGGATGCACAGGCCGGTGTTGGGGAGAGTGTCACCGTCCAGGAACCACAGCACGTTCACCAGGCTGGTGTCGGTGAGGCAGAGCGTCTGGGTGAGCTCGCTGTAGTCCAGGCTCATGTCGGGCGCACCGTACACCACCACCACATCGGTGTCGTGGAACGCCTGCTGCACGCTTTCGGAGACCACCAGGCTGCCCACCGTGCCGCCGGCGATGCTGAAGGGATAGGTGCCCGCGCCGTTCAGCGGCAGGTTATAGGTGCCCAGCGCATCGTCCTGGCTCACAGGGTCCTCATCGAAGAAGGTGATGGAGTACGGGCCCATGTTCAACGGCAGGCCCAGGCCGGTCCAGGTGGCGTTGTCGGTATCGTCCTGCGTGCCGCTGGTCACGGACAGGCCGTTGCCGTCGGTGAGCACGAAGTACAGATCGGGGCTGCCGGTGCAGCCCACCAGGGGCAGATCGGGCTCCTCCACATCGCCGCACCAGTTGCCGTTCACGCTCACCAGGCTCACCTCATCGAGCGTAAAGCCCCCGATGGTGGTGGTGAGCGTGGTGGTGTAGGTGCCGGGCTGGTCGTAGGTCACCGGCGGCGGGTTGGCGCCGGTGGCGGTCTGTCCATTGCCGAAGACCCAGTCGTGCGTGGTGGGGTCGGGGCTGCCGTCGATCAGCGCGGTGTAGGTCACCGTCACGGGCGCGCAGCCTGTGCTGGGGGTGAAGCTGTAGCCGGTGTTGCCGCCGGTGCCGGGCAGCACGTTCAGCAGCACCGCGAAGCTCTCGGGCACGCTCAATGAGAGGCCGTTGAACGAGACCTGTGCCAGGATGTCGATGGTGATGGGGTAGGTGCCGGCGCCCAGCGCGGTGCCGCAGATGCGCGCGCAGCCGAACTGGGCATTCTGCGGGTAGTAGACCCCGAGCGGATCGCTGGTCTCGATCGCCAGGCCGAAGGGCACGCCGCTGATGCCGGTGATGGTCATCTGCTCGAAGTCGACCGTGAAGCCGGTGCCCGGGTCGGTGAAGGTGGGTGGAAGCCAGAAGGTGAGGTCGGCCTGGTAGGGCACGCCGGCGGTGGCGTCGGGCGGTTGCAGCGGGCACAGCGTGGGGTAGGCCGGGCTCACCGTGCAGCTGCTGTCCGGCGTGCAGCCGGGGCATTGGCCGCGGGCGATGGGGGCGAGCAGCAGCAGGAGCGCGAGCGGAAGGAGGCGCGGCATGGGGTGCGTGTCGGTTCGTGCAAATGTGTGCACGCGCTGCGCATCACGGTGCCATCAGTCGTGTTCGCCGTACCGCGTGGTGTTGGGATGGAAGGTGCGCCAGCTGTGCCAGTACTCCTGGTAGGCGGGGATGGTGTCAGCCCGGACATGCACCACATAACGTGCGGTGATGTCACCATTGGCCTCGTACTGGGAAGTGGCGGCCGTATCGCGATGAACGACATAAGCGGAGAAGGACCGCTGATCGTTCGCCAGTGCGACCGAGATGGTGTCCGTACCAAGCAGGTCTTTGATCACACGGAAGCGCTGTAGCTCATTCCAATCATACGCCCGCGCCACGCCGTTGTGCACCACGCCCACCACCCAGCTCTTCGGCTGCCAACTGGCGGTGTCGCGGCCTTCGAGCGAGGAGACCATGGTGCCTTCGTCGTAGTCCTTCAAGCCTGCATACTCCTTCATGAACGCCGGATCCGGTTGCATCACCAAGCCCTGCGGATGCAGTCGGGCGAACTCCGCGCGGGTGAGCTGCGTGGACGGCACCTCGGGCAACACCTGTCCCTTCAGCGGACCGGCGATGCACTCGCCCGTGGCCTGCCGCCACCAGCTTCCGGTGCGGCCGTCCTCGAACATCGCGTTGAAGTGGTCCATGCCTACCAGGCGGAAGGTCTCAGGCTGGCCGTTCACCACAGGGCTGTAGGTGCGGCCTGTGCGGCACACGGTGCAGTAGGTCACCATCACCGCTTCGCCGCCGATGGTGTCCAGCACCTGGTGGTGGTAGCCGATCAGCTCGATGGGGTAGGCGCGTACCTCGCCGTGGCGTTCCACCGCGATCACCAGGTCGTTCGGTGCACCACCATCGTCGGCCACGGGCGCCATCACCTTGTGCTCCACGGGCAGGAACATCCTGTCGGCCATGAACTTGAAATTGAACAGGTAGAACACGGTGGCGGCCAGGGCCAGCGGCACCAGCACGCCGATGCGCTTCAGCCAGCCACCGGTGCGCAGGGTGTGGAGCGCCGGCCCCACCACGAAAGCGAGCCCCAGCAGCCGCAGCCACCACACGTGGTGGTGCAGCCAATAGGCGAGGTCCACCTGCCGCAGGTCGGTGGCCACACCCTCCTGGCTGCCGGGGAAGGGCATGATGGTGTAGACGCGCAGCACCTCGGGCACGATGAGCAGGAGCAGGCCGAAGAGGAAAGAAAGCAGGCGCATGGCGGCAAGCTAGGACGGGCGCGGGTGGGGTGCGGTCGGTCTGGATGAACGGCCCTTGCGGGTACACGGGACCGGCGTCCGGGTATCTTCGCCGGCCATGGCGTGGCGCAAGGGGCTGGTGAACGGGATGTTGCTGGTGGGCTCCACCGCGCTGGCCCTGCTGGCGGCCGAATGGGCCTACCGCCGCATGCTGTTCAGCACGCAGCCCGCCTTCGCCAAGCTGCGCGACGCGAACCTCTACGCCGACTCGTTCAACGAGGCGGACCATTGGAAGCTGTACACCCTGTTCGGCGGGGAATATGGTCCGCCGGAGGACCCGCACCCCTTGCTGGGGTGGCGCGGGGCGTTCAAGGCCAAGAGCCTGCTGCACGACGATGCGCGGAGCGTGGGTGCCAAGCGGCCGGTGCTGCTCTATGGCGACAGCTATGCGCAGTGCATGCCGGAGGTACGCTGCTTCCAGGACCTGCTGAACAGCGACACCCTCTTCAACCGGGGGCATCACCTGCTGAACTATGGCGTGGGCGGCTACGGGGTGGACCAGATCACGCTCCTGTTCGAGCAGACCTTCCTGCGCTACGACCGGCCCTTCGTGGTGTTCAGCCTGATGGTGAGCGACATGGACCGCTCGCCGCTGGACTGGCGCACGGGGCAGAAGCCCTGGTTCGCGCTGGACGGTGACGGGCTGCGCCTGCAGGGCGTGCCCATCGATCCGGACCCGGACCATTACCTGGCCACGCATCCGGTCACCATCGGCTCGTACCTGTGGCGGCGCTTCCTCTACAGTCCGGCCAACGTGCTGCCCGCCTGGGCCAACGACCGGCTCAAGGGGTGGTCGGCCCACACCGCGCACAAGCAGGAGCTCAACACCCGCATCCTGGACCGGGCCATCGAGCGCCTGAAGGCCAGCCGCGTGGACTATGTGGTGCTGGTGTTCCACTACCTGACGCCGGACCAGGAGGAGTGGATGGTGGGGCGCGAGGACAACTGGCGCGACCGCCTGCTGCGGGAGCGGCTGGCCCATCATCAGGTGCCGTACATCTGGAGCAAGGACCTGATCCTGGCCGACCCGGCGTGGACAGGAAGCAACCTGGACCTGTACATGCTGCTGGACAACGGGCACCCCACCACCTACTTCAACACGTTGATCGCTGCGGAGATCCGCAGGCACGTGCTGGCCGCGGCAGGCCACAAGGACCCGCGCCGGCCGCTGTTCGCACCGCCCACGTACGTGGACCTGATGGAGCGCACCGCGCAGGCCATCCGGCAGGACAGTGCGTGGCTGGCTTCGGTGCGGACGAACGCCGAGCGCGACGGCCAGGCGCTGGAGGACCGCATCGTCGAGGAGGCCTGGTACGTGGTGCGTGAGGATCTCGATGTCACGGGCGAGGCCATCCGGGCCTACACGCGCCCCTGACCGGCACCCGCTACCTTCGCGCGCCTGTTCGACCCTGCGTCCGGCCCATGCCACCGGAGCGCAAGAGCGGAAGAACACCTGAACCCATGTCCGTCCGAGTCCGCTTCGCCCCCAGCCCCACCGGCCCCCTGCACATGGGCGGTGTGCGCACGGCCCTGTACAACGTCCTCTTCGCCCGCAAGCACGGCGGCACCTTCCTGCTGCGCATCGAGGACACCGACCAGCAGCGCTTCGTGCCGGGTGCCGAGGAGTACATCCGCGAGGCGTTGGACTGGTGCGGGCTGACACCTGATGAGAGCCCGTGGACCGGTGGCCCGGACGGGCCGTACCGCCAGAGCGAGCGCAAGGCGATGTATCGCCAATATGCCGAGCAGCTCATCGCCGCGGACAAGGCCTACTATGCCTTCGACACGCCCGAGGAGCTGGAGGCCATGCGCGCCCGGCTTCAGGCCGCGGGCGTGGCGGCCCCGGCGTACAATGCGGTGACCCGCGAGCACATGAGGAACTCGCTCACCCTGAGCGCCGACGATGTGAAGGCCCGCCTGGCCGCTGGCGAACCTTACGTGGTGCGCCTGAAGGTGCCGCGCCACCAGGAGGTGCGCTTCGAGGACCTGATCCGCGGCTGGGTGGTGGTGCACAGTGCCAACATCGACGACAAGGTGCTGTTCAAGAGCGACGGCATGCCCACCTACCACCTGGCCAATATCGTGGACGACCACCTCATGCGCATCACGCACGTGATCCGCGGGGAGGAGTGGTTGCCGAGCGCGCCACTGCACGTGCTGCTCTACGAGGCCTTCGGCTGGGAGCGCCCCGCCTTCGCGCACCTGCCGCTGATCCTGAAGCCCGACGGCAACGGCAAGCTCAGCAAGCGCGACGGCGACCGCCTGGGCTTCCCGGTGTTCCCGCTGAACTGGACCGACCCCGCCAGCGGCGAACAGAGCAGCGGCTATCGGGAGCGGGGATACTATCCGGAGGCGTTCGTGAACATGCTGGCCCTGCTGGGCTGGAACCCCGGTGGCGACCAGGAGTTGATGAGCATGGCCGAGATGACGGCCCTGTTCGACCTGGGCCGGGTGCACAAGGGCGGCGCCCGCTTCGATCCGGAGAAGACCCGGTGGTTCAACCAGCAATACCTGCGCAGGCAGCCCGACGCGGTGCTCGGCGAACAGCTCCGCGGGCGCCTGCAGGCCGTGAAGGGCATCGACACCACGGCCGAACGCGCCACGCACGCCGCTGCTCTGCTGAAGGAGCGCGCCACCTTCGTGGACGACATGCTCGAGGGCCTCTACCTCTTCACGCCGGGCTCGCCCCTGCAGGGCAACGCGGAGGCCGAGGCGGAGCTGCGCAAGCGCTGGAGGACCGAGGCCGCCCCCGCGCTGGAGGCGTACATCGCCGCGCTCGAGGACATGGCCGAACCGAGCCCCGCCACATTGGAGGCCGCCTTCAACGCCGTGCTCGCGGCCCACGGCCTGAAGGTGGGCCAGGTGATGCCGCTGTACCGCCTGTTCGTGGCGGGCCGCATGCAGGGTCCCGGCATGTTCGATGTGAGCGTGTTGTTGGGCCGCGACGAGGTGGTGGCCCGCTTGAAGGCCGGACTGGAGCACTGCCGCGCATGGGCCTGATCGAAGTGAACGGCATCCGGGTGTTCGCCTACCACGGCTGCCTGGAGGAGGAGGCCCGCATCGGTGGACGGTATCGGGTGGACGTGCAGGTGCAGGGCGACCTGGCGCGTGCCGAGATCAGCGATGCCTTGGGCGACACCATCGATTACGGCCGCATCACCACGCTGGTGCGTGAGGCGATGGCCGTGCGCAGCCGCCTGATCGAGCATGTGGGCCGTCGCATCCTTCAGGCCCTGCAGCAGGAGTGGCCGGGCCCGTACCGCTGGCGGGTGCGGGTGGAGAAGGAGGCCCCGCCCGTCAACGGCGATGTGGACCACGTGGCCTATACGCTGGAGGGATAGCCCCCGCCTCGCACCCTTCGCCTATCTTCGCGGCCGCCCGAAGCAGGGTCACGTGGCCGAGTGGCTAGGCAGAGGTCTGCAAAACCTCGTACAGCGGTTCGACTCCGCTCGTGACCTCCGACAGGATCCCCCGCCTCCGGGGGATCCTGCTTTTCGCCCCGTCGCTACCTTGTGCCGAACAACGATCGGCCGCCTTCCGCGTTAGGTGAGCGCCCGTTCCCGACCATGAGCCTGCTGAGACCCCTGCTGCTGTCGTCCCCCCTGCTGTTCATCGCGCCCAGTGCGGCGCAGCTGGCCATCGGGGAATGGCGCGACCACTTCCCCTACCGGCAGACGCTGGCCGTGGCCGAAGGGGAGGGCAAGGCCTGGTGCGCCACGCGCAACGCCGTGTTCACCTACCACCGGCCCTCCGGCGCGATCGAACGCTTCACGAAAGTGAACGCCCTGAGCGATGTGGATGTGAGCGTGCTGAACTACAACGCGGCCGTGGGCGGCCTGCTGGTGGCCTATCGCAACGGCAACCTCGACCTGCTCCGCGGAGGCACGGCCAGCAACCTCAGCGACATCAAACGCAGCAACATCATCGGCGACAAGGGCGTGTACGATATCCACTTCGAAGGGGCGCTGGCCTACCTGGCCTGCGGCTTCGGCATCGTGGTGGTGGACCTGGAGGCGCTGGAGGTGCGTGAGACCTGGTTCATCGCCCCGGGCGGCACCCAGGTGAAGGTGAACGATGTGGCCTTCGTGGGCGACTCGATCTACGCGGCCACCAATGCAGGCCTGTTCGCCGCCTACCGCTTCGCCCCCAACCTGGCCGCGTTCACCTCCTGGCAGCAGCGCACCGAACTGCCCACGCCGGCCGGCCCCTTCAACGCCGTGGTGGAGGTGGGTGGCCATCTGGTGGTCAATTACCACAACGCCGGCGCCACCGACCGTGACACGGTGTATTTCCGCGAGGCCGGTGCATGGCAGCGGCTCACCCACGCGTTCGGGCGGCAGAACACCGACCTGTCCGCCAGCGCGGACGGCACCACGTTGCTGCTGTGCCAGAACGACGCCGTGGCGCGTTATGATGGCACGCTCGCCTTCACGGGGGTGTACAGCGGCTACGCGAACAACCTGCCCATGGCACCGGCCATGGCCATCCCGGCGGCGGACGGCACGGGCATCTGGGTGGCCGACCGGGCACAGGGCCTTGTGTTCCAGACCGTGGGCATCTCCGGATCGCCGGTGTTCCCGCCGGGTCCGTCCACGGTCTCCTCGCAGCGCATGTCCGCGTCCAAAGGCGGCGTGTACGTCGCCACCGGCGGCGTGCAGGGCAACTGGACGAACCAGTTCCGCAAGGAAGGGGTGCATCGGTTCCTCGGCGGACAATGGACCACCACCGACAAGTCCAATGACCCCCTGATGGCCACCGGGGCCAACGCCTATGGTGGTGCGGTGAACGACCTCATGGCCGTGGCCGCCGACCCGGAGGATGCCGACCACGTCTTCGTCGGCTCATGGGATGACGGTGTGCTGGAACTGCGCGGCGGCGCCGTGCAGACCATCTTCAACGCCGACAACAGCAGCCTGCAGGTGAACCCCGGCCTTGGTGCCGAGAACAGCGTGCAGGTGGCCGGGATGGCCTATGATGCGGAGGGGGACCTGTGGGTGACCAACAGCAACTGCGCGGCACCGATCAGCGTACGCACCGCCGGCGGCACCTGGCGCTCCTTCGCCCCGGGGGCGGTGCTCAACAACAACACCCTGCTGGGTGACATCCTGCCCTCGCGCGAGAACCGCCTCAAGTGGGTGATCCGCCCGCGCAGCAACGGCATGCTCGTCTTCACCGACAACGGTACGCTGAGCGACCCGGGGGACGATCAGTACAAGGTCCTTTCCACCGCGGAGGGCACGGGAGGACTGCCCTCCCTGGACGTGTACAGCATGGCCGAGGACCTGGACGGCGAGATCTGGATCGGCACCGGCAAGGGGGTGGCCGTGTTCTACGCGCCGGACGCGGTGTTCGGCGGTGGCGACTTCGACTGCCAGCAGATCCTGATCGAGCAGGGCGGCAACGTGCAGATCCTGCTGGAGACCGAAGCGGTGAGCGCCATCGCGGTGGACGGGGCCGACCGCAAATGGCTCGGCACACAGAGCAGCGGGGCCTTCCTGGTGTCGCCTGACGGCACCGAGCAGATCTTCCACTTCACCGCCGAGAACAGCCCGCTGCCCAGCAACACCATCACCAGCCTGGCCATCGACGGGGAGAGCGGCGAGGTGTTCTTCGGCACGGACCAGGGCATCGTGAGCTACCGCGGCACGGCCACCGAGGGCGGCTTCACCAACGCCTGTGCGAAGGTGTTCCCCAACCCGGTGCGCGAAACGTACACGGGCCCCATCGCCATCACCGGGCTGGTGCGCGACAGCGACGTGAAGGTGACCGACGTGGCCGGCAACCTGGTGTACCGCACCACCTCCGATGGTGGACAGGCCATCTGGCCGGGCACCGACATGAGCGGCAACCGCGTGAGCACGGGCGTGTACCTGGTGTTCGCCTCCGATGCGGACGGCAACACCAAGTGCAACACCAAGGTGCTGGTGGTGCGCTGAGGCCGCGATGCTGCACACCACCAAGGCCCTGGTGCTGCGCACCATCCGCCACACGGACAGCACCCTGGTGCTGAAGGCCTATACCGAGGCGTTCGGTCTGAGGAGCTACCTGGTGCGCACGCCGAAGAGCGCGCGGCGCCCCGGCACTGCCGCGCTGCTGCAGCCGCTCACCCGGTCGGAGCTGGTGGTGGACGAGCGGGCCGACCGTGATCTGCACCAGGTGCGTGAGATCAGGCTGCGCCGGCCCTACCTGCGCGTGCCCGGTGATGCCATGCGCACCGCCCAGCTGCTCTTCGTGCAGGAGCTGCTCGTCCGCACGCTGCGCGAGGAGTCCGGTGACCCGGGCCTCTGGTGCTTCCTGGAGGAGGCCCTGGAGCTGCTGGACAGCGGTGGCGATGTGCGCGATCTGCCGCTGCGTTTCGTGCTCGGCTACGCCGCGGCCCTGGGCTTCGCGCCCGCACCACCGGAGGAGGAGGCTCCCTATTTCGACCTGGTCGAAGGGCGCTTCACCGGGGAGCTGCCCCTGCATGCCCAGGCGATCGCTCCGCCGCTCACCGCCGTGTTCGCAGCCTGGTTGCCCGGTTCGTTGGACGAGCCCGCGCCGATGGCCATGGCCACCGGTCAGCGCCGGGAGCTGTTGGATGTGCTGCTGCGCTACGTGCGGCTGCATGTGCCCGGAGCCCAGGAGCTGCGCTCGCCGGACGTGCTGCATCAGGTGCTTGGGTGAGGCACGGGTATCTTCGGCCCGGCCGCTCGTCCATGTCCACGCACCCGCTCCTGCTCCTGGGAGGCCTGCTGGCCCTGGCCGCCTGCGCCGATGCCCCGCCCAGGATGACCGCACCACAGCCGCCCCTCGCCGCGCGCGAACCCCACGCCATCACCACGCACGGCCACACGCGCCAGGACCCCTACTTCTGGATGCGGCTCTCCGAGGCGCAGCGCGAAGCGGCCGAGCCCGATGCCCATACCCGCCGGGTGGTGGCCCATCTGGAGGCGGAGAACGCGTACACCGCGGCGATGCTCGGCCCGGTGAACACCCTGCGCGAGGACCTCTTCAAGGAGATGAAGGCCCGCATCAAGGAGACCGACCTCAGCGTGCCCTACCGCGAGAACGGCTACTGGTACAACCACCGCTTCGAGGAGGGCAAGGAATATGCGATCCACATGCGGGCTCCGGTGGGGCCCGATCGCGATCGCGTGCCCGAGGCCTTCACCGACATCTTCGACGAGAACGTGATGGCCGCGGGGAACGAGTACTTCGACCTCGGCGACTATGAGCCGAGCCCGGACAACCGGCTGGCGGCCTACAGCGTGGACACGGTGGGCCGTCGTCAGTACGGCATCCGCTTCCGCGACCTCGGCACCGGGGCCGACCTGCCCGATGTGATCGCCAACACCAGCGGTGGCGGGGCCTGGGCCGATGACCGGACCTTCTTCTACACCCGCAAGGACCGCACCTTGCGCAGCTACAAGGTGTTCCGCCATGTGCTCGGCACCGATCCCGCGCAGGATGTGGAGGTCTTCCACGAAAAGGACCCGGCCTTCAGCTGCGAGGTGTACCGCAGCCGCAGCGACCGGTTCGTGCTCATCACCACCGAGAGCACCCTGGCCAGCGAGCACTGGCTGTTGCCGGTGGACCGACCGATGGACGCTTTCGAGCCCTTCGTGCCGCGCGAGGAGGAACATGAGCACAGCGTGTTCCATGTGCCCGCCCACGACGGAACAGCAGGCCATTGGTACATCCTCACCAATTGGCAGGCGCGCAATTTCCGCCTGATGCGCTGCGCGGAGGCCGACCATGCGCACAAGGAGCGGTGGACGGAGGTGATCCCGCACCGCGAGGAGGTGTTGCTGGAGGACGTGGACCTGTTCCGTGACCACCTGGTGGTGAGCGAGCGCCGTGAGGGCCTCACGCATCTCCGCGTGCGCCGCCTGAGCACGGGTGCCGAGCACGAGATCGCCTTCCACGATCCGGCCTATGTCACCTACACGGGCACCAATCCGGAGTGGGACACCCATCTGTTGCGGTACGGCTACACGAGCCTGACCACGCCGAGCGGCGTGTACCAGCACGACATGAACGCCGGCACGGACACCCTGCTCAAGCAGCAGGAGGTGCTGGGCACCTTCCACGCGGAGGAGTACATCAGCGAACGCACCTGGGCCACGGCGGCGGACGGCACGCGCGTGCCGGTGAGCCTCGTGTACCACACGGGCACCGCACGCGACGGCACCGCGCCCACGCTCCTTTACGGTTACGGCATCTACGGCATCAGCATGGAGCCCACCTTCAGCAGTGCCCGCCTCAGCCTGCTGGACCGGGGCTTCGTGTTCGCCATCGCCCATGTGCGCGGCGGCGAGGAGCTGGGCCGGGCCTGGTACGAGAACGGCCGCATGGAGCACAAGATGAACACCTTCACGGACTTCATCGCCTGCGCCGAGCACCTGGTGCGCGAGCGCTACGCCGACCCTGCGCGCGTCTTCGCCATGGGCGGCAGCGCCGGTGGTCTGCTCATGGGTGCGGTGGTGAACCTCCGGCCCGACCTGTGGAAGGGCATCGTGGCCGAGGTGCCCTTCGTGGACGTGGTGACCACGATGCTCGATGACAGCATCCCGCTCACCACGGGCGAGTTCGATGAATGGGGCGACCCGAAGGAGGAGCCGGCCTATCGGCGGATGCTCTCCTATTCCCCGTACGACAACGTGAAGGACGCTGCCTATCCCGCGATGCTGGTCACCACCGGCTTCCACGACAGCCAGGTGCAGTACTGGGAGCCCGCCAAGTGGGTGGCCCGCCTGCGCGACCATCAACGGGGCCATGCGCCGATCCTGCTGCACACCAACATGGACGCCGGCCACGGCGGCGCCAGCGGACGCTTCGAGCGGCTCAAGGAAGTGGCCCTGGACTACGCGTTCGTCCTCTGGCAGGCCGGGCTTGTGGACGCGAAGTGAGGGGCGCCCCTCAGATGGCGATGCGCTCGGCGTGCACGATCTCCTCGGGCACCATGGGGATCACCGACACGGGCTGCTGCGGGTCGCGCTGAAAGCGCTCATAGTCGCGCACACTGGCGAAGTAGATGCGCTGCACACCACCCGTGTCCACTTCCCACACCACGCCGAAGACCTCCTTACCGGAGCGCAGCTTGAAGCGGCAGTGCGTGTGGTAGAGCTCGCGGATATCGGGGCGTTCCATGGGATGGAAGGACACCCGAAAAGTAGCGGGATCGGCGGGGGGTGCGGCGTGCGTTTTTTGAACAGGAGCGTTCATCCTGTTGATAAAACGACGAGCCTGTTCCTGCTAGTACTTGGCCGTCAAGCGCATGCGCCGATCAGCCTTGCTGCCTGGCCACCTTGATCTTCTTGCCCGGGGCCAGCTGCTTGGAGTTGAGCCCTTGGTTGAGGCGCTTGAGGTCCTCCACGGTCACCCCGGGATAGCGTTGTGCGATGTCCCACAGCGTGTCGCCGGGTTGCACCGTGTGATAGATGTAGCCCTCCACCGCAGGTGAGATCGGCTCCTCGGCCCGCGCGGTCTGTGCAGCAACGGGCCGGGGTGCGGCGGAGGCGTTCACCATACGTTCGATCCGCAGCCGCTGCCCGGGCTGGATGCGGTCGCCGCGCAGGCCGTTCCACGTCTTCAATTGCGTCACGGTGACGCCGTTGCGTGAGGCGATGCTGCCCAGGGATTCGCCGCTGCGCACCACGTGCGTGCGCACCGACACTTCCTGTTGGGGCACAGCGGCGGGTGCGGTCACCGGGGTGGCCATGCCTGCGAGGTAGCGGTACCGCAGGCTGTCCTCGCGGTCGATGAAGGCGCCCACGATGTCGCGCGGCATGTAGAGCGTCACCGGCTGGTCGGGGTCGGGCACGAAGCCCTGCTTGAACACCGGGTTCAGTTCGCGCAACATCGTTTCGTCAGAACCCGTGAAGCGGGCCAGGTCGGCGATGGTGAGCGGATAGCACACCTGCACGGTGTCCACCTCGTAGGCGCAGAAGTTGGGCGCGATGGGGTACAGGTTGTGGTCCGCGGCGTGCTCGAAGATGTAGTTGACGGCGATGAAGGCCGGCACATAGCCCCGCGTCTCGCGGGGCAGGTGGTCGTACACTTCCCAGTAGTCCATCCGGCCGCCGCTGCGTCGGATGGCCTTGTTCACGTTGCCGGGTCCGCAGTTGTACGCGGCCAGCGCCATCTCCCAGTCGCCGAAGATGCGGTGCAGGTCCTTCAGGTAGCGGCAGGCGGCCTCGGTGCTCTTGTACACATCGCTGCGCTCGTCCACGTAGCTGTCCACGCGCAGGCCATACAGCTTGCCGGTGCCCACGATGAACTGCCAGAGGCCCACCGCGGCCGCACGGCTGCGGGCGCCGGGGTGGAGGGCGCTTTCCACCACGGCCAGGTACTTCAGTTCGTGGGGCAGCCCGTGGCGCTCCAGGGCCTCCTCGAACACCGGGAAGTAGAGCTGGGCCAGGCCCAGCATGCGGCTGGTCTGCTCGCGCTTGCGCACGGAGTAGAGGTCGATGTACGACTGCACCACACTGTTGTACGTGAGGGCGAAGGGGGTGCGATGGTCCAGCACGGTGAGCCGTCGCCGCATCTCCTCGGGCGGGTAAGTGGGCACCACGTTCGGGGAGAAACCGTGGTGGTTCAGCGCCGCCGTGTCGGCCGTGAAGCGGTCGTTCATCACCCAGGGCAGGTGGGCCAGGTCGTCCAGGCGCTGCAGCACCGGATCGTCGGCGGGCAGGGTGGGGGCGTCCTGGGCCGGTTGGGCGGCGATCGCCAGGGGCAGGGCCGCGCACAGCAGCGCCGCGAGGCGCGGGGCGATGCCGGATCCCGTCGGAAGGCGGAAGGCGTTCATGGTCAAGGACAAAGTAAGGTTAATACGCAGGGCCTCCCGGCTTGTTATCCGCGCCGGTCGTCCACGGTCCGATGTGGACGGCGCAAGGACCGGGCCGTGATCATCATTTACTTTCACGCGTCGATCCAGTACGAGAACACCATGCGCCTCCCAGCCTCGATCATCTCTTGTGTCATGTTCGCGACGCTGTCCTTGGCACAAACCCCGGGACATGTCGTCCACTCCGAGCTGTTCACCGGTCACGATCAACGGAGCGAGTTCATTGGGATCAGCGATGCCATGGTCTTCCTGACGCGGAACGCCAAGGTGAAAGGAGGCCTGGTGGGTGTGCTTGAAGGCTATCGCCGTACTGACCTCGCGCTGGTCGGGCAGAAACCCCTCGCATTGCCCCTGGAGGACGCCGATGTGTACGTCCGGGTCGGTGGGCTGATGGTCCAAGGTGCTCCAGGCATCATCTACAGCTACAACAAGAAGGGCAAGGGGCGTGCGGTGGACCTGGCGATCCTGGATCCGGCCACCGGGGAGGTGAGCTCCCATCAGAACCTGATGACCGTGCCCGGGGGGAAGGAACAATACAGCGGCGAAGTGCTGTTCATGCAAGATGAGACCACGGGCCGCGCGGTGGTCCTGGTCCAGAAGCAGGTGGGCTCTGACGGCTTGCTGTACAGCAGCACCTGCCAGGTGGTGGCGGTGGGTGCCGATGGCTTGGTGGGCGGGCCTGTGGAGTTCAAATTGGGCGAAGGGGGATATTCCAAGGCGGTCGCGATCGCCGTGACCGGAGAGGGGAAGGTGGTGGTGCATGGACGTGAGCGCAGCGCGGTCCAATCCGCGGACAAAGGACCGTGCATGGCGGTCGTTGATCTGGCGTCCGGGACCGCCACGGCGCTGACCGTTCCGGATGGCAGGGACCAGGGTGGGGTGTGTGATGCCGGTGCGACCGTCGTCCTGACCAGGCTCCCGGACGGCAGGGTCGCGCTTCATCAGCCCTACACGAAGAAGGGGGTTCCGGGCTATGGATTCTCCGGCCTGATGACCACCATGTTGAGTGCGGCCGGGGAGTTGGAGGGCCATACCCTGCATCGCTTGGGCACGCGCGATGTGGTGAAGCACGACACCAAGCTTGGCCCCTATCTGGTGGGCATGGGGATCCAGGCGCACTGGGTCTCAGACTCGGGCACGTGGATGTTCCTGATGCGGCGCAAGCTCAGCGGCGAAGGAGCCGGGGAATTGGCGATCCTCGAACTGGACCCGGCCGGAGAGAAGGTCCAGGGCTGGTTCCTGCGTCGGGAACACCGCTTGCTCGTCGCGTTGGATACCTACATCGAGGTGGTCGCGGTGCCTGGCCCGGGCAAGACCTGCTGGCTGCTGATGACGGAGCTGTCTGAGAACGTGGGCAAGGCGCCCGGCAAGGACCTCGCCGAATGGAGCACGGCCAAGGTGTTCGGTGGCGATCTTGCCCCTTGCCTGGTAAGGTTCGATGGCGCCGATTTCGGGCCGATCACTGCGCTGGAGGGCCTGGATGGCAAGTTCACCACACCGCATGCGTTGCACCGTGATCCGGTCACGGGCGGGGTGCTGGTGCAGTGGCTGCACGGCCAGCGGGTGGCCTTCAGTGAGGTGGGCCGTTGAGCCTGGCTAGAGCGCATCTCAAAATAACCCTTCGGGCTGCGCGGCGGCCTTTCGGGGCCTTCCGGCGTTGCTCGCCCCTCACAGAGCTACCGGCTATGCTCGGGTCTCGCGCCTGGGCTGGCCCCGAAATACCTGCCGCTCGCTTCCAAAAGTCATTTTGAGATGCGCTCTACGCCCTCTCCTTCCGCTCCTTCTCCCGCTTCTGTGGTTGCAGTGGGTTGACACCGATGGTCTTGTACAGTTCGCGGGCCCGCAGCACGTCCACGGCCAGCCACACCGCATGGCGGAAACTGCCTTCGTCGGCCACGCCTTTGCCGGCGATGTCGAGCCCGGTGCCGTGGTCGGGGCTGGTGCGCACGATGGGCAGGCCGGCGGTGTAGTTCACCCCATGGCCGAAGCTCAAGGCCTTGAAGGGGGCCAGGCCCTGGTCGTGGTACATGGCCAGCACACCATCGAAATGGCGGTAGGCGCCGCTGCCGAAGAAGCCGTCGGCGGCGTAGGGCCCCATGGCCGTGATGCCCTCGGCCACCAGCTGGCGCGCGGCGGGCAGGATGCGTTCGCGGTCCTCGGTGCCCAGCGTGCCACCGTCGCCCGCGTGGGGGTTCAGGCCCAACAGGGCCAGGCGGGGGTTGGCGATGCCGAAGTCGCGCAGCAGGCTCTGGTGGAAGAGCCGGGCCTTGGCCACGATGCGGTCCGTGGTGATGGCCGCGGCCACGTCCTTCAGCGGGATGTGGCCGGTGACGGTGCCCACGCGCAGGCCGTCGGCCACCAGCACCATCAGCACCTGGTCCACACCGGCCACATGGGCCAGGTATTCCGTGTGCCCCGGGTGCGCGAACCCGGCGGCCTCCATGCTGTGCTTGTCGATCGGGGCGGTGACGAGCACGTCCACCTTGCCTCCGGCGAGGTCCTGCGTGGCGGCCTCCAGGCTGCGGATGGCGTAGGTGGCCAACGGGCCACTGGGCCGGCCGAGCTCCAAGGGCAGCTCGTCGTCCCAGAGGTTCACCAGGTTCAGCTTGCGGGGCAGGACCTCGGCCGCATCGTTCACCCGGTGGACCTGCACCTCCTCAAGGCCGAGCTGCTTGCGGTGCAGGCTCACGGCCTTGGCCGAGGCGTACAGCACGGGCGTCAGTTCCTGCAGCATGCGGGCGTCCTCGAAGGTCTTCAGCACCACCTCGATGCCGATGCCCTGCAGGTCGCCACAACTGATGCCCACGCGGACGGGGCGGCGTTCGCTGCTCATGCCTTGGCGCGGCGTTGGAGGAAGTCCACCAGCAGGCGCACGCCCGTGCCGGTGCCGCCCTTGGGGCGGTAGCCATCGCGGCGGGTGAGGAAGGCCGGCCCGGCGATGTCCAGGTGGATGAAGGGCCGCGTGGTGAAGCGCGCCAGGAACTTGCCGGCGGTGATCATGCCCGCGCTTTCGCTGCCCAGGTTCTTCAGGTCGGCGATGTCGCTGTCCAGTTCGCGGTCATACTCCTTCCAGAAGGGGAACTGGGCGATGCGCTCATGCACATGGTCGCCCGCGGCCTTCAGGCGGTCGAAGGTGCGGTCGTCGGCCGTGCCCATGGCCACGATGCCCTGCGTACCGATGGCGCGGGCGGCGGCGCCGGTGAGGGTGGCCACCGTGACGATGGTCTCGGCCTGGTAGCGTTCGGCGTAGCTCAGTGCATCGGCCAGCAGCATGCGGCCCTCGGCATCGCTGTTCATCACCTCCACGGTGAGCCCGCTGTGCATGCGCACCACGTCGCCGGGGGCGAAGGCGTTGCCGCCGGGCCGGTTGTCCGTGGCGGGCACCAGGGCCACCACGTGCACGGGCAGCTCCAGCAGGGCGGCCGCGGCGATGGCGCCGGCCACGCACGCCCCGCCCGCCATGTCGCACTTCATGTAGTCCATGCTGTTGGGCGTGGGCTTCAGGCTGAGGCCGCCGGTGTCGTACACCACGCCCTTGCCCACCAGCACGATGGGCTTGGTGTTCACGGCCTTCTTGGGCTTGTACTCCAGGATGCTGAAGGTGGGCGGGTCCACGCTGCCCTTGTTGACGGCGAGCAGACCGCCCATGCCCAGGGCCTCGATCTGCGCCTTGTCCAGCACCTGGAACTTCACCTGCGCGTTGCGGCAGAGGGTGCGCAGCTCGCTGGCCAGCTGCACGGCGTTGAGGGAGGAGACCGGTTCGTTCACCAGGTCGCGCACGGTGCACACCGAGGCCACCAGGTCGTTGAGGCGCTCCACGGCGCGGCGGTCGATGTCCGGATGCACCAGGCGGACGCGCTCGGGCCCCACGGGGGCCTTGCCGGTCTTGAACTTGCGGAAGCTGTAAGCGCCCAGCGCGAGCCCTTCGGCGAGGGCGAGCAGGAGCTCGGCGTCCTCGTGGAGGCCCACGAGCTGGGCTTCGGGGCGCTTGGCCGCGGCCAGGCGTTCGGCCATCAGGGCGCCGGCGCGGCGGGCATTCTCCAGCACCTCGGCGCGCGGGGCCTTGGCGGGGTTGTGGGCAAGCACCAGGCGGCCGCTGACGTCCAGGGCGGCCAGGCCGTCCTCGCTGGCGAGCAGCTCGCCGAGGTAGTGCTGGTCGGCGCGCTCGAGCTCCAGCTCGCGCAGGCGGGTCTTGCCGGCCACCAGGGCCAGCGTGTCGGCGCCGGCGGTGGGCTTGGTGGCCTTCTCGAAGGTGATCATGGGCGGGGTCCGACCGCGGAACGGCGGTCCGGCCAAAGATAGCCGTCACCCTTCCGGCAAACCCGGCCGCGCACCAAGCAGCACCCTTGCACGTTCCATTCCCACCGGCCGTCGCTTCCCACGCGCGCGAGGCGCTGGAAATGGCGACCTTTGACCGACGATGCCCCGCCTGCGCGCCCTGCTCTTCCTCGTCGCCTTGCTCACCGCAGCGGGAGCGTTCGCCACGCACAACCGGGCCGGTGAGATCGTGTACTGCGTGGACCCGGACAACCCGTTGCGCTACTTCGTGCAGATCATCACGCACACCAAGACGAGCGCACCGGCGGACCGGCCCGAGCTGGAGATCT
>JADLBK010000136.1 GCA_020847755.1 Flavobacteriales bacterium | reverse complement strand
TTCACCTCCCACTCCTCCGGTATCCACCCGAGCTTGGTGTGCTTGTAGCCTGGGCGGCCTTCGTTGGGCAGGGCGGCTTTGGCCGGTGCGGTGGTGGCGGTGGTGCTCATGGCTTCTTGGGTTTGGTGCGCGGCTCCCTGGGGGCCTGGCTGCTGGCAAGTCGTTTCAGGGCGGGTGCGTTCAGCAGGGAGCGCATCTGGGTAATGGCCATGGCGTTGAGCTGGGCCAGGCGTTGCGGCGCTTGGTGGCCTTGGTGGATGAGCATGGCATTGATGCCCTCCAGGTTGGAAAGCACCACCAACTGTTCCAGGGTGGCGTGGTCCCGAATGTTGCCCTCCGCACCGGGGTTGGCGCTGCGCCATGCGGCGGCCGTGGTGCCAAAGAGGGCCATGTTCAGCAGGTCGGCCTCGCTGGCATACACGCTGTTCACCTGTGCTTTGGTCAGCGCGGGCGGCACCAGGTGTTCCTTGATGGCATCGGTGTGGATGCGGTAGTTCACCTTGGCCAGGGTGCGCTGCATGTTCCATTCGAGGGCGTGCGTGCTGGTCTCGGCCTCCTTCAGGCGCCGGAACTCCTTCACCAGGTAGACCTTGAACTCCGGGCTGATCCACATGCCGAACTCGAAGGCGATGTCCGGATGCGCATAGGTGCCGCCATAACGCCCTGCCGTGGCCCGAAGGCCGATGGCGTTGGTCTGCTCCACCCAGTCCTTCACACTGATGCGAAAACGGTTCAGGCCCGCCTGGCTTCTAATTGTGGCGAATCCGCCATAATTGAAGTCCGGGTTATGCACCGATTCCCAGATGCCGAGGAACTCCACCGTGTTCCGGTTGCGCAACCAGTCGCCGATGAAAACATCGCCCTCCTTGGCCCTGAGCATATCAGTGAGCGAGATGTAGTCCTGGTCACCCTTGACGGCGACCGTGATCTCGGTGCCCTTGACGTTGATGACGCGCTTCTTCATGCGGCGGCGGCGTTGGTTCGGTTCTGGCCCGATACGTCAGGGCTGTTCACCCGGTAGCCCACCGAGATGATCACGTCCAGGTTGTAGTGATCCACTTCCCGAGCTACTTCCCGCGTACCCTCCTGCTGAACTATTCGAATTTTTCTAATAGTTCCTTCTTCCTGAAGCTCAGCACTTTGAAAGATCTCTTTGAGGTGGTAGTTGATGGTGGCGACCTCCACACCGAAGAGCTCGGCCATCTTCCTTTGGGTGAGCCAGAAGGTCTCGTCCTCGAAGAAGACCTCGATGTTGACGTTCCCTTGCGGGGTGGTATAGAAGATGATGTCCTGCATGGTGGCTCTTACTTGATGAAGCCCAGTTCCTTCAGGTAGCCGTCCATCTCGGTACGCACTTCGGCCAGCTTCCCCTCCAGGGTGGTGATCTTCTCCTGCACGGCAGCGATGTCCACGGGCTCGGGCTCCTCGAAGGTGTCCACGTAGCGCGGTATGTTCAGGTTGTAGTCGTTCTCCTGGATCTCGGCCAGGCTGGCGCGGTAGGCGTACTTCTCGGCCAGCACGCGCTGGTCGTCGGCGATGGTCTTCGGCGCCTTGCGGAAGGCGGTGTAGGTGTCCACCACCCGCTGCAGGTCCTCCTCGCGCAGGCGGTTCTGCTTCTTACCGTCCTGGTAGTGGCTGCTGGCATCGATGAAGAGCACATCGGTGGTGGTGCGCTGCTTGTTGAACACCAGGATGGCGGCCGGTATGCCGGTGCCGAAGAAGAGCTGGGCAGGCAGGCCGATCACGGCCTCCAGCAGGTTCTCATCGATGAAGGCCTTGCGCAGCAGGCGCTCGCTGCTGCCGCGGAAGAGCACGCCGTGGGGTACGATCACCCCGGCGCGGCCATGTTCGTTGAGGCTTTCGATCAGGTGGGAGATGAAGGCGTAGTCGCCCTTGCTCTTGGGGGGTGTGCCGCGCCAGAAGCGGTTGAAACGATCGTGATCGGCGGCCTCCTTGCCCCACTTGTCCAGGCTGAACGGCGGGTTGCTCACGGCCACATCGAACTTCATGAGCTTGTCGCCTTCCACCAGCAGCGGGTTGTTCAGCGTGTCGCCCCATTCGATCTGGGCATTGTCGTTGGCGTGGATGAACATGTTCATCTTGCACAGCGCCCAGTTGCCGCCGTTGCTCTCCTGTCCGTAGAGGCTGTAGTTGTGATCGGGCACCTGCTCGGCCACCTTGATGAGCAGGGATCCGCTGCCGCAGGTGGGGTCGTAGATGCGCATGCCGCTCTGCGGGGCCATCAAGCGGGCCAGCAGTTCGCTCACTTCACTGGGTGTAAAGAATTCACCCCCTTTCTTGCCGCTGTCGCTGGCGAACTGGCCGATGAGGTATTGGTAAGTGTTGCCGATGATGTCCTGGCTACCGATGCGGCTGGGGCGGAAGTCGAGCTTCTCGTTGGCGAAGTCCTCGATCAGGTTCTTCAGGCGGCGATTGCGGTCCTTGGTCTTGCCCAGGTTGGCCTCGCTGTTGAAGTTGATGTTGCGGAACACGCCGTCCAACTTGCCCTTGTTGGCTTCTTCGATGGCATCCAAGGCCTTGCCGATGCGGTCGCCGATGTCGTCGGCATCGCGTGCCTCGTACAGGTCGTAATAGGATGCGCCCTTGGGCAGCACGAAAC
>JADLBK010000135.1 GCA_020847755.1 Flavobacteriales bacterium | reverse complement strand
TGAAGGGCACTTCGCCGCGGTACTCCATGCCCGCCATGATCATGCGCGCCACCCAGAAGAAGAGGATCTCCGGCGCGGTGACGAGGTCGTTCGTGGGGTAGTAGTACTTGATGTCCTTGTTCTCCGGATCCTTGAAGCCGTCGAACACGCTGATGGGCCACAGCCAGCTGCTGACCCAGGTGTCCACCACGTCCTCGTCCTGCTTGATGCCCTTCACGCTCTTTCCTTCCGCGGTGAACTGCGCGATGGCCTCGGCCTCGGTGCGGCACACGGCCACGTCACCGGCCTCGTTATACCACGCGGGCACTCGCTGCCCCCACCACAACTGGCGACTGATGCACCAGTCGCGCACGTTCTCCATCCAGTACGTGTAGGTGTTCACGAACTTCTGCGGATGCAGCTTCACGCGGCCGTCCTTCACCACTTCCAGCGCGGGCTTGGCCAGCTCGCCCATCTTCACGAACCACTGAAGCGATAGGCGCGGCTCGATCACGGCGTCGGTGCGCTCGCTGGTGCCCACCTTGTTCACGATGTCCTCGGTCTTCACCAGGAAGCCCTTCTCCTCGAGCTCCTTCGCGATCTTCTTGCGCACCACGAAGCGGTCCTCGCCCACGTAGAGCTGCGCGGCGGCGCTGATCGTGCCGTTGGGCTCCAGGATGTCGATGGTCCCGAGGTTGTGCTTCTTGCCCAGCTCGTGGTCGTTCACGTCGTGCGCGGGGGTCACCTTCAATGCGCCGGTGCCGAACTCGCGCTCCACATACTCGTCGAAGATAACGGGGATGCTGCGGCCGATGAGGGGCACCTGCACGCGCACACCCTTCAGGTCCGCATAGCGCTCGTCCTCGGGGTGCACGGCCACGGCGGTATCGCCCAGGATCGTCTCCGGACGCGTGGTGGCGATCACGATGTACTCCTCCACATCATCGGGGTCCTCACGCTCCACCTTGTACCGGATGTGATAGAGCTTCGAGTTGACCTCCTTGTGGATCACCTCTTCGTCGCTGACCGCGGTGAGGGCCACGGGGTCCCAGTTCACCATGCGCAGGCCACGGTACACCAGGCCTTTCTTGTGCAGGTCGATGAACACGTCGATGACGGCATCGCTGAGGTCGGGCTCCATGGTGAAGCGCGTGCGGTCCCAATCGCAGCTGGCGCCGAGCTTCTTCAGTTGCTCGAGGATCACGCCGCCGTACTTCTCCTTCCACGCGAAGGCGTGCTTCAGGAACTCCTCGCGGCCGATGGCGCTCTTCTTGATCCCCTGCTCGCCGAGCAGGCGCACCACCTTGGCTTCGGTGGCGATGCTGGCATGATCGGTGCCCGGCACCCAGCAGGCGTTCCTGCCCTGCATGCGCGCGCGGCGCACCAGCACGTCCTGGATGGTGTTGTTGAGCATGTGCCCCATGTGCAGCACGCCGGTCACGTTGGGCGGCGGGATCACTACGGTGTAGGGCTCGCGGCCGTCGGGCACGCTCCGGAAGTAGCCCTTCGCCATCCAGTGCGCGTACCAGTGGCCTTCGGCCTGGGCAGGGTCGTATCGTTTGGGGATCTCAGGGGTGCTCATCGGGGACGCTCCGAGCAAAGCCGCGTGGGCCTTGGCTTCGAGGCCGGCAAAGGTAACCGCAGGTGCCGGATCGGCATGGGATCGGTAGTGCGACGGCGCTTCGGACGCGGCCCTGTTAAGGTCTTGTTAATGTCGGAACCCCCAGGTGACCCGTCCGTAGTTTTGGTCCAGTAACGCACGAAACCCGATCCACTCCATGAAGAAGTTCATCCTCTCGTTCGGCCTCAGCGCCCTCTTCCTCGGTGCCATGGCCCAGGACAATGCCAAGCCCGTTGGCGGCACCGGTCCGCAGATCAGCCTCGACAAGGAAGTGCACGACTACGGCACCATCGCCAATGGCGCGAACGGCACCTGCGAGTTCATCGTGACCAACACCGGCGACCAACCGTTGATCATCACCAATTGCAAGGGCAGCTGCGGCTGCACGGTGCCCAAGTGCGACACCGCCCCGATCAAGCCCGGCGCCAAGACCACCATCACGGTGAAGTACGACACCAAGCGCCCCGGCCCGATCAACAAGAGCGTGACCATCAGCAGCAACGCCACGAACGCCCCCGAGAAGGTGGTGCGCATCAAGGGCACGGTGGAGGCCGGCCCCGAGACGCCCGCTTCCCCGGTGAAGGAGCAGAGCCCCATGGCCCCCGTGGAGAAGACCAACTGATCCAGACAACGTTCCCTTCGGAAGCCCCGCCGTCCCCGGCGGGGCTTCTTCGTTCGCACACCGTGCGCGCGGAACGCCGAACTTCGCCCCACACTTCCCGATCACCATGCCCGCCATCTCCACGAAGGGTCGCCTGATGCCGGCCTCCCCCATCCGCAAGCTCGTCCCCTATGCCGAGGCCGCCCGTGAACGGGGGACCCAGGTGCTCCATCTGAACATCGGGCAACCCGACATCCGCACACCGGAGGTGGCCCTGCAGGCCATCCGCCACCTGGACCGCACCGTGATCGAGTACAGCCACAGCGCAGGGTTCGAGAGCTACAGGAAGGGCCTTGCCGCCTACTATGGCGCGCACCGGATCCCGGTGACCCACGAGCAGATCATCGTCACCAACGGCGGTAGCGAGGCCCTGCTCTTCGGCATGATGGCGTGCTTCGAGCCCGGCGATGAGATCATCATCCCCGAACCGTACTATGCGAACTACAACAGCTTCGCCCTGGCCGCCGGTGTGAAGGTGGTCCCTGTGCGCAGCACCATCCAGGAAGGTTTTGCCCTGCCCGCCATCAGCGCCTTCGAGGCCCTCATCACCCCCCGCACCAAAGGCATCCTCATCTGCAACCCGGGAAACCCGACAGGGTATCTGTACAGCAGCAGTGAGCTGGAGACCCTGCGTGCGATCGTGCTCAAGCACGACCTGTTCCTCTTCGCCGATGAGGTGTACCGCGAATTCTGCTACGACGGGGCCTCCCACATCAGCGCGCTGTCGTTGGAAGGGCTCGATCAACATGCGGTGCTGATCGACAGTGTCAGCAAGCGCTACAGCATGTGCGGCGCCCGGGTGGGCGCCTTCATCACGCGCAACAGCGAACTGCTCGCCGCGGTGCTGAAGTTCGCCCAGGCCCGGCTGAGCCCTCCGACCTTCGGCCAGATCGCCAGTGAGGCCGCGCTCCTCACGCCCAAGGCCTATTTCGACGAGGTCATTGCGGAATACGGCAAGCGCCGTGACATCCTGGTCGGCGGATTGAACGCCATCCCCGGCGTCATCTGCCCCACGCCGAAGGGGGCCTTCTATTGCGTGGCCGAGCTGCCGATCGATGACGCGGACACCTTCTGCCAGTGGCTCCTGGAATCCTTCAGTCATGAGGGCCATACCGTGATGATGGCACCCTGCAGCGGGTTCTACGCCGACCCGGTCACCGGAAGCAAGCAGGTGCGCCTGGCCTACGTGCTGGAACAGGAAAAGCTCCGCAGAGCGGTCGCATGTCTGCGAACAGCGCTCGAAGAATATCCGGGGCGGGTCCTGCGATCCCAAAGGGCGAGCGCTTCCGCTTGAACCCCGGCTGTTGAAAACCGGAGGCTCAATGCCTTGACCTGCAGCGGCCTTGCGCCGTAGCTTGGTCCGTTGCCGCCCGGCGGCACAGCGGTAGTTGATGAATTCATCGAGCACCACACCTCGAGCACACATGAACGCACGGCCGGGGAGCGCGGTGTCCCTGCGCCGGGTGGCGGTCGGTCTGGCGCTCGCCTGTTCCGTTCCTGGGCATGCGCAGGACGTGATGCACGCCGAGGCGGTGATCGCGCCGCTTCATTCCGAGGCTGCGGTGAAGCCCATGCTCGGGGCGGTGGTCCGGTGGCTGCCGGATACCGAGGTCCACTACGATCAGCCGGAACGGACACTTCACTTCAAGGGCCCCGGGGCCATTGAAGCCGCTCCTCTCGCCCAGTTGCTGGTCGAACACGGGTTCATCCTGGTCCAGTTGAACGCGGTCGGCCCTGATGTCCCGGCCTCGCCCAAAGCCGCACGAACGGACGACCAGGCCACGATGGATGACGCTGCACGGGCTAAAGTCGCCTCCATCAAGGCCCATCCGGGGCTCTACCAGCGGATGGTGGAGCTCCAAGGGCAACGCACCGAAGCGCCATGACCCCCCTCGGCACACGTCCATCCTCCCTGCTGATGGCTCTGGCCCTGTGCAGCGTTCCGGTCCTTCTGCCCGCGCAATGCCCGAACAACAACACGGTGATCGCCGGTGGGGCGATCACCCCGCCCTGCCCGGGGACAATGACCGTGCCCTGTGTGAACGGCGGGCAATACGCATTGATCAACGTCACCGCCGGGAACATCTACACGTTCAACACCTGCGGCGGAACCTATGACACGCAGATCACGCTCTACAACAACGCCGGGGGTGGTTCACTGGGCACGAACGATGACTATTGCGGCCTCCAATCGCAAGTGACCTGGGTGGCGACATTCACCGGACAGCTCCGTGTGCTGGTGGACCGCTATGTGAACCTCTTCACGCCCTGCGGCACGGGCGGGTGCGCACCGTTGAACATCACCTGCCTGCCCCCTGCACCGCCCCTGACGAACGACAACTGCGGATCCGCGATCGTGCTTCCGGTGCTGCCTACCTGCACGATGCTCCATTTCACCAATGTCGGTTCCACGGCGTCCGGCACCACCCCGGCACCCACCTGCAGCACGGCACCGAACACCGACATCTGGTTCACGTTCACCACGGCCGCCAATGGCGAGGTGCACATCCAGACCTCGGCCATCACGTTGGGTGATGCCGCCATGCAGCTATACACCGGGACATGTGGCGCACTGGCGCTGGTCCCCGGAGGATGCAATGACGACGAGGACTTCCTCGGTGGCCTGCTGATGCCCGAACTTGACTTCAGGTGTGCCGCGCTCGCGCCCTTCACCACCTACTACATCCGGGTCTGGGGATACGGAGGGAGCACGGGCATCTTCAACATCTGCGTGAGCGCCACCGCGACCCCGACGACCCCTCAGGAGGACTGTTCCGGTGCGTTCACCATCTGCAACGACCAGCAGATCAACAACACGGCGGACTTCACCGGCTGCACCACGGACCTGACGGCGGCGAACAACGGTTGTCTTGATGGCAACGAGCGGCAAGGGACCTGGTACTACTTCTCCCCCTCGGCCTCCGGCACGGCGGCGCTCACCATTCAACCTGCGGCCAACATCGATTACGACTTCGCCATTTGGGGCCCGATGAGCACCATCACCTGCCCGCCGGTCGGCAACCCCGTCCGCTGCTCCTGGGCCTACCCACCGAACGTACCGGGATATCCGGGAGCCGCGGCCTTTCTCACCGGCATGGGCAATGGCGCGGTGGATGCCTCGGAGAACGAGTTCGGCAACGGCTGGGTGGCGCCGTTGAACATCATCGCCGGGCAGATCTACATCATGTACATCGACAACTTCGATGTCACCGGGCAGGCCTTCACCCTGGATTGGACCCTGACGAACGGAGCATCCTTGGACTGCACCGTCCTCCCCGTGGAGCTGATCGGTCCCGAAGCGGAGGTGAGGAATGATGGCGTACATCTCTCCTGGGCCACCCAGACCGAATCGGGCACGACGGCCTTCGTGGTGGAACGGTCGGTCGATGACATGGCCTATGCCCCCATCGGTGAACTCCCGGCCGCCGGGCACTCGCTTGAACGCCTGGAGTACGCCTTCCATGACCGCTCCCCGGCCCCCGACCTGAACTACTATCGATTGCGCATCCAGCACAGCGATGGCCGCGAAGAGTTCTCGTCCACAGTGTCGGCCGCCGTTGGCGCGGACCATCCTAACCTGCTGGTGCAGCCGAACCCGACCACGGACCGCGTCCACGTCCTGATACCGCGGAACTCGACCTCGCGCGTGCATTACACCCTGAAGAACACCGCCGGTGCGCACATCCGGGATGGCTCGGTCCCATGGGACGTGCAGCGCGACCGCCTTGAGATCTCACTGGCCGGGGTGGATGGCGGTCTGTACATGCTGATGATCATGGATGCGGACGGTCGGCTCCTCGGCAGCGCCCGCATCGTGGTGGATCCGCACCCTTAGGCCACCCGGCCCTTCCGTCCACGTCTTGTGGAAAACTCGAACCCTTGCACAGCGCTGCGGATCCGTATCTTGCTGAGCGTCCGTTCAACTGCGGACGCGGTGGCGTCGTGCGATCAGCCCTGTGGTTCGTCCTGCTCCTTCTGACCGCAGGACAGCGTTGCGCGAACGGCCAAAGCGTGGCCGGGGTCGACGTGTTCCTTCACTTCTTCGTGCCCTTGACCAGCTCCTTGGAAAAGGTGACCATCCACACGCTACAGGACCACGACCAGATGGTTCCGCTCCATCTCGCCGCCGACCGCACAGTGGCCAAGTTCACCCCGGCCACCGACCTCGATCTGGATGCGTTCGTGACGGTGCTTCAGGTCCGCGGCGTGCCCTTGCTCGGTGTGGACGTGATGTGGCCCGGACTCCCCACCTACCGCGCCGTGGTGCCCACTCCGGATGGCCACTGGTCGTTGCAGGCCGGAAGCGCGCCCGACGATGCCGCGCGCTCGGCCGCCAAGCGCGCCTGGATCGACGCTCACCCCGCCCTCTACGAGGAATACACCCGTTCCGGCTCCCACTAGACCATGGGTCCGCACACCCGCCGTCCCACGCTCCGCCGGACCGCTCCCGGCAGGTTGCTGTTGGTGGTCCTCGCGCTCTTCGCGGTCCATCGCGGGCACGCGACCACCTGTGCAGGGGCCACGGTGTTGAACCCCGCCAGCCTGCCGATCACCAACCAGGCACTGGTCTGCGGTGCCACCAACGACCTGAACTCGACCAACGTGCCGGGGAATCTCTGCGGCTCGAATGACAATGCCGCGTACAAGAACGGCAACGAGGCGTTGTACGTGCTGACCCCGACCGTGACCGGGGTGTACAACATCAATGTGACCGGTCAGACCTGGAGCTCCGTGCAGGTTTGGGCGGGCTGCCCGAACGGTGGAGGCACCTGCGTTTACGGCGACGGCAACGCGGCCAACACCACCACCATCACGGCCACGTTGAACGCCGGCACCCAGTATTACATCTGGTTCGACACCTGGCCCACGCCGGCCAGCCCCTGCCCGGGCACCTTCAGCATCGGCGCGGCGCCCCCCCCACCGGCCAACGACGATCCCTGCGGGGCCACCCCGCTCTCCGCGGGCCTGAGTTGCACCTTCCAAGGCAGCACCACGGCTTCCAGCACGGCCACCACAGGCCCTCCGGCTCCGACCTGCGCCTTCTACACCGGAAGCGATGTCTGGTTCTCCGTCGTGGTGCCCGCGAGCGGCGTGCTCATCCTGGACTCCAACACAGGTGTCATCCTCGATGGGGGCATGGCCCTGTACACGGCCACGGCCTGCAACGGGACCTTCACCCAGGTGGCCTGTGACGATGACGCCAGCGCCAATGGGGCCATGCCGTACATCTACGCGTCCGGGCTCACCCCGGGGACCACGGTCTATGTCCGGTTCTGGGAATATGGAGGCGACAACAACGGCACCTTCTCCATCTGTGCATACACCATCCCTCCCCCTCCGCCCATGACCGGGGACAACCCCTGCGCGGCCAACCCCTTGCCGGTCCTCTCGTCCTGCATCCCGCTCACCTACTCGAACATCGGCGCCACCGCCACCACCGGCGCCCCGGCCCCAGGATGCGGCCTCTATGCCGGGGGGGATGTCTGGTTCACCTTCACAGCGCCGGCCAACGGTGTTGTGACCATCGAGACCGCCATCGGCACCATGACCAATGGGGCCATGGAACTGTATTCCGCCCCGAGCTGCGCAGGTCCGTTCACCAGCATCCAGTGCAACGATGATGCGATCGGGCTGATGCCCCGCATCGACCGCCGATGCACCCCGCTCACACCTGGTCAGACCTATTACCTGCGCGTCTGGGGATACAACGGCCAGCAAGGGTCGTTCAACATCTGCGCCTTCCAATCCACCACCGCGAACACCTTTCCGGAGGATTGCTCCGGGGGCACCACCATCTGCAACAACCAGAGCTTCAACAACAACACGAACAACACCGGATGCACCGCCGACCTGAACGCAGGCAACCAAGGCTGTCTTGCCAGCGGTGAGCGGCAGGGCACCTGGTACTACTTCAGCCCCAGTGCGGCCGGAACCGTTGGATTCACCATCAACCCGGCCACGCCCACGGATTACGACTTCGCCGTCTGGGGTCCCATGGCCTCGGTCACCTGTCCCCCTGTGGGCGCACCGTTGCGGTGCTCGTACGCTGCGCCGACCGGACCGACCGGATGCGGCAACGGAGCCACCGACCTCACCGAGGGTGCCGGGGGAGACCGCTGGGTCAGCACCTTCAACGTCCTGGTGGGCCAGATCTACATCCTCTACGTGGATAATTTCAGCGCCAACGGCCAACAGTTCAGCCTGGATTGGAACCTGACCAACGGGGCCTCCCTGGACTGCACTGTGCTGCCGCTGGAGCTGATCAGCCTGACCGCCCAGCCCGCATCGGACCATGTGCTCATCCGTTGGGAGACCGCTACGGAGACGTCCTCCGACCACTTCTTCGTGGAGCGTTCGCCGGACGGTTCGGACTACTCCCAGCTCGGCTCATTGCCCGCAGCGGGCAACAGCCAAGCGCAGATGGCCTACCATTACCGGGACGTGGCCCCTCATCAGGGGTTGAACTACTACCGCTTGGTGGAAGTGGATGCCCATGGGAATGAAACCCGCGTGGCCACCACCACGGCGATCTTCCGGACCACGGGCGCGGAAGGGCCCTTCCCCAACCCGACCTCGGGGGGGATCAGTTTGGTTCATGATGCCCCTGGTAACGACCAGGTGGAGCTCGCGCTCATCGACGCCATGGGCCGCACCGTCCAGCTGAGGACCTTCTCCGTTGGTTCGGGACGTTCGGTCCTCGACCTTGCCAACAAGGGAGTGCCCGCAGGCAGCTACACCGTTCGGATCACCACCGGTTCCGGGCATCGGCGCACCTGGCCGCTCCTGGTCTACTGAGGTCTCGCGAGGAACCCTCCTCGGATATGGAGCGTGGACCGCGCCCGGTTCCCTTGGATGGCCATGCCCTTCCGGGTCGGGTCGGCGCCCACATCCCCCTCACCCCCAGCCTGTTGATAACTCCCGGGCAACTCATCCCGCACGGAGGCGTCTTCACCCTGCCTTTGCAGCGCAACGGGGCTCCCTTCCAACCATCCGGGCCGAAGTGATACCTCGGTGTTGCTGCCGAACCAAGGTCACGTTACTTTTGTCTGATGTCCGTCAGGCCTTTCCTGCATCGAAACGCTTTCCAACGCTTCGTTCCATGAAGAAGACGCTACGCTCACGCCAGCTGTACGTCCTGTTGCTCTCCAGTGGCCTCGCTCTTCCGGCGATGGCCCAGAACGTGGCCATCAACACCACAGGGGCACCACCGGCCAACGCCAACGCGTTGCTGGAACTGGATGCCACCAACCGCGGTCTCCTCATCCCGCGAATGACCTACAACGAGCGCGTCCTGCTGCCCGGCCCCACGGCGGGCCTGTGGGTCTACCAGACGGACAATTCCGCCCCCTACGACCCGAAGAACGCGGTCGGCCTGTACTACCATGATGGGGCCACCTGGAACCGCATGGCGACCGGCTCAGGTTGGTCCGAGACCGGGAACACCGGCACCAACGTGGCCACGAACTTCATTGGTACGGTGGCCGGCAGCAACGATGACATGCGCATCAACACCAACGGTACGGCCAACCCGCGGATCACCATCAGCGGCACCAACGGCTATGTGGGCGTGGGCACCACCGCCCCTGCTGAAGCGCTCCACATCAATGGGGCCATGCGGCTGTTCAAGCAGGCGCCCGTTTATCCCGGCACCTCCTACAGCTTGACCTCCGCGAACGGCGTGATGCGGTACAATGACGCGCTCAACTACCATGAGGGCGGTGGGGTTCGTGCCATCCAGGGCATGAACACCACGAACGGCAGCGCCAACATCACGATCCCCTCCACGGCAGGGCTTGCCGCAGGCATGTATGTGAGCGGGACCGGCATTCCCGTGGGCGCCACCATCCTGAACGTGGTGAACGCCACCACCCTCCAGTTGAGCGCCAACTGCACGGCCACCAACCAGAACCAGTTCCTGCGTGTAGGCCCGCTGTTCACACGCTTGGAGAACATCGAGACGGTGGTGACCGGTCAGGATTACACCGACTTCAACCTGGTCTGCGGCGCTCCGGGGCAGACGCAAGGCGGGGTGGCCAACGGTCAGACCAATGCGGCCGCTCCTCAGCGCCTGCGGGAAACGCCTTTTCCCACGAGCCAGACGGCCCAATCCGCAGGCAGTCGGGTGCAATACCTCATCCTCGGCAGCGAACTGGCCAACCCGCCGTTCAACCTCTGCGCGGGGAACATCACCCAGCTGGCCGTGACCTCGTTGGACGACGACCCGAACGTGCCGGTGCCGGGCTGCGTGCTCAACATCAACGTCAAAGTGGCCACCACGGCCCTGGCGAGTCTGCCGGCCACGGGCATCGATCAGGCCACGGGGAACGGCATGAACGCCTCCCCGGTCCGGTTCAATTCGACCAACCTGCGGGTGGGTGCCGGCGACGTGGTCTTTCCGCTCAACCCGCCCTACTTCTGGAATGGCACGGATAACATCATCATCGAGATCAACTACCTGAAATCGGCCGTCGCAGGGGTCAGCCCGCGTGTGCTGCTGACCACGGGCCTCACCTTCCAAAGCACGATCTGGTCCTACGTGCCCGGCTCGAGCGTGAACCCCGGTTCAACCCATTACACCACCCCTGCGGTATTCCCTGCCGGACTGCTCTGGGGTCTGAACACCACGCGCCCGGTGTTCAAGGTCTGGGGCCAGGTGAAGCAACCGACACCGTTCAACAACACGGGC
>JADLBK010000134.1 GCA_020847755.1 Flavobacteriales bacterium | reverse complement strand
CCCACTCGGGATCCTGGAACAGTTCATGGCTGCGCGTGAAATCGTGGATGGTGAAGTAGTCCTTGCCATCGTACAGGCGGGTGCCCCGGCCGATGATCTGCTTGAACTCCACCATGCTCCTGATGCGGCGCAGTAGCACGATGTGGCGTACGTTGCGCGCATCCACGCCGGTGCTCAATTTCTGGCTGGTGGTGAGGATGGTGGGGATGTTGCGTTCGTTGTCCTGGAAGTCGCGCAGGTGCTGTTCGCCGATGTCGCCATCGTTGGCCGTGACGCGGTGACAGTAGTTGGGGTCTGCGATCTTCTTCTCCTGATTGATCAAGTCGCGGACCAGCGCAGCGTGGGGCTGGTTCTCACAGAACACCAGGGTCTTCTCCCGTGGGTCGATGTTGCTGAGGAACTGTAGCACACGGAACCGCTCGCGGGCCTCGATCTCCACCGTCACATTGAACTCATCTTCTTCAACAACCTGCCCGAGTTCGATATCGCCCTCCACAACGGTATCGTCGCCCGTGAAAATGTAGTTGTCGATGTTCGAACGGTATCGCTTCACCTTGAAGGGCGTGAGGAAGCCATCGTTGATGCCCTCCTTTAGGCTGTAGGTGTAGACCGGATCGCCGAAGTAGCGGTAGGTATCGGCGTTCACATCGCGTTTGGGCGTGGCCGTAAGGCCCAGCTGCGTGGCGGGCTTGAAGTAGGTGAGGATGTCCCTCCAGGTGCTCTCGTCGTTGGCGCCGCCCCGGTGACACTCGTCGATGATGATGAGGTCGAAGAAGTCGGTTGGGTAGTCGCCGAAGTACGGCGTGCCCTCCGGCCCGCTCATGAAGCTCTGGAAGATGGTGAAGAACACGCTGCCGTTCGTAGGCACACGCCCCTTCTTCCGCACCGCATCCGGACTGATGCGCACCAAGGCGTCATCCGGGAAGGCCGTGAACGCACTGAAGGCTTGGTCGGCGAGGATGTTGCGATCAGCAAGGAAAAGGATGCGCGGCCGGCGCTCCCCATCGCTCTTCACATTCCACCGGGCATGGAACAGCTTCCATGCGATCTGGAAGGCGATGGCCGTTTTGCCTGTGCCGGTGGCGAGCGTAAGCAGGATGCGGTCCTTGCCTTGGGCGACAGCGTCCAGCACACGCTGGATCGCCAGGTCCTGGTAGTAGCGCGGTTGCCAGCTTCCGCTCTTGTCCTCGAACGGGATAGCGCCGAAGCGGCCGGGCCAGTCGATCATGGGTGTGGCAGGGCCCACGGTGGGGAAGGCCACCGGCTTGAAGTCAGCGAACCCGGAGAGCTTCCAGAGGTGCTCTGGTGTAGGCCATGCCTCCACGGCACCCTCGCGGCCGCTGAGCATGTCCACCTGGTAGATGCCCTTGCCGTTGGTACTGAACGCATGGCGCACCTTCAGCTTGTCGGCGTACTTCTTGGCCTGCCCAAGCCCTTGCGTCACCGCCTCGCTAGCCATCTTGGCCTCCACCACCGCCACCATGCGGCCCTTGTACTCCAGCACGTAGTCGGCAATGTCCTGCTTGTTGCGCTTGCCCGCCGCCCCCTGCAATCGACCCAGTGTAATGATGTACTCGCGGCGCACCCGGCTGTTCGGCACCACACCCCAGCCCGCTTCACGCAAGGCGGGGTCGATCAGTTCGGCGCGGGTTTCGGCTTCGTTCATCTGCTGGGCTCGCCACGCTCCAGCGTGGCCGCATTCGCTGACGACCATTTCCAATCCTCCGGCCTCGCGACCAGCCCCGCCTTCACCGGGTTCTCGTGGATGTACTTCACAACGTTCACGTAATGTGCGTGGTCCCTAATGTAACGGTCCCAGTATTCACGGTGCCAGATGGGGTTGGGCTTACCACTGGGCTCGCCAAGCTCCAGCTTGGCCGCTTTCATGTATTCACTGATCCTCCTCCCCGTGAACGATTTCCACGAAGCCACGATCTTGCTCATCGTCCACCCGGCCTTGGGCTGGAAGAGCACATGCACATGGTTGGGCATCACGCACCATGCGTGCAACGTGTAACGCTCACCATGGAAGATCAGAAAGGCGTTCTGCACCATCTCTGCGATCACCGGCACCCGTAGCACACAACTGCCTTTACCTGCATCGATGAACCGCGCGATGCGCTTCTCCTTTTCCGCATCGCGCAGCTTCGGTGGCAGGCTCTTCAGCTCGGCGTTCATCACCTCCAGGGCCTCCTTCGGCAAACTGTCCGCAAGGTGGAAGCTCACGTGCTGGATCAATTGGGTACCATCCACATGAGGCATGTAGCCCCGGTCCGACCACTTGAATTCACTGGACTCGCCACTGGGCTCGCCTGGCTCCAGCCTGGCCCCTTCACCACCCGCATTCCCACTGGGCTCGCCAAGCTCCAGCTTGGCCCCATTACTGGGTTCGCCAAGCTCCAGCTTGGCCTCTACACCCGCCCCCCCATGCCCCCGCTCACCCCCTTTCACTGAGCCGGGCTGGAGCCCGGCGAGCCGACGCGAACTGTCGACATCAGAGGAAGAGCCGGGCTGGAGCCCGGCGAGCCCAGCAGATCCGTCCCGGGTTGCACGTTCCTTCATTCGGCCGAAGATTCACGCCCCCGCCTGCCCCTCCTGCAAACTCTTCAACGTCCTTCCCTCCCCATCCTTCCAGTCCGTGCGGCCGTTGCTCACACGGCCTAGCACGATGGTGCTGGCCATTGAAGGCGAAGTGAAGGTGTAGTCCTGTGTGAAACGGAGCTTATCGCCATCAGCTGCCAGTACGCCGCTCTTGATCAGGTCCGCCTGCATGGCGACCACGTGGGGGAAATGCTTGGCCAGTGATGGGGTGAGGCCGGTGGAGGCCATGGAACCACTCCGCACGATGAAGCCTTGTGCCGCATCGTACCCGCTGGCTTTGGCACCCTTGCCCTCGCAATGCAGCAGCGGCAGCTCGGGCGTGGTGGTGGCAGGCGCCTGCGTTTGCTCAAAGGCCGTGATGCCCAGCACCGGCAGCATGCCCAGCAGGTTCTGCAGAAAGACCTCCAGGTAGGCACGGTCCATCTCGCTCAGGGTGGGCTCGGCGGGGCTGTTGGCGTTCTCCAGCGGCACGCGCTTGGCGGCGCGGGCGCGTTGGATCAGCTGGGCCTCCAGGTATTGCACGTGGGCCTTGTTCAGCTGGCCGGGGCCGGCCACGAAGAAGACCGCGCGCGTCCAGAAATCCTTAGTGGCGTAGTGGCTCTCCAGGCGATTGTACACCGGGTCGCCTTCGCCCACGTAGATGGTCTCGCCCTCGCCATCGGCGCGGGGGCCCAGCAACAGGTACACGCCGGGCTGCTGGAACTCCTCGCGCTTGCGCACTGCTGTGTACAGCGGCCGCGGGAACATCACCGCCTTGCCGTTCCAGTTGCTGCGCTCCACCACGCGCAGCCCATCCGGGTCGCCATCGGCCACCAGGATGTG
>JADLBK010000133.1 GCA_020847755.1 Flavobacteriales bacterium | reverse complement strand
GCGGATGGCACCATGATGTATGCACGCCGTGGCGGTGGCCCGGGTGCGGACTATGCCACGGACGTGGATGCCCGCGACGACCTGGTGGCCATGACGGGCGGCTTCCAGCAAACCGCGGACATGGGCAGCGGAGTGCTCCAAAGCCAGGGGCACTACGATGCCTTCGTGGCCTGCTTCACGCTCAGCGGCACTCCGCTATGGAGCGCCTGTGGGGGCAGTGCGCTACCGATCGCCACGGAAGCAGGGGCCGGAGTATCCATCGGCCATGACGGACACGTGTACATGGTCGGCAGCGCCGGGGGCACGGCCAGTTTCGGCCCCCTCTCGTTCACCGCCAACGGTGGCGGTGAATACATGGACGCCTTTGTTACGGCCTATACCATGGATGGTACACCGGTGTGGGTGGTGCAGGGTGGCGGCGTGGCGGTGGATGGCGTGAACGCCTCCGTCGCTCTACCGGCCGGTGGCGTAGCGGTCACCGGCCATTATAACGGCCAGGCTGATTTCAGCGGTCAACCGCTGGCACCCTTCTCGCAGGATGCGGACATCTTCACCGCACATTATAGCACGCAGGGCAGCCTGCAATGGATCAGTCCCGCAGGTGGCCCGCACGGAGCGGATGCCGGCACGGGGATCTGTACCGCGGCCGATGGGCTTTTCGTGGCCGGTCTGTTCAACCGCTCTGCCACCTTTGGCACCCTCACCCTCCCCGTGCTCTACCTGGAACGGAACATCTTCATTGCCCACCTCGCAGTGGACATATCCACGGAGCTCGGTGCACAGCCCGCCGGCCCCGCCATGCCCTGCCTGTTCCCCAACCCGGCCAATGACCGCACGACACTGCACCTGCCACCTGGTCCGGACGGGGTGGTGCAGGTGTTCGACGCCATGGGACGCACTGTGCTGTCGCCCCAGCGCGTGACCACCGACCGGTACCTGCTGGACACCCAGGACCTGAAGGATGGCCTATACCTGGTGCGGGTGGCGGAGGCCATGCCGGCAATGCGTCTGGTGGTGGCCCACTGAACGGTGGCCTGGAGCCCGTCCCTCGCGCGAGCATCCGCGATCGTGCGTCGGTCCCTCGTCAGGCGCAGAAGGCACGAGCGTGGACGCTCGCTCGCGCCGATGTTCGCTGGCGCGGATCGGTGATCCGTGCCATCCCCTAGCTTGGTCCTCGTGAGCCGGAAGTACAAGAACCACGACCAGACCGATGCTCACTTCATGACCTATGCCACTGTGGGCTGGGTGGACGCGTTGAGCAGGCCGCTCTACAAGGACATCGTGGTCGACAGCCTGGCCCATTGCCAGCGCGAAAAAGGGCTCGAGTTGTTCGCCCGGTGCATCATGAGCAACCATGTGCACCTGATCGCCCGGGCCTCCGAAGGCAGGCAGCTGCAGGACATCCTGCGCGACCACAAGAAGTTCACTGCAAGCAAGATCGTGGAGGCCATCATCAGCAACCCACAGGAAAGCCGCCGGGAATGGTTGCTGCCCTTGCTGCGCCGACCGGATGGCAGCATCCGCTTCTGGCAGCACGACCTGCATCCCATCTGGCTGCGCACCCCTGCGGTGATCGACCAGAAACTCGACTACATCCACATGAACCCGGTGAACGAAGGGCTCGTGGATGAACCCCAGCACTATCCGTACTCCAGCGCGGCTGCCTATGCGGGGATGCCGTCAGTGCTGAGCGTGGAGATCATCTGACGTGGGAGGCACGGATCGCAGATCCGCGCCAGCAGCATTGTTCAAAGACCCCGACCATTGCCCAGGTCTGCTGGCGCGGATCTGCGATCCGTGCCATGCCCTGTTCTCGCACCAGCCCGCTCTGGCGCAAGCGTCAGGCGAGGCTCCGCGAGCCGTCCTCGTGTGCCCTTGCGATCGATCGCTCCCAGCGCACAGAGAGCCCCAGGTCTGCTGGCGCGGATCTGCGATCCGTGCCATGCCCTGTTCTCGCGCAAGCCCGCTCTGTCGCACGAGTCAGGCGAGGCTCCGCGAGCCGTCCCCGTGTGCCCCCATGATCAACCTGCCAACGCGCCCACATCCATCAAGGTCTGTTGGACCGGCCAGTAGCACCACCCTCAACGAATCCCCTCGCTCGCGCCGATGTTCGCTGGCGCGGATCGGTGATCCGTGCCATCCCCTAGCTTGGTCCTCGTGAGGCAAGCGTCAGGCGAGGCTCCGCGAGCCGTCCTCGTGTGCCAGAGCGTTCAACCTGCCAAAGCGCACCGTGCTTCGCCGAAGCGGCTTCGCGCAGGCACAGCCGGAGGACAGACCACCCACCCACCGGCCACCGCACGCCGATCTCCCGCGCGAAGGACGGTAAGGCCCCACTGGATCGCACCCGGAACAAGTGTCCCAGCGACCTCATGGCGCGGGCACACCTAGGCCAGTTTGGGGCCCATGCGTATTTTCGAGGCCATGCGCCTAACACTGATACTCATCGCCGCCTTGGTGCTGTCTTCCTGCGCTTCCACGGTATCCACCCGCACGTCCAAGACCATGGACATCTACGGCCCGGGGGTGATCCATCATCCGGTGTTGGTGGACCTGGACGTGAAGGAGACCAAGGTGACCGGCAGCACCACCATCATCAACTCGTCGTCCGAAGAGAACGGGAAGCGACTGGCGGTGATCGAGGCCTTGAAGGATTCCGGGGCCGATGTGCTCGTGCAGCCGGTGTACCAGATCGAAACGAAGGGTTCCCGCACGACCTATACCGTCACAGGATTCCCGGCCACCTACAAGAACTTCCGGCCCATGACCCCGCAGGACATTCCCTTGGTGCAGGCGGGTGTGCTCCAGCGGGCGGAGGTCACCGAGCCCAAGGTGGCCAGCAAGCCGAAGGGGCGCGGGGCGGCCATCTTCTTCTCGGTGTTGCTGTCCATCGGCGTAGCGGTCGCCTTGGTGCTGGCCTCGCAGCCGGGGGGGTAGTCCGCTTCCCTCGCGCGAGTGTCCACGCTCGTGCGTCGGCCCCTCGTCAGACGTTCAAGGCACGAGCGTGGACGCTTAAGCCAGAGGGGGCGCGAG
The DNA here is from genome assembly GCA_020847755.1 of Flavobacteriales bacterium. Lineage (GTDB taxonomy): Bacteria > Bacteroidota > Bacteroidia > Flavobacteriales_F > PHOS-HE28 > PHOS-HE28. The sequence continues at coordinate 1,002 of JADLBK010000133.1, read as the reverse complement.
ACGTTTAAGCATAAGGCAGGTATTTTTGAGCTGGCTTCTAGCTCCAAACGACACCCGTGAGATGAGAACAAGCACCATCGCTGTCGTCGCCCTGCTCGCCCTGACAAGTTGTTCGAGAACCGAGGACAAAGCGCGAACGGAGAACGAGAAGCGGGTACAGCAACGCAGGCAGGTCCTTTTGCAATTGGAATCCGTGTACAAGGAATCAAAATTGCTCAGTGCATATGATGCCGAAATCCTAACCTATGAATTGCAAGAGCACATCCTCCAAAGTCCGAATATTATCCTCGATAACTTCAAAATCGATGATGTAAGCCTTGGCGATTCCTTGTGGACCTTCCATCTCGGATCAGAATGGCGAGGCCACGGCCACATTGCCGAACTCACTTGCGCGGAACCGGAGGCCAGAGCGATTCTTGCCGCACTTGATGCGAACAAGCTCGTCGGTTACTATGCCGCGAGAATCCGTTCGGTGAATCGCATTCATTTCGTGGCGACTTCCTTCGGCACGAGCGATGAATACGGGGAAACTACTTCCGAAGTCGTGTTTGAAGATGACCCCCCGCTGTTGCTAAAAGGCGAGCTACTAGAGGTCCGTTGATTCGGTTCCCGTTCGCGGCTTCCCTCCGGGTACAGGTTTCTTTCATTGTCCTAAGTACATCCGGTATCTGCCACGTATTCTTTCGGAATAGAATCTCCCGAACGATGAGGCCGTCTTGAACTCCTGCCACACCTTCAGGGGTACTCCCGAATGCAAATAATCGTCCTCGCTGGTGCGAAGTATGAAAAAGCCTTCCGCCCTCGCTCGCGCCGATGTTCGCTGGCGCGGATCGGTGATCCGTGCCATCCCCTAGCTTGGTCCTCGTGAGGCAAGCGTTAGGCGAGGCTCCGCAAGCCGCCCTCTTGTGCCCCCACGATCGTGCGTCAGCCTCTCATCAGGCGTTCAAGGCACGAGCGTGGACGCTCTCGCCATGGGGGGGGAACTAGGCTGAGCATGGAGAT
>JADLBK010000132.1 GCA_020847755.1 Flavobacteriales bacterium | reverse complement strand
GGGCACCACTACAGCGACAAGGCGCCGCTGCCGGCGCTGCTGGTGACGCCGGTCTACGCCGCCGTGGTGGCCGCAGGCCTCGTAACACCCGGACCGGACGGGCTGCTGACGCCGCAGCTGCTGATGCTGGGCGGGCTGTTGTGCGGCAGTCTGCCCCTCGCGCTGATCATCACCCTGTGCTGGATGCGGCTCCGACGCCAGGCAACAGCGCTCTCCCCCGCCCTGCTGGCCACCCTGCCCGTCCTCGGCTCCTTCCTGTTCGTGTACAGCGGCAGCTTCAACGCCCACCTGCTCGGCGCGCTCTTCGCGCTGCTGGCGCTGATGGCGGTGGAGGACGAACGACCGCTGCCGGCCGGCCTGTGGACCGGGTGCGCGGTGCTCTGCGAATACCCGCTGGCGGTGCTGGCCGTGTGGTGGGCCCTGCGTCCCCTGTGGGGCGATGGCCCGTGGCCCGCACGGCTCCGCTCCAGCCTGCGCTTCATCGCTGGTGGGCTGCCCGCGGTGGCCCTGCTGCTGCTCTACAACACCATCCTCACCGGCTCCCCGTTCAGCATCGGCTACGAGCACGAGGCGCACTACACGTTCATGCACGACAGCTATGGACTGGCCCTGCCCTCGCTGACCGCACTGTGGGGGCTCACCTTCAGCGGCTACCGCGGCCTCTTCGTGTACATGCCGGTGCTGCTGGTCGGGCTGCTCGCCTGGGGCCTCACCACCCGTCGATCCGCCACGTTCCGGGACGACCCCGTCCTGCCCGCCGCGTTCCTGCTTCTCTTGGTGATCGCCAGCTACCGCATGTGGTGGGGCGGCTGGGCCCTGGGACCACGGCACCTCAGCGCGGCGGCCGTGCTGCTCGCCTGGCGCTGGCTGCCGCTGGTGGCCGAACACCGCTGGCTGTGCCTGCCGGTGGCCCTCACCGGTGCCTTCGGGCTTGGGGTCGCCGTGGCCGCCAAGTGCACCATGTGGTACTCCTTCCCCACCGAGGTGAAGCACCCGCTGCGCGATCGGCTGTGGCCCGCGCTGCACGAAGGCGCGTGGACGGACATGCAGGTCCCCGTGTCCTTCGGGATCCCCCCCGCCAGTTCGTCCGTGCTGTTCGGGGTGACGCTCCTCACCGCGCTGGCCTTCCTTGGGTGGCGCGAACGCACCCGCCCCCACTGGCCCTGATGCACCGCTTCCACTGCACCGGTCTGCACGCCGCCGAGGTCGCCCTGCCCGAGGAGGAGGCCGCGCATGCCCTGCGTGTGCTGCGCCTGCGCGACGGTGATGCCGTGGAGCTGGTGGACGGCGCGGGCATCGAAGCGGACGGCGTGCTGCACCGCATCGGCCGGCATGAGGTCCACGTGCGCATCGGCGACCGCCGCACGCACCCGGCCGCGCCCACCACGCTGCACCTGGCCGTGGCCCCCACCAAGCAGGCCGAGCGCTTCGAGTGGTTCGTGGAGAAGGCCGTGGAGGTGGGCGTGGAGCGCATCACGCCGCTGGCCACCGCGCGCACCGAACGCGGCCACCTGCGCACGGACCGGCTGCAGCGCGTGGCGGTGAGCGCCATGAAACAGAGCCGCCGCGCGTGGCTGCCGCGCATCGACGACCTGACGACGCTGGACGCCTTGCTTCAACAGGCACCTCGGGGCCAACGCTTCGTGGCCCACGCCTTCGGCGATCCCGCCCCCCTGATGAACGTCTTCGCACCGGCGGAGGACGCGCTGCTGCTGGTGGGCCCGGAGGGTGACTGGACCGACGCGGAGCTGCGGATGCTGCTGGAGGCCGGGTTCCGGACGGTGGGCTTGGGCGCGGCCCGCCTGCGCACCGAAACGGCCGCCCTGGCCGCCTGCACCTGGATGAGCCTCGCGCGTCAGCGGCGGTAACTTGCGCCCATGATCCTGCGGTCGGTCCTGCTCGCGTTGCTGATGGCGGTCCTTTCCGGGGCGCGGGCCCAGAGCACCTACTCCATCGCCCTGCTGAAGTACAACGGCGGCGGCGACTGGTACGCCAACCCCACCAGCCTGCCCAACCTCGTCCGCTTCTGCAACGCCAACCTCGGCACGCGCATGAACCCCGACGTGCCCACCGTGGAGGTGGGGTCCAGCGACCTGTTCAACCATCCGCTGGTGCACATGACCGGGCACGGCAACGTGGTGTTCAGCCCCGCCGAGGCGGAGAACCTGCGCAACTACCTCATCGGCGGCGGTTTCCTGCACATCAGCGACAATTACGGCATGGACCCCTTCATCCGCCCCATGATGAAGCGCGTGTTCCCGGAGCTCGAGTTCGTGGCCCTGCCCTTCGCCCACCCCATCTATCACCAGCGATACGACTTCGCCGCGGGCCTGCCCAAGGTGCACGAGCACGACGACAAGCCGCCGGTGGGCCTCGGCCTCATCTGGGATGGGCGGCTGGTCTGCTTCTACGACCTGGAGTGCGACCTGGGCGACGGCTGGGAGGACCCCGATGTGCACGGCGACAGCGAAGCGATGCGCACGAAGGCGCTGCAGATGGGGGCCAACATCGTGCAGTACGTGTTCGCGGGAGCGCAGTAGCGCGGTGAGTGGCGAGTGCCTGCGCACAAGGCCGACCCGCCGAGTGGCGAGTGCCGAGTGATCTGCGGGGATGTCCGCTCGCCACTCGCCACTCGCCACTCACCACTCGCGACTCCTCGTCATCGGTTCAGTTTCACCACCCGCTTCCGTTCATCGCTCAATGCCGTGCATGTTGCATTAAATTGGCGGTAGCTTCAACCGTGTCCAGGTCATGACAACCAGTTCCCACGCCCCGGTGAGCAACCGGACACGAGCGGCCAGTGTGCTGATCCACGTCGTGTGTGCCTGTCTCCTCACCCGATCAGGCTCCGCGCAGACGTCCTACTCCATCAGCTTCAGCAACCTCACTGGTTGTGACATCAAGATCTGCGCCTACGTCGACCAGACCGCGGACAACTGCACTTCCCCCTACAACCTGCCTTGCACCCTTGCCACTGCAGGGAACTCGGTCACCTATTCCTTCACCGTACCGGCCGGTCATCTGTTCTGCTACTACACCTTCAAGGAGGATACAAGCGATCCCACTGCGCTGATCATTTACTCTGGATCAGACCCTTGTAGTTGGAACTTTTCTAATCAAGATCTATGCAATACAGGAACACCGATAAATGGAAAAGGAAATTGTAAAAGTGCTCGTTTCAGTGAATAATTCAGCCAACTCATTTTCATGAAACACATAATAATCGGCCTGCTTGCCAGTATTTCACTGTTCAGCACGGCGCAGAACCAGAACGCAACTTGGTTATTCAATATCAACACGGGCCTGGACTTCATGACGGCCCCGCCCACGGTGCTGCAAGGCAGTACGTCGATTGGTCGGGACGTTGCGGTGATCAGTTCGGAGTCGGGGGAGCTTGTGTTCTATTCGGATGACCAACGTATCCGGAATGCTCAGCACCAAATGCTGGTGAACGGCGATGGCCTGTATAAAAGCCCGTTCACAAGCAAACCTCAGTCCAACATGATCCTGCCCTGGCCCGGCCACCCCGGACAGTACTACTTGATCCAACCCTATCCCTGGAATCCGAACGATACAATCACCGCGACGTACTTCCATCGGATCGATATGAATGCGTTCGGCGGGAGTGGCGCGGTGGTGGAGAAGAACATGGTGCTGGCTGACAGCACCGGGGCATACATCACAGCTGTTCTTGATTCCGCTGGAACAGGCATTTGGGTGATCCTACACCACCTGAATGCTCCGCTGTTCTTAGCCTATCATCTCGATACCGATGGGCTTTCCATCGTGCCTGTGGTCAGTGAAGCGGGCTCTGCCATACCGCCATCCTTCTATCAGCCAATGGGCATGCTCCGACCCTCACCCAGCGGTGAGCGGTTGTATCTGGTCAAGCCCTACTCGAACTGGACGAGCGATTGTTCGCTGCATCAAATGGACTTCAACCGCTCCACCGGTGAGATAACGGCGTTCAAAACGATCGGTGGCCCGGGATATGGCGGTTTGGAGATCTCCCCGTCCGGGCAATTCCTGTATACCAGCACCTACGTGTGCGATGCCACCGTCGCATCACGGTTGTGGCAGTATGACGTATCTTCCGGTGATTCGGCCACCATTCAGGCGTCCAGAACGTTGGTGTACGAAGCACCCAGACCGCCAGGACCCTGTCTCGGCGTGCAGGGCAATCTCGCGTTGGGCATCGACGGTCGCATCTATTGCGCCGTTTCGTATGCCCAGCACCTGGGCGTGATCAACGCGCCGGACCTGCCCGCCCCGGCATGCGACTACGGGCATCAAGGATTCTACCTCGATGGGGACACCACCTGGCTGGGCCTCCCCAACCAGATGCGCGCCTATCCGATCACGTCAACAGGCATCGTATCGGCCACGGACGATGTGCCGCGCCTGCTCATCGTTCCCGATCCAGCCAAGGACGGGTGTCGGATCGTGGTCGGCGCCGATCAAGTGGATCGTCTGGAACTGCTGGACGCCAGAGGCCACCGTGTCCGCACCCTGCGCTGCGCCCCGGGCCAACGCGAACTGCAGCTCGACCGGGAGGGCCTGGCCAACGGACTCTACCTCGTGGTGGCCCGTCAGGCGGACGGTAAGGTGGCGGCCGTTGGGCGGGTGATCTTCGAGTAGGACCGGTCCGGTCGAGGCTACAGCGTCCCACTCGCGCGCTCCCGGACCGTGATGGTGCTGGTTCCGAGATCGTTCAGTTCGTGTTCGCGGGATCGCAGGAGATGGAGGAGTGGCGCGTGCCTGCGCACAAGGCCGAGTGGTGAGTGGCGAGTGACCGCCCCTGCGGGCTCACCACTCGCCACTCACTACTCGCTACTCGCCACTCACCACTCCTCGCTACTCGCGACTCCCCGTCATCGGTTCAGTTTCACCACCCGCTTCCGGTACCGCATGTTGAGCAGTTCCACGATGAAGCTGAAGGCCATGGCCGCATAGGCGTAGCCCTTCGGGATCTCGCTGTGGTGCACCGGCTCCAGCCCCTCGAAGAAGAGCATGAAGCCCACCAGCACCAGGAAGGAGAGCGCCAGCATCTTCAGGGAGGGATGCTTCTCGATGAAGCCGCTGATGGCGTTGGCGAAGAAGAACATCACGATCATGGCGATCACCACGGCGGCGATCATGATCTCCACGTGCTTGGCCAGGCCGATGGCGGTGACGATGCTGTCGAAGGAGAACACGGCGTCCACCAGGAGGATCTGGGCCATCAAGGTGCCGAACGAGGCGGGCTTGGCTGGAACGCCGCCCTCCTCCTCCCCGCCCTCCAGCTTGTGATGGATCTCCTTGACGGCCTTGTAGAGCAGGAAGAGGCCGCCGAAGAACATGATGCAGTTGCGCAGATTGAACGGGTAGCCGAGCACCGAGAAGAGCGCGCGTTCGCCGTTGTGCACCAGCCACCCGATGCCCAGGAGCAGCACCGACCGCAGCAGGATGCCGCCCACCATCCAGATGCGGCGCCCGGTGAGCCGCCTCCCCTCGGGCATGCGCCCCAGGATGATGCTGACGAAGATGACGTTGTCTATCCCCAGCACCACCTCCAGCACGGTGAGGGTGAGCAGGCTGATGAGCGCGCCGACGGTGAACAGGTCCTCCATGGGACGAAGATGCGAAGGGCGGCCGGACCGGTATATGGATCGAACGGATCGGCCGGTCCGCGTGTACGGGGACATGAACACGGACCGTTCACCCCACAACCCCCTGCGCCATGTGGACCCTGCTCGCCCTCGCCCTGCTCGCCATCCTTGCGCTGTTGCTCCACGCCGACGGATGGAACAACGTGCTGTCCCCCGCCCGCAATGAGCTGGTCTTCGACGGCCGGCACCAGGCCTACGGCGCCTACCGCCTGCGCCGCGATCATCAGCGGGTGATGGCCCTGGCGGTGGCGGCCACGGTCGCCCTGGTGGCCGCGCTCGTGCTGCTGCCCCGCCTCTTCGCCCCGCACGGTGCTGTCGCTGCCCCACCCCGCACCACCGGCATCATCGTGGAACTGGAGAAGTTCACCGCGCAGCCGGTGAAGCCGACAGCACCCACCGTACAACCTCAGCGCAGCACCCCGGCGGCCCCGCGCAGCCAGGGCCAGGGCTTCGTGCCGATCGCCGTGGACAGCACCACCGCCGCGCCCGTGGACAGCAGCACCGCGTCGTCCAACGGCACGGGCACCACGGGGTCGAGCACGGACAGCAGCTCGACGGCCGGCCCCACCGGTGGCGACGGGGGCAGCGGAACGGATGGCGGCACCGGCAGCACCGGGCCGATGGGCATGATGGCCGTGGAGGAGGTGCCGGAGTACCCCGGCGGCATGGAGGCCCTGTACCGCGACCTGGGCCGCTGGGTGGACTATCCGGAGATCGACCGCACGGCCGGGCGTGAAGGCCGGGTGCTGGTGGGCTTCGTGGTGGACAAGGAGGGTCGCGTGGGTGAGGTGCGCGTGATCAGTGGGGTGAGCCGCTCGCTCGATGCCGAGGCCGTGCGCGTCGTGAAGCGCATGCCCAAGTGGAAGCCCGGGCGACACGGGGGCAAGGCCGTATCCGTCTTCTACGTGCTGCCGATCAACTTCAAGCTGGGTCGGAACTGAGCGCCTCACCGGCTAACGCGCGTTGCAGCAGGGCCGAGATCGTGGGCGCCAAGGTGTGCACCATCAGGTGCCCGCCGCCCTTCACCACCACCGCATCGCGGATGGGTCCCAACGGCATCAGGTGGTCCCGGTCGCCGTGCAGATGCACCAAGCCCGGCACCGCCCGCGGAGGACCATTCTACTGCAGCACGGCGTCCACCTGCACTTGCAGCTGAGCCGCGGTGTGCACCTCGAGCAGGGCATCCAGCAGCGCGACTTCCTCCGGCGTGTCCGCGCCCATCTGCCAGCGCACGAAGGGTTTCGTGCGCTGGATGAAGGCCTTTGAGAGCAGCTTCTCGGGATGCGTGCCGCGCAGCACCTTGATCGGCGCCGGCATCTCGTGCGGCCCTTTCCAACTGGAGATGATGACGATGTGCCGCGGTCGGGTCAACGCCGCCAGTTCCTGGGCCACCATGCCACCCATGCTCACCCCCACCAGCGCATGCGGTACACGGGCATCGATGCGCTCGGCCAGCCGTGCGGCGAACTCCGCGAGGGTGCTGCCCACCGGCATCTCGGGCCAGTCGTGGGCGATCAGGCGATGGCCCGGCAGGTCGATCCGGGCGAACAGGCGGTGGTCCGCGCCGAGACCTGGGATGAGGTGGACGTCCATCACGGCACGGGGCACGCCTTCACGAAGGCCAGGGCCGCCTCCATGTGGTCGTGCATCACATCGTCGACCCGCAGGAAGGGCACGTGCCGGCGGAAGTCGGCGACGAAGTCCTCCACCGCCTCGGAGCTGCGCGCCGGACGGCGGAACTCCAGCGCCTGCGCCGCGGCGAACAGCTCGATGGCGAGGATGCGCTCCACGTCGTGCACCACGGCCCACGTCTTTATGGCCGCGGCGGCGCCCATGCTCACGTGGTCCTCCTGACCGTTGCTGCTGTCGATGCTGTCCACGCTGTTGGGCATCGCGCGTTGTTTGTTGGCGCTCACGAGCGAGGCGGCGGTGTACTGCGGGATCATGAAGCCGCTGTTCAGCCCCGGCTCGGCCACCAGGAAGGCGGGCAGCCCGCGCTGTCCGCTGATGAGCTTGTAGAGGCGGCGTTCGCTGATGCTGCCCAGCTCGGCCGCGGCGATGGCCATGAAGTCCAGGGCGAGGGCGAGCGGCTGGCCATGGAAGTTGCCCGCGCTGATCACCAGGTCATCATCGTCGAACACCGTGGGGTTGTCGGTCACGGCCTCCAGCTCACGCTCCACCACCCGCTCCACGTAGGCGAGCGCGTCGCGGCTGGCGCCGTGCACCTGCGGGATGCAACGGAAGGAGTACGGGTCCTGCACCTGGGCCTTGCGGCGCAGGATCAGCTGGCTGCCCTCGAGCAGTCGGCGCAGGCGGCCCGCCACCACGGCCTGCCCGGGATGGGGGCGCACGGCATGCACCGACGCGTGGAAGGGCTCGATGCGTCCGTCGAAGGCGTCGAGGCTCACCGCCGCGATGAGGTCCGCCAGGTCGGCCAGGCGCGCCATGCGCAGGGAGAGCAGCGCGGCATAACTGTTCATGAACTGCGTACCGTTCAGCAGGGCGAGGCCCTCCTTGGGACCGAGCTCCAACGGCGCCCAGCTCAGCGCCTTCAAGGCCTTGGCCGTGGGCATCCGCTTCCCCATCCACAGCACCTCGCCCAGGCCGAGCAGTGGCAGGCTGAGATGCGCGAGCGGGGCCAGGTCGCCGGAGGCGCCGAGGGAGCCGCGCTCGTACACCACGGGCAGCACGTCGGCGTTGTGCATGTCGATCAGCCGCTGCACCGTGGTGAGCGCCACCGCACTGTGCCCGAAGGCCATGTTCTGCACCTTCAGCACCAGCATGGCGCGCACGATGTCGGCCGGCACGGGATCGCCGCTTCCGCAGGCGTGGCTCATCACCAGGTTCTTCTGCAGCTGCGCCAGGTCCTTCTTCGCGATGGACTTGTCGTACAGGGAACCGAAACCGGTGTTGACGCCGTAGATGGGCGCGTCGCTCTTCTTCAGGCGGTCGCTGAGGTAGGCGTGGCTGCGCTTCACGGCGGCCACGGCGTCCCTGGCGAGGGCGATCGGGCGGCGCTGCGCGAGGATGGCGTCGAGCTCGTGCAGCTTGAGGCCCACGGTGCCGATGACGTGCGGGCCGGTGGTGGTCTTAGGCCTGTTCGATCGCATGGATGAGGTCGTTCTGGTTCACGGCCTTCTGTTCACCGCTCTTCATGTCCTTCACGGTGATGAGGCCCTGCTTCAGTTCGTTCTCGCCGAGGATGGCCACGTAGGGGATGCCCTTGTCGTCGGCGTACTTGAACTGCTTGGCCATCTTGGCCTTGTCGGGATACAGCTCGGCCGCGATGCCCGCGTCGCGCACCTGGCGCAGCAGCGTCAGGCAGTGCAGCGCCTCCGCCTCGCCGAAGTGGGCGAAGAGCAACTTCGTGCTGCCGCCCAGCTCGGCGGGGAACTTGTTCGTCTCCAGCAGCACGTCGTGGATGCGGTCGGCCCCGAAGCTGATGCCCACGCCGCTCATGCCCTTCAGGCCGAACACGCCGGTGAGGTCGTCGTAGCGCCCGCCGCCGCTGATGCTGCTCTGGAGCGTGCCTTCGTTGGCCTTCACCTCGAAGATGGCGCCGGTGTAATAGTCGAGGCCGCGGGCGAGGGTCATGTCAAACTCCAGGCTGCACATCCCTCCGAGTGCAAGGTGGTTCTTCATCAGGTAGTCAATCTCTGCTACGCCCTGAAGACCAATTGGCGAAGTCTTGAGGAAGCCCTCAAGGTTTGGCTTCATGTCCGGCCAAAGCCGCATTTCCGGGGGGAACCATTCCAACACCTCTTTCACTTTCGCGATGCTGGCCTCTGAGCGACCCTTGTGGCGCAGCTCCTCATAGACCTTTTCGTGTCCGATCTTCTCAATCTTATCCAAGGCTGTGGTCATATCGATCAACGCCTCTGACATCCCACTCACCTCAGCCAGCCCAGCAAGGATTTTTCGATTGTTCACCTTGATGACGACTTGGAGCCCGAGACCTCCGAAGACGTCTCGCATCATATGAATCAGCTCCACCTCGTTCAACAGGCTGGTGCTGCCGATCATGTCCGCATCGCACTGGTAGAACTCGCGGTAGCGCCCCTTCTGCGGCCGGTCGGCCCGCCACACGGGCTGGATCTGGTACCGCTTGAAGGGAAAGGTCAGCTCGTTCTGGTGCTGAACCACGTAGCGTGCGAAGGGCACGGTGAGGTCGTAACGGAGCGCCTCATCTGAGAAGCCCTTGCTGCGATCCTCCAAGGCACGCTCAAGCTCAGCGCCGCGCTTCAGCACTTTGAAGATCAACCGGTCGCCCTCTTCGCCGTACTTGCCCGTGAGCGTCTCCAGCTTTTCCATGGCTGGCGTTTCCAGCGGCAGGAAGCCGTATTTCTGGAAGACCCGCTCGATGGTGTTGAAGATGTACTTGCGGCGCAGCATCTCCTGCGGACCGAAGTCGCGGGTGCCTTTGGGGATGGACGGCTTGGTGGCCATGGGCCGCGAAAGTACGCGGCGGGGATCGAGGCTAATCCTTCACGAAGCGCACCGAGGCCAGGCCGCTGCCCGGCAGATGGACCACGTACAGCCCGGGGTGCAGGCCTTCCGTTGGCAGAGCCGTCACCGGTCCCGCGATCGTGGCTTGCTGCACCAGGGCGCCGTTCTGGCTGAGGACGAGCACAGGCTGCCCCTTGGACAGCGGCCCGGATAGTTGCACGGCGTTGGGGCTCGTGACCACCCGTAGCGAGGCGGCCACTTCGTTCACAGCGGTACTGATCACGGGGCTGCGGAAACTGAACGCCTCGAGGAAGACCCCGCTGTCGTAGGCCATATCGGCCACGTCGGCGATGGCGACCTTGAAGTGATAGGCCTGCCCCGGCACGACCACCGCGAAGACGGTGAGGTTGGTGGTGAAACCGTCGTACCTCACCAACTGGCCGGGGATCGGCGCTTCATTGTTGTGGTAGTAGACACTGTTACTGTTGTCGTTCACGTTATCGATGGCGACGATCGTCCCACCGGGGATCGTGGCAACGTTCACCGGCGGATTGAAGCCGGGTCCGCTGAGGAAAATGGCGAACACGTCGTTGTACGCGGAGCCCACGTATTCCGGGTACTCCTCGCTGCCGAAGCTGAAGTTGAAGAGCAGGGTATCGCCCTGCGGCACGCAATCGAATTCCAGTGCGCAGGCATCGAAGGTGTACCCTCCGCCAAGCGCCTGCTCCAGATCGATGTCGCCTGCGGTCTGGAGCTCATCATTCGCGAAATAGCTCACTGGTCCCGCCACCTGGTCCGCCGAGCCAGTGGTAAGGAGCAGGCCCTCGGTGATGGCCAGCTCGGAGCTTCCGACGAAGTGGCCCAGGGCGCGCTCGGGGCAGTTCACCGTCACGTTGCTCACCGTGACGCCGATGCCCTCCAGCAAGGTGCTGATGGCAGGGACCGAGAGGCTGTCGGTGATGGTGAGCTGGGCTTGGGCGGAAAGGGTGCCAGCACAGGCCAGCAGGACGAAGATCCGGTTCACGGTCGAGGGCTTTGTGGGATGAAACTACCCGAAAAAAGCGGACCGCCCGGGCTGAGCCCTTGGGCGGTCCACCCACCAGAATGTCCCACAGTGGGGACGCTTCGCACCACAAGGGTAGACCAACGCGGCGGGCGGAACACGCCAACATCGCGGGCCGATATACCGGTCAGGCGGCCTCGTCGGGGACATAGGCCACGTCGATGACCTGAAGGCGTTGGACAACGCCGGCGAGCACGAGGGCGGCCTCCTGTCCACGCTTTCGGCCGATGAGGGCCCGGGCGATCGGCGAGGTGAAGGCGATGCGGCCGTCCTTTACCGAGGCCTCGTCGACCCCCACGATGGTGAAGGTGCGCTCCTGCCCCGCCTGCGGACCGCTCAGCATGCGGAAGGTGACGGAGGCTCCGAAGCGCACCTCCTCGGGTGCGGGCCGCAGTGGCTCCACCACATGGGCCGTGGAGATGCGCTCGTTGAGCAGCTCCAACCGGCCATCGATCTCGGCCCAGGCCCTGCGCTTGGCGTCCTCGCTCTCGTAGGGCTTGGAACGATCGGCCTCCAATGCAGAACGCTCCTCCTGCAGGATCCGAAGGCCACGCGGCGTCACGTGGTTGGGAACGTCCGCTGGCAGCGGCGCGCGCGGCGGAATGAAGGGCGCCTCTTCCTGATCGCCTTCGCGGACAAAACCCCGGCTCATCGCGCAAAGGAACGGCTGCGCCCCGAAGCGGCGGGCACCGGCGAGCGACCCCGCTCAACCCCGCACCAGCTTCCGGTACTTGATGCGGTGCGGCACGATGTCGCCGCCGAGGCGCTTCCTGCGGTTCTCCTCGTAGTCGGTGAAGCCGCCCTCGAACCAGTACACCTGGCTGTCGCCCTCGAAGGCGAGGATGTGCGTGCATACGCGGTCCATGAACCAGCGGTCGTGGCTGATGATCACGGCGCAGCCGCTGTAGTCCTGGATGGCCTCCTCCAGCGCGCGCAGCGTGTTCACGTCCAGGTCGTTGGTCGGTTCGTCCAGCAGCAGCACGTTGCTGCTCTGCTTCACGGTCATGGCCAGGTGCAGGCGGTTGCGCTC
>JADLBK010000131.1 GCA_020847755.1 Flavobacteriales bacterium | reverse complement strand
GCATCTCCGCCTCGAACCACTCGCGCCCCAACGAACGCGGCGAGGGCTGGCGATAGAAGGGGAGGGCCTCCAAAGCCGCGAGCAGGTCTTCGTTCACCGCGCCTTCACGGGCCAGGGCACCGTCCGCGTCGTACGGCCTGCCGGCCTGCCGGGCCAGGTGGTCCAGCGCCTGGTTGCAGGGTCCGATGTCGTAGCCCACGGTGCCCGCGCGGTGCACGGCCAGGTTGGCGATGCCGCCCAGGTTCAGGAAGGCTTCCTGCCCGGGGAAGAGCAGCCGTTCGGCGAGGGGCACCAGCGGCGCTCCCTGGCCGCCGAGCGCCACGTCCATGGTGCGCAGGTCGCACACCGTGGTGATGCCCGAACGCGCGGCGATCCGCGCCCCGCAGCCCAGGGCCGCGGTGAGGCCCTCCTCCGGGCGATGGAAGAGCGTGTGGCCGTGTGAGCTGATGAGGTCAACGGGCCGTCCGTCCGCCAGCGTTCCACAGGCCTCGCCGATGTGGTCGCCGAGGTCGCGGTGCAGGCGGGCGGCCTCCAAGGCCGTGGCGTCCATGGCGTGCCGCAGGCGCTCCAGCATGGCAGGGGGGAAGGGGACGGTACGCGCCTGCTCGATGCGGCCCTGCCAGTGGTCGCCGATCCGCTCGAAGCTGCACACGGCCAGGTCCAAGCCGTCCAGCGAACTGCCGGACATCACGCCGATCACCCGGGCCGGCTGACCGGCATCGCCCACCATGCCGGCAAAGGTATCCGCTACCTTTGCGCCCCCGCACCAGCGGCCACACCCACCCAGCCATGGACGTGCTCTCCGGAACCACGATGAACTTCGAGCTCACCGAGGAACAACTGGCCGTGCAGGCCGCGGCGCGCGACTTCGCCCAGAACGTGCTGAAGCCAGGGGTGATCGAGCGCGACCGGGAGCAGCGATTCCCGGCCGACGAGATCCGGCAGCTGGGCGAACTCGGCTTCCTGGGGATGATGGTGAGCCCCGAGTACGGAGGCGGGGGCATGGACACCGTGAGCTACGTGCTGGCCATGGAGGAGATCAGCAAGGTGGACGCCAGTTGCTCGGTGGTGATGAGCGTGAACAACAGCCTGGTGTGCTGGGGCCTGGAGACCTTCGGCAACGAGGAGCAGAAGCGCAAGTACCTGGTGCCCCTGGCCAAGGGTGAGCGGATCGGGGCCTTCTGCCTCAGCGAGCCCGAGGCCGGCAGCGATGCCACCAGCCAGCGCACCACCGCCGTGGACATGGGCGACCACTACCTGCTCAACGGCACCAAGAACTGGATCACCAACGGCGGCACCGCCAGCACCTACCTGGTGATGGCACAGACCGATGTGGCCAAAGGGCACAAGGGCATCAACTGCCTCATCGTGGAGAAGGGCATGCCCGGCTTCACGGTGGGCGCCAAGGAGGACAAGCTGGGCATCCGCGGCAGCGACACGCACACGCTGATGTTCCAGGACGTGAAGGTGCCCAAGGCCAACCGCATCGGCGAGGACGGCTTCGGCTTCAAGTTCGCCATGAAGACGCTGAGCGGTGGCCGCATCGGCATCGCCGCCCAAGCCCTGGGCATCGCCAGTGGTGCCTACGAACTGGCCCTGGCCTACAGCAAGGAGCGCAGCGCCTTCGGCAAGCCCATCCACCAGCACCAGGCCATCGCCTTCAAGCTGGCCGACATGGCCACGGAGATCGAGGCCGCGCGGCTGTTGTGCCTGAAGGCCGCCTGGCTGAAGGACACCCACGGCAATTACGAGATCGCCGGCAGCATGGCCAAGCTCTTCGCCAGCGAGGTGGCCATGCGCACCACGGTGGAGGCGGTCCAGGTGCACGGCGGCTACGGGTACGTGAAGGAGTACCACGTGGAGCGCCTGATGCGCGATGCCAAGATCACGCAGATCTACGAGGGCACCAGCGAGGTGCAGCGCATCGTGATCGGAAGGAGCGTGATCGGCTAGAGCGCCGGCACCAGCCCCTCCAGCTTCGTCCCGCGCGATCCTTTCACCAGGATCAATCGCCCCTCCACCGGGTTCCGGGTGAACGCGTGCAGCGCGGCGCTGACGTCCGGGTGGACGATGAGGTCCTTCGCATCCGCCTCCGTACGGACCAACGCGGCGAACTCGGGGCCCACGAACACGGCCTGCAGTCCGAGGCTGCGCACCAGCGCCACCACGGCCCGGTGCTCGCGGGTGCTGTCGGCGCCCAGCTCCTTCATGCCGCCCAGCACGGCCAGCTTGGGCCGCTCGCCCGGCATGCCGGCGAAGTGCTCCAGCGCGGCCTTCATGCTGCTGGGGTTGGCGTTGTAGGCGTCCAGCACCACGTGGTTGCGGCCGGTGTCCATGAACTGGCTGCGGTTGTTGGACGGGGTGTAGTCCGCGAGCGCGGTGGCGATGCGACCGTCGGGGACGCCGAAGTGCCGCCCGATGGCCACGGCCGCTGCGGCGTTGGGCAGGTTGTAGCCGCCGATCAGCCGGGTGGTCACCTGGTGCCGGGCGCCATCGGTGCCGGTCCAGGCCAGGGCGAGCGTGGCGCCGGTCGGGCCGGGTTCCACCCGATGGTCCGCCGTCGCGGCCGTGCCATAGGTGATCCGGTGCAGCCCGGTGCTCTTCTCCATCAGCAGGGCGTCATCGGCATGCACGAACACGGTGCCGCCCCCGGCACGCAGATGGTCGTACAGTTCGCTCTTGGTGCGCACCACCCCGTCGAAGCTGCCGAAGCCCTCGAGGTGGGCGCGGCCGATGTTGGTGATGAGCCCGTGGGTGGGTTCGGCCAGGGCCATCAGTTCGCGGATGTCGCCAGGACGGTTGGCGCCCATCTCGATGATGGCGATGCGGTGTTCGGCCCGCAGGCGGAGCAGGGTCAGGGGCACACCGATGTGGTTGTTCAGGTTACCGGCGGTGGCCAGGGTGGGCCGGTCCGCGGCCAGCACCGCATGCACCAGCTCCTTGGTGGTGGTCTTGCCGTTGCTGCCGGTGATGGCCAGCACGGGGATGCCGAAGCCGCGACGGTGGTGCAGGGCGAGCTCCTGCAGGGCCTTCAGGGCGTCCGGCACCAGCAGGTACCGGTCGTCCAGGGCCACGGCGGGGTCGTCCACCAGGGCCATGCGGCAGCCGCCGGCGAGGGCTTGGGCGGCGAAGGCGTTGGCGTTGAAGCTGGGCCCCTTGAGGGCCACGAAGAGGCTGCCGGGGACGAGGGCGCGGGTGTCTGTGCACACCCCGGTGCAGCGCAGGAAGGCGTCGTGGAGCTGGGCGATGCTGGTCATGGAAACGAAGGACCCCGGCCGAGCGGCCGGGGTCCCAAGGTAGCGGAGGTGCGCCTCAGCGCTTGATGCCCTTGCGGCGCTTGTCCTCGCCGAGGCCCACGGGGCTGCCCACGCGGGTCATGGCGCAGCGGAAGCCGATGGTGGCCGTGCTCTGGCGCTCGTCGAGGAAGCGGCGGGTGGAGGGACCGGCCCAGTAGATGCGGTCGGCCCAGCTGGCCCCCTTGAACACGCGGGCGCGGTCGTTCACCAGGGTGGTCTTGCCCCAGTCGTACATCGCGTTGCCCTCGAAATCGGGGTTCTCGTAGTAGATGCTGCTCTCGATGTCGCCGTCGCGGTAGTCGATGTTGTCGCTCTGCCGGTAGTTGCGGCGGTCGATGTTCTCCTCCACGGTGACGTTGCGCATGCGGATGTCGCCCGGCTGGTCGGCCTGGTAGTCGCTGATGCCGCTGAGCAGCTTGGGGCTGATCTCCAG
>JADLBK010000130.1 GCA_020847755.1 Flavobacteriales bacterium | reverse complement strand
TGTCCTCGGGCTTGCGCAGGTCGGTGATGAAGCCGATGGCCTCGCTGTAGGGCATGGTGCCGGGGAAGGCCTGCGCGAAGCTGGCGTAGCGCGGGAACTCGATGATGCGCGCCTGCTTGTGGCGGTACGGACCGAAGTGCTCACTCGCGTAGGCAAGCGTCTTTTTCATGCTGTTGAGCATGCGTGGCACGTTCACGCCGTGGTCCTTGTGGTAGTACACTTCGATGTCCACCTCGCCGTGCTTCTCGCGGGCCACTTCGTAGTCCGCGCTCATGAAGCTGTAGAAGTTCATGGAAGGGTGGTCCACCTCATAGCGGAAGTAACGGCGGCCGTTCCCGGTCCATTCTTTCTTCAGCGAGCCGGGTGCAATGGCGATCTGTTCCGGCGTGGTACTGATGGTGGTGTTCACCGTGACCCAATCGCTGTGCTTCAACAGGTAGGTATGCTGACGTTGCGTAGGGTCTTCGGAGAGCAACGGCATGCGCCGGTTCGGTGGTAGGTCATGCTTGCGACGATCGTTGCGGTCCGTCAGTTCCAAGTCGGCTTGGTAACCGATCGCGGGCAACAGGTCCATATTGTTGAAGAAGCTGCCGTTCTGCACCAACCCGGTGAAGGATACGCTGTTCTCGAATCCCTTGGCCGCAAAGCCGCCGCGCACGGTGAAGCGCAGGTCGGCACCGGGCGCCAGGGGCGGGGAGAGGGTATACATGCGCTGCTTCAGGTCGTCATCGTCCAGCGCGACGGTGGCGCCGGGGATCTCCAGTTGCAGGTCCATACGTTCGGGCAGGCTCAGCCACAGCGTGTCGATGGGCCGCTCGCCCTTGTTGCGCAGGGTGATGTCGGCGCTGTATCGCAGGGTGCGCTTCTCGGGCTCCAGATCGATCTTGAATTCCACCGCTGTGTAGTGCGGCTGGTGCATGCCCTCGAAGCGCTTGTAGGCCTTCTCGTAGTCCACCTGTTGTTGTTCCTGCTCATCGCTGGTGGTGTACTCGTTCAGCACCTTGGTGTTGTAGTAGCCCCATGCGGCCATTCCTGCGAAGACGAGGACAAGCAGCAGAGTAGGCACACGGACGGTGGCGAGCCGTTGTTTCGCATTGTGCCAGCGCCAGCGCCATTCGGTGTCGTTACCGCGTACCAAGAAGAGCCATGCCACCAGAAAGAGGATACACGCAAAGACCATCCAGTAGGTGCGGAAGAAGATCCAACCGGGCAGGTATGGACCGAATCCGTTCATGTCCGAATAGCGCAATCCCGATGACCCGTTCATGATCACCAGATTCGACTCCACATCAGGAATGCTCCATGCGAACGTGTTCGCCAGCACCACCACGATGAACACGAAGAAGCCGAGGTACTTGTTGTTCACCAACACATGGATCATAACGGCCAGCACAGCGAAGAACGTGAAGCCGAGCAGTCCGGGAATGATGAGGTAGGTGAGGTACACCATGGGCTGGAAGTGCGTGTACCCATTGAGGACCTGAGTGATCATGCCAGCTGCCATTCCGAGGAGCAGAACCGCCAACACGACGCTGATCAATGCTGCCACCTTCGCCAGCAGCCCCGTGCCGGAAGCCATCGGGAGGGCATTGGTGATGCCGTCCATGCGCGGGTCACGTTCCTTCCACACCAGCTGGCCACCGTAGAATGTGACCACGATGATGAGGTAGATGAACAAGGAACCTTGCACCATGTCCACCACATTGTACGTGACCGGGTAGGTGGTATTGCCGTACAGCTCGGTGACGAACGCAAGCGAGGAGAACAACTGCACCGACCCGAGCGACATGATGATGATGAAGGGCGTGCTCTTGAGGATGGCTTTCAGGTCGATGAAGTAGAGGCTGAAGAACCAGTTGCGGCGGGCCTTGGCATCGAAGCGTTGGTCCACCTTCGGCAGCGGTTCAGGCCTGTAATTCGGCCTGGGGGTTGGGTCGGCTTGCAGAGGCGCACCCTTCTGCACACGATCGGTGAAGGAGAACCGGAAATAGCCGATCAGGAAGATGATGATGGACACCGAGATCCACAGTACCCTGTTCCACAGCACAAGCCCGCTCAGCGGGAAGGCTGCCGAGTTCTTTTCGGTGACCGTCCAGTATTCGGTCGCTTCACTTACTGCGGTCGTGCCGAAGGGGTCCAGCATGGCGGCGAGCGTCTGGTTCTCCATATCCTCCATCATGCTGCCGGAAATGGAGTAGCCCACGAAGAGTGCGATGGCCGTGATGAAGGAGGCCATGGTGCTCCGTTGCAGGATGGCCACGGCGAAGATGATCGCGGCGGAGAAGAGGACGTTCGGAAGCCCCAGGATCAGGAAGGCCTGCACGTGCGGAAGCAGCTGGTTCGGTCCGGTGCGAAGCTCATCCACCCATGGCATCCAACTGCCAACGACCATGCCGATGGTGACACCGACAAGCGGCAGGGTGGCCACGAAGGTGCTGCCCAGGAAGCTTCCGATCAAGTAGCCGGACTTGGAGATCGGGGTGGAGAAGATGATCTGTGCCGTGTTGTTCACGTGGTCGCGAATGGCCGTGCCGTTCACGAACGCCGTCACCATCAACATCGCCAGGAAGGACATGATCCCATAGAAGATGTACACGACGTACGGCGCGTTCTTCCAGACACTGCCCACGCCACCGCCGATCTGGACGGTATCGGAACTGGTGGCCCCGAACACCAACAGGGCGTTGATGAACATGAAGATGTACGCCATGGGCTGTCGCAGCCAGTAGCGCACCTCGAAGAGGAAGAAGCGGAGGATCATGCGGCTGCGGTTTCGCGGTTGCTGCGGTGGATGGCACCGAAGAACACATCCTCCAAGCTCGGTTCCGCGCTCGCGAATCCATCGCCGGGGTCGCTCGCGCTCATCACGTGGATGATCGGCGTGCCGGCCACCGATTTGTTGCTGATCAACGCATGGCTGTTCGTGTACTGCTCCAGCTCATGCTTGCCGATCGCCTTTTCCCACACTTTTCCGCGCATGGCGGCGAGCGCATCGGCAGGCGAACCGGCGTAGAGCAGCTTCCCTTTGTTGATGATCGCCATGTTGCGGCAGAGCTCCTGCACGTCCTGCACGATGTGGGTGCTGAGGATCACCACCACGTTCTCGCCGATCTCGGTGAGCAGGTTGTAGAAGCGGTTGCGCTCGCCGGGGTCGAGGCCGGCGGTGGGCTCGTCCACGATGATCAGCTTCGGATCACCGATGAGCGATTGCGCGATGCCGAAGCGCTGCTTCATGCCGCCGCTGAACCCGCTGATGCGCCGCTTGCGGTGCTCCCACAGGTTCACGCGGTGCAGCAGGGCCTCCACCAGTTCCTTGCGTGGCCCCTTGTCCACCACACCCTTCAGCAGGGCGATGTGGTCCAGCATCTCGTAGGCGCTCACCCGCGGGTACACGCCGAACTCCTGCGGCAGGTAGCCCAGCACCTGGCGCACGGCCTGTTTGTCGTTCAGCACGTCGATGCTGCCGAGGACGGCCGTGCCGCTGTCCGCCTCCTGCAGCGTGGCGAGGATGCGCATCAGGGTGCTCTTGCCCGCGCCGTTGGGTCCCAGCAGGCCGAACATGCCGGTGGGGATGGTGAGGCTCACGTTGTCCAGCGCTTTCACGCCGTTGCCGTAGGTCTTGCTGAGGCCGTTGATGACGAGTTCCATGCGGGCTGTGATCGGTGCGGCAAGATGCGGAGGAAGCGGGCCCCCCGCGGTCCGATCACATGAGCGGCATCCGAACGGGTGGACCGGTCCAAGGATGATGGTCGTCATGTATTCCCCCGCGCAGCGCGCCTTCCTTGAGCCCCATGAAGCCCGTCGTGTTCGAACCCTTCCGGATCAAGATGGTGGAGCCGATCCGGCTCAGCACCGAGGATCAGCGAGCCGCCTTCCTGAAGGCCGCCCATTACAACCCGTTCCTGTTGCGCAGTGACGATGTGCTCATCGACCTGCTCACCGACAGCGGCACCAGCGCGATGAGCAGCGAGCAATGGGCCGCGATGATGCGCGGGGATGAATCGTACGCGGGCGCACGCAGCTGGGAGCGCTTCGAGGCCGAGGTGAAGGACCTCACCGGCATGCCGCACATCCTGCCCACGCACCAAGGCCGCGCCGCCGAACGACTGCTCTACGGCCACCTGGGCGGCAGGGGGAAGGTGTTCATCAGCAACACGCACTTCGACACCACGCGCGCCAACATCGAGTTCAGCGGGGCCGAGGCCATCGACCTGCCCGTGGCCGTGGGCCTCGATCCGCAGGCGCTCGACGCCTTCAAGGGGAACCTCGACGTGGAGGCGCTGGAACGCACGGTCGCGGAGAAGGGCGCGGCCAACGTGGCGGCGGTGATCCTTACCGTGACCAACAACAGCGGTGGCGGGCAGCCCGTGAGCATGGGCAACGCGAAGGCCGTGCAGGCCGTGTGCCGCCGCCATGGCATCCCCTTCGTGCTCGATGCATGCCGCATCGCCGAGAACGCATGGTTCATCCGCGACCGGGAGCCCGGATACGCCGACCGCGGTTACCGCAGCATCGCGCAGGAGATGTTCGGCCTGGCCGACGCCGCCACCATGAGCGCCAAGAAGGACGCGTTGGTGAACATGGGCGGCTTCCTCACCCTGCGCGACGACAGGCTCGCGGACGAGATCACGCAGCTGCTCATCATCACCGAGGGCTACACCACCTACGGCGGGCTCTCGGGCCGCGACATGGAGGCCGTGACGCAGGGACTGAAGGAGGTGTTCGACCCCGATTACCTCGACTACCGCATCACCAGCACACGCTACCTGGGCGACCACCTCATGGCGCTGGGCGTGCCCATCATGCGGCCGGTGGGCGGTCATGCGGTGTACGTGGACGCGCGCGGGCTGTACCCGCACATCCCGGTGGACCAGTACCCCGGCCAGGCGCTGGTGTGCGAGCTGTACCGCATCGGCGGCGTCCGGTGCGTGGAGGTGGGCTCGGTGATGTTCGGCAAGTACGATGCCGCCGGCGCGCTCATCCCCGCCGCCATGGACCTGGTGCGCCTGGCGATCCCGCGGCGCGTGTACACGCAGAGCCACATCGACCATGTGGTGCAGAGCTTCGGGCGCGTGGTGAAGGAGCGGGACCACGCCAAGGGCTACCGCATTACCAAGGAGCCGCGCTTCCTGCGGCACTTCACCGCGCGCTTCGAGCCCGTGTAGGCCGGGCTGTCAATCCTCCCCAAAGAAGTCGCTGTCGATGCGCTTCACGGAGTAGGTGCGTTGGGTGGTGACGCCGAGGTCGTGGTCGATACCTTGCGCCATGATCAACTGGCAACTCTTCCCCAAATCGAATGCTATCCCGGACCATCTCCTCCAAGTCGTTGAGGTCTTCAGGGATGCTGAGCCGAAGATCGGTTCGGGCAGTAAGAGGCTGAGTAGCGATGATGTGTTGGCGAAAGTGGCGGATGGACTGGAGGCGTGTGGATACAGGGTGGAACGGAGCAAGCGAGGACCGGACAAGATCCGAGTGCCAGTGCTATTCGGGAGGAATGGCAAGCTTGAGAAGGCGTTCGACGCCGATGGATACAACAAGGACACTCGAACAGTGATCGAGGTGGAAGCTGGTCGTGGCGTGTTGAACAATCAGTTCCTCAAGGACTTGTTCCAGGCTTGCATGATGCATGATGTGGACAATCTGGTGATAGCTGTTCGGAACACCTATCAAAAGGTCGAGGACTTTGAAGTGGTGACGACATTTTTCGAGACACTTTATGCAAGTGGAAGACTCCAGCTTCCATTGAGGAATATCCTCGTCATTGGGTATTGAGAGAATGTAACGTGATGCCCCGCGTGAGGGGGCGCAGCGGCAGCCTGCTGAAGGAGCGGCCGTGCAGCCACGTGCAGCGAGGAGGCTGCGATCGGAGCAGACCCCGCAGCGCCGTGGATGCAGGCCGGACCGAAGCAGCTACAGCGAAGCACCGGACCCCGCGTTGGCCCGTGGGAGGGAAGAGGGGGCACGCCCACACCTACGCCCCGCCTTTTGTCTGCTGCCTCTTCACCGCACTCCGCACCTTGTACAACCGTTCGCTAAACCCACCATCCTTTTCAGAAGCCCTGGCCTGGCTGTTCACCTGGTTGTCGAGGAGGTGGATCGCGATCTTGCAGAGCGTCCGGCCCACGGCGGCACTGATCTCCGCATAGGCACGGTCCTTCACGGTGCGCAAGGTCACTTCGCCGAGCAGCCCGGCCACCCGGTAGCTCATCGGCCTCCCATGTCTGCCGCTGGGCAGAAGGATAAGCGGGCGTTGGGGCGAACTGGGGGCAGGAGGTTGTGCGAAGCACATCATGGCCATCCGCACGAAGCCCTTCCCTTCAGGATGGTGAGCGAGGAACCTGGTCGCGCTGTGCGACCCACAGCGAACGCTGGGGGTGCTACCCCGGGGGTGCCCTGCGGTTGACGCTATGGCAGTTGTTGCACGCGCACGTTGCTGGGCACCGTTCCACCGATGTTCTGGAGGATGATGTCGCGGTCGTTGCCGCTACCGGCGTATTTCACCTCGCCGGTCATGTTCACATCCTCTTGATGGTAGCCGCTGGTGACCGCGGTCGGCACGTTGCCGCCGATACGCACCAGGATGGGGTCGCGATCATTGCCTCCACCTGTATACTTTATCTGGCCGTTGAAGGTGACATCGCCGGCCCAGAGGGCACGGGCCGAGCCGATGGTCTTGCGTGCGTCCGTGCCGAAGGTGCTCGTCAATCCGGTTCTGAGGTCCACGGTGGTGAGGGAGGAGTTCTGGAGGGAAATGTTCCCGCCGGTCATGCATCCGAGGTGGTTCCGATGCTTCACTGCGACCTTGTACAGGCCGGGTGCGACAGGGAACACCAACGGGCTCACTCCGTCAAGGTCCACCACATCACCATCCCGCTGGAGCAGGCCTGACCGTGAGCTTAGGACGATCCCGGGGGATACGATGCTGCGTAGTTCGACCAGCACCCAATCCACGATCGCGTTCGCGCCGCTGGTGTGAAGCAGATAGGTGGGCATGCGTTCAGCCCCTCCGCCGATCGCATGCGCGTAGCCCAGGGCGGTGTAAGGTTCCTCCAATGGGAATTCCGTCAATGAACGAAGGTCGTCGCTCATGAGCAGGGAGTCGCTGTCGAACGGCCCTTCGAGCCAAAGCCTGGGGCGCAGGCGCACAAGGTCGTTGGTCCCGTGGACGCGCGAGATGCGATTGCGCCCAACACCATCATGGACGGTGAAGGCACCACCGATGACGACCTTTCCGGTGGATTGCCGGGCGATCGTGTTCACGCTCCCGTTCATGACACCGCCTGAACTGAACGTGGGATCCAGGGCCCCGTTCGTCTGCAGGCGCGCCAACCGCTCGCGCGCCGTGCCATTGAAGGCGATGAAGTGGCCGGCGACGAGCGCCTTGCCGTCAGCCTGCATGACGATGGCCTCCACCGCGTCGTTCGCTCCGCTGCCGGTGATATAGGAGGCATCGAGATCCCCGGTCGCCAGGAGGCGCGCCATGCGGCCGCATGGCGTGCCGTTGTAGTTGGTGAACGTGCCGCCGATGAGGAGGCCGCCGGCACCATCGATCGCGAGTGCATGCACCTCGCCATCGGCACCGGTACCAGGCGTAAAGGCGGCGTCGTTGCCACCGTTGACCTGGATCCGTGCGACCCGGTTCCGTGGGAAGCCGCTCATCGTGGTGAACGCACCGCCCACGTACATACGCCCGTCCGAACGGATGATCACGGCATGGATCGGACCGTCCGCTCCGCTCAAGGAGAAGGTGCCATCCAGGCTGCCATCGGCATTGAGGCGGACGATGCGCTGGCAGGCGGTACCGTTCCAATCGGTGAAATCGCCCGCTACCACCAGCTTGCCATCGGTCTGTACGGCGATGGCGCGCACCTCGGCGTTGGGGCCGAAGCCGGGAAGGAAGCTGTTGTCCAGGCTGCCGTTCGCATGGAGCCGTGCGATGCGCCGGCGGACCGTAAGGTCGTACATCAGGAACTCCCCGCCGATGAGGATCTTCCCATCCGGTTGCACCACGATCGCGTTGACCGAGGATCCGGCCACTCCCGCGCCAGGTTCGAACGCCGGGTCCTTCGCGCCATCCGGCAGCAAACGTGCGAGGTGCGCACTGTTCGATCCATTGTGTGCATCGAACGGACCGCCGATGAGCATCCTATCATCGGACTGGACCGCCATGCAGGTCACCTGATGGCTCACCCCGGTTCCGGAGAACGATACGTCCTCACTGCCATTGTCGTTGATCCTCCGCACGTGTGCGTGCCCCACGATGGCGAACGAATCGAAGTCACCCCCCAGTACCGTCCTGCCATCGGCATGTGGTGCGAACGCCAGTACAGTGCCCGAACGATGGGCCCGCCCGGGATCGAAGCCTGGATCCAGGGTCCCGTCCACATTGAGCCTGAGGAGCCGCCGGCGCAGGGTCCCATTGTAGCTCTCGAAGGCCCCGCCGATGAGGATCTTGCCATCCGGCAGCACATGGGAACTGCTCACAGCGCCATCCGTACCGCTTGCGGTGAATGTGGCATCCGTAAGGCCGGTCGTGTTCAAACGGGCGATGTTGGAGCGCGGCACACTGCTGTACTCGCTGAAAGTTCCGCCTACGATGATGCGACCATCGTTCTGGATGGCGATGGTGCGGACCTCGCCGTTCGGCCCGCCGTTGTTCACATCGAAGGTGAAGTCCTGGGTGCCGTTGCTGTTGAGCCGCACGATGTTGTTCCGCGCGTTGCCATTGTAGGTTGAGAAGTCGCCACCGACCAGGATCTTCCCGTCGGGTTGGAGGGCCATGGCATGGGCCTGGCCGACGAACCCGCCAGTGAAACCGGTGCCGGGGTTCAGCGAATTGTCCAACGTGCCATCGGTGTTCAGGCGCGCCAACTGTGGGCGCAGCGCACCGTTGTAGAAGCTGAAGGATCCCAGGACCAGGATCCTCCCGTCCGGGGCGATGATGATCCGGGTGATCGTGGCGTTCGGGCCGACCCCGGGATCGAACGAAGGATCCAAGGTGCCATCCGGGAAGAGCCGCGCGATACGACTG
The DNA here is from genome assembly GCA_020847755.1 of Flavobacteriales bacterium. Classification (GTDB taxonomy): domain Bacteria; phylum Bacteroidota; class Bacteroidia; order Flavobacteriales_F; family PHOS-HE28; genus PHOS-HE28. Next base: position 30,144 of record JADLBK010000130.1, on the reverse strand, counting down.
CGCGACACCCCATTGTACTCGGTGAAGCTTCCAGCCACCACGACCTTTCCATCGGGCTGTTGTGCCAGGGCCCAGACACCGGCATTGGGCCCTCCTCCGTTCAGGAACGCAGGGTCATGTGTTCCATCCACGTTCACCCGTGCGATGTACGGACAGCTCTGGCCCTCGAATTGGGTGAAAAGCCCTCCGATGATCGTACGCCCATCCGACTGGGCAAGCGCACTGAGCACCACATTGTTCGCACCTGCACCATGACCATGGCCATGGTCGATGGGATTGAACGTCGGATCCAGATGACCGGGTTGTGCGACAACCTGAAGGATCGGGATCAGGACCGGGAGAAGGAGGATCGATCGGGCCATGGCGTGAACACAGGTTATTCGTTATGGGACCAGGGATCCCGGGAAAGCGCTGCTCCCCCCACCTTCAACACAGGTTGTGGCGGCAACCACCGCGCAGACCCGACCCCATGGTCGGAACACATCCCTGGCAATGTACTCAGGAATGCGCGGTTCATCGCCGAGCCAGGGGTCATGCTGCGACCGGATCACCGGAGATGGGTCACGCCCTGCTCGGGAATATCCAATTCCCAATGTCCGATCGATACGCGGATCCAATTGCCCATCGGACATGGAAGATCGGACATTGATCATTCCTGTTACGTCCGCCTGTTCGCCAACAGCACCGGCGCCTGCCCATCAAAGGGGTTGTCCATGCGCCCGATGCTCTTCGCATCCATGCCGCTTGCGCGCATCACCGTGCGGTCACCGAAGCGCTTGCGGATCTTGTCCATCGCCTGGTACAGGTTCATCGCCTCCTCGGTGTCGGTGAACACGTTCATCTGGTGCCCGCCGCCCACCAGGTGGCTGAAGCGCACGCCGATGAGGCGGATGCGCTGCCGCCTGTCGTACAGCGCGCGGAACAGCTCGTGCACCGTGGGCAGGATCAGGTGGTCGCACGCCGTGTAGGGAATGCGCTGCTGCCGCGTGTGCGTGTTGAAGTCGGCGTAGCGGATCTTCACGGCCACGCAACTGGTGAGCTTGGCGCCCTTGCGCAGCTGGAAGGTCAGGCTCTCGGCCATGGCGGTGAGCAGGCCGCGCAGCTTCACCACATCGATGGTGTCGCGCTCGAAGGTGCGTTCGGTGCTGATGCTCTTGCGCTCGTGCCATGCCACCACGGGGCTGTCGTCGATGCCGTTGGCCTTGCGCCACAGCACCGGCCCGTGCTCGCCCAGCAGGCGCTGCATCAGGTCCACCGGCACCTCCTGCAGCGTGTGGATCTTCGCCACGCCCATGCTGCGCAGCAGGTGTGCCGTCTTCTCGCCCACGCCGGGGATGCGCTCAATGGGCATGGGCGCCAGAAAGGGTTTCTCCGTGCCGCGCTCCACGTACCATTCGCCGGGCCCCTGCTTGGCCTCGCCGGTGGCCACCTTGCTCACCGTCTTGTTGATGCTCATGCCGAAGCTGTTGGGCAGTCCGCTTTCCTTGATGATGCGCTGCCGCAGTTCCGCCGCCAGCTTGCGGCTGCCGTGGAAGCGGTCGGTGCCGCTCAGGTCCACGTAGAACTCGTCCACGCTGCTCTTCTCGAAGAGCGGCACGCTGGCGCGGATGATCTCCGTCACCTCATCGCTTTTCTTCAGGTAGGCCCCGCTGTCACCGCGCAGGATGATCGCCTCCGGGCACAGCTGCTTGGCCATCTTCATGGGCATGGCGCTGCGTATGCCGAAGGCGCGCGCCTCGTAGCTGCACGATGCCACCACGCCGCGGTCGCTGTCGCTGCCGATCAGCACGGGCTTGCCGTTCAGCCGCGGCTCGCGCAGGCGTTCCACGGAAACGAAGAAGGTGTTGAGGTCCAGGTGGAGGATGGTGCGTTCCATGGCGTTGGGCCGCATCATGATGCGGCCTTACAGGTCGAGGTGGAGGATGGTGCGCTACCTGTTCTCCATTCTACATTCATCATTCTACATTTTTCATTCTCCTGCACAGACTGGCGTTGGGTCGGGTCGACCCCGGTGGGTCGACGCTACGGGTGCTTCGATCCATGTGGGTGCTTTGGCCGCCTCCCGCCCAAAGCGGCGGGAACGGGCTGTCCGCTGTAGCTGCCTTGTCCGGTCCAGCGGCCGGGGCGCTCCGGTGGCTTCCGCTGGTCGCCTCCTCGCTGCACCCTTCCGCAGGCCCGTCCAGCGGCAGGCTGCCGCTGCCATCCCTGGCGGAAGCCCACGTCCGGCCAACAGCTCCGCGCTGACAAAATATCCGTCATGTTGCGTCCGATAAATTAGTCATTATGTTTGCGCTGTCGAAGATCTGATCAGTGATCTGATGGGAACCCTGGCAACGATCCGCCGCCCGCGCACCGACCTGCGCCGCGCACGGCCTGCGTTCAGGTCGCCTCACACGGACCTGCTGCCGGTGGAGCACCTCGTGGTGGCCGAGCCTCCTGCCGGCTACGGCGCCCCGGTTCCCACCGATGAACAGCTTCTGGGCCGGCTCCACCTCATCCGGGGCCAGCGCGTCATGCTCGATCGGGATCTGGCCGGGCTGTATGGCGTGGAGGTCAAGCGGCTCAAGGAGCAGGTGCGACGGAACATGGAGCGCTTCCCCGAAGCGTTCATGTTCGAGCTCACGCTCGAGGAGGACCACGCTTTAAGGTCGCAGAATGCGACCTTAAAGCAGGGCGAGCACGGCAAATACCCGCCCTTCGCCTTCACCGAGCACGGCATCCTCATGCTCGCCAACCTGCTGCGCAGCCCGCGTGCCATCGCCGTCAGCATCCGGGTGATCGACCTCTTTGTGAGGATGCGCCAGGTGATGCTCGCCCACCAGGACATCCTCCTGCGGCTGGAGCAGTTGGAACGCAGGGTGGGGGAGCAGGGCGCCGATATCCAACTGCTCTTCCATCATCTCAAGCAACTGCTCGCTCCGCCTTCGGAGCCGCGCAAGCGGATCGGCTTCAAGCCCTCCAGCACCGACCACTGACAACCGTTAACCGTCATCACCATGGCAACCCCGCTCTTCGGTTCCAACATCAAGCTCCTCCGCCAGCGCCGCGGTCGCTCGCAGGAGGAGGTCGCCATCGCGCTCGACGTCAAGCGCAGCAGTTACAGCGGCTACGAGAACGGCAGTGCCGAGCCGTCCTTCGATCTGCTCGTGCGCATGAGCGAATACTTCAAGGTGAGCATCGACAAGCTGCTCAAGGACGATCTTCCGGCCCTCAGCGAAAGCCAGCTCGGCATCCTGGAGCGCGGGGGCGACATCGACCTCAGTGGACGGCGACTGCGCGTGCTGGCCACCACGGTGGACCGCGAGGACCGCGAGAACGTGGAGCTGGTGCCCGAGAAGGCGAAGGCCGGCTACGCGCTTGGCTACGCCGATCCGGAGTACATCAGCATCCTGCCCACCTTCCAGATGCCCTTTCTGGCCAAGGACCGCAAGTACCGCACCTTCCAGATCAGCGGGGACAGCATGCCTCCCGTGGCCGATGGCTCCTGGGTGACCGGCGAGTACGTGCAGAACTGGCAGACCATCCGCGACGGGCAACCCTACATCGTGGTCACCAAGGACGACGGCATCGTCTTCAAGGTGGTGTACAACCAGCTGAAGGAGAAGGGCACCCTGCTGCTGTGCAGCACCAACCCGCTCTATGCGCCCTTCGAGGTGCAGGTCACCAACGTGCTGGAGGTGTGGAAGTTCGTGCACTTCATCAGTGCCGAACTGCCCGAACCCAACATGAGCCGCGACGACCTGGCCCGCAGCGTGGTGGAGCTGCGCAAGGAGGTGGGGCAGCTGCGTCTGGCGATGGAGCAGCAGGGGCGGCTGGCGTTCTGATCCACCGGCCGTTCGGCCGGTCCCCGGGCACTTTCGGCCGTGGTGCTACATTGCGCCATGCCCCGCACCCTGCGCCCCCTGCTGTCAGCCTTGGCGGCCGTTCTCCTGCTCACCGGCTGCCTCACCATCGAGGAGAACTACACCTTCAAGAAGGACGGCAGCGGCACCATGGAGTACGTGGTGGACATGAGCGCCCTGGGCGAGATGCTCAAGAGCCTCGAGGCCATGAGCGAAGGCAAAGGCGATGAGGGCGGGCCCGGCGACCTGGACATGAAGGACCAGGCCGCCACGCTCAAGTCCCTCCCCGGCATCAGCAAGGTGAAGGTGAAGAACAAGGAGAAATATGTCCAGCGCCTCACGTTCCGCTTCAAGGATATCGCCGCACTGAACGGCGCCCTCAATGTGCTGATGCCGGACAGCACCGGGGCCACGCACGACTTCTTCCGCTGGGACGGCAGCACGCTGGTGCGCACCAACAACCGGCACGCCCTGGAGATGGGGGATGACATGGGGGCCGACGCCACCGGCGACAGCACCGACCCCACGGCGTTCCTGCAGAGCATGCACTACAAGTACAGCTTCACGTTCGCCGAGGCCATCCGCGATCGCCAGGTGGCCGAAGGGGTGGGCCAGGAGAGCCCCGAGCCCCGACAGTTGAAGCTCGACACGGACTGGAGCGTGATCATGAAGGATCCCACGGCCCTCGACCTCCGCATCACCCTGGACAAGTGAACCCGTTGCAGGAACACCTGCTGGAGCGCGCCATCCGGCTGGCGGCCAAGGTCCACAAGGGCCAGGTGGACCGCTTCGAGAAACCGTACATCCTGCATGTGATGCGCGTGATGATGCGCGGTCATGACCTGGAGGAACAGGTGCTGGGCGCCCTGCATGACGTCCTTGAGCGCAGCAGTGTCACCGTCACCGAGCTGCAGGAGAAGGGGTTCCCGGAGCGCATCCTCAAGGCGCTGGTGCACATCAGCCGTCGCACGGACGAGGACTATGAGGCCTACATCGAACGGGTGATGCAGGATCCCCTGGCCATCCGTGTGAAGCTGCACGACCTGGCCGACAAGATGGACCTGCTGCACGTGAACACCCTGAGCCACGCCGACCTGAAGCGTTACAACAAGCAGCTGGCCGCCTACCACCGGTTGAAGAAACTGGTGGAGCAGGCCCGCGCCAACATGGTCATTCACTGACCCGCGTCGATCGCACGTCCCATCGCACACCGCACCTCCAACGCCATGAAGACCGTTCACGCCCTACCGCTGCTCCTGCTGCCGATCCTCACCGCCTTCCACGATGGTGGCCCGGAGGCGCGCGGCCGCACCGCCACGCCCATCGCGGCCGCGCCGGACAGCTTCATCTGGCAGACCGACCAGTTCGCCGACGTGCGCATCCTGCGCTATCAGGTGCCGGGTTGGGAGCAGCTCAGCCTGCAGCAGAAGCAACTGGCCTACTACCTCAACATGGCCGGCCTGGCCGGGCGCGACATCCTGTGGGACCAGAACCACCGGCACAACCTGCAGGTGCGCCGCGCGCTGGAGCGCATCCTGCGCGACCACAAGGGGGAACGCACCGGAGCGGATTGGGACCATTTCCTCACCTACGCCAAGCAGGTCTTCTTCAGCAACGGCATCCACCACCACTACAGCAACGACAAGCACGAGCCCGCCTTCAGCCGGGGCTACTTCGAGGGACTGCTCAAGGGCTGCGGCGCCACCCTGCCGGCGGAGGTGCTCACCACCATGTTCGATCCCGCTGTGGCCGCCAAGAAGGTGAGCCTCGAGGCCGGCAAGGACCTGGTGCAGGCCAGCGCGGTGAACTTCTACGGCCCGGGCGTCACCCAGGCCGAGGTGGAGGCCTTCTACGCGGCGCGTGAGAAGCAGGACGACCCCGCGAAGCCCCTGGCCCATGGACTGAACAGCCGCATCGTGCGCGGTGCGGACGGCCGGCTGCAGGAGCAGGTGTACAAGGTGGGCGGCCTGTACGGACCGGCCTTGGAAGAGAGCGTCAAGTGGCTCGAGAAGGCCGCTGCCGTGGCGGAGAACCCCCAGCAACGCAAGGCGATCGACCTGCTGATCCAGTACTACCGCACGGGCGACCTGCGCACCTGGGACGACTTCAACATCGCCTGGGTGAAGGACACCACCAACAGCGTGGACTTCATCCTCGGTTTCGTGGAGGTGTACAACGATCCGCTGGGCAAGCGCGGCAGCTACGAGAGCATCGTGGAGGTGAACGATCCGGAGGCCACCCGCAACATGCTGGCCATCCAGCGCAACGCGCAGTGGTTCGAGGACAACAGCCCCCTGATGCCTGAGCACAAGAAGAAGAACGTGGTGGGCATCACCTACCGGTTCATCAACACGGCCGGCGAGTCCGGCGATGCGGCGCCCAGCACGCCGATCGGGGTCAACCTGCCCAACGCCAACTGGATCCGAGCGGCCCATGGCAGCAAGAGCGTGAGCCTGGGCAACATCAGCGAGGCCTACGAGAAGAGCGCGGGCAGCAGCACGCTGGAGGTCTTCTGCCACGATGCCGAGGAGATCGCCCGGGCCAAGGCGCACGGCGCGCTGGCCGGCAAGCTGCACACGGCCCTGCACGAGGTGGTGGGCCACGCCAGTGGCCAGCTGGAGCCCGGTGTGGGCGAAACGGACCAGACGCTCAAGAGCTACGCCAGCACCCTGGAAGAGGGCCGTGCGGACCTCGTGGCACTGTACTTCATCATGGACCCCAAGCTCGTGGAGCTGGGGGTGATGCCCAGCCTCGAAGTGGGCAGGGCCGAGTACGATGGCTACCTCCGCAACGGTCTGCTGGTGCAACTGAGGCGGATCAAGCCGGGCAAGGACATTGAGGAGGCCCACATGCGCAACCGGATGTGGGTGAGCGCCTGGGTGGTGGAGAAGGGCATGAAGGAGGGTGTCGTGGCCAAAGTGGTCCGTGATGGGTCCATCTACTACGACATCCGCGACTACGACAAGCTCCGCGGACTGTTCGGCGACCTGCTTCGCGAGGTGCAGCGGATCAAGAGCCAGGGCGACCATGCCGCGGGCAAAGCGCTGGTGGAGACCTACGGTGTGAAGGTGGACCCCGCCGTGCATGCCGAGGTGCTGAAGCGCGCCGAGCGCATCCGTACCGCACCCTATGCCGGGTTCATCCAGCCGCAGATGGTTCCGGTCACGGATGGCTCCGGGGGCATCACCGACGTGAAGCTGGAGTTCCCGGACGACTTCGTGAAGCAGATGCTCCACTACGGGGAGAAGCACAGCTTCCTGCCCGATGTGAACTGAGCCGTTCCGGTCTCCGTCGGCCGGAACAGCGGATCGGTCGAACACAGGAGGAGATCGGTCGAGTATCCGGGGTACTCACGAAACTCCGCGTCCGGGGCAGGCGTAACAAGGCCTGTCCAAGTAGTTCAACGGTCAATCTGAAGAGTCACGAACCCCCTGCCTAGGGCTCAGCCCGGTGGGGGGTTTCGTGCGTCCGGCCGGCCCGGTTGCACAGGAGGTTGGCGGCCCAGGTGGCCATCAGCAGGTCGGGCTTGGTCCGCGGCTCGTACCCGTGCGCCTTCACGAAGCCCACGGCGGCGCTGTGCAGTCGATGGCTGCCGGTGGCGGGGTCGGGGTTGAGGTCCAGGTCGATGCCGTGGATGGGCAGGCGGCCTTCGTGGTTCAGCCAACGCGCCACGGCCAGGCTGCGTTCCACCTCGCCCCACAGCCGCGTCCACATGTCGGTGATCCGCGTGGCCCGCTCGCGGCGGTAGATCACATGGGCGCCGTTGCCGCGGTAGCGCAGCACCACCGTGGTGGTGTAGATGGTCCGGTCGCCCAGGTTCTGGCTGTCGCTGCCGATGCGGAGCAGGGCGTCCGGCGCGCCGGCCAGCAGGCCGCCCAGGTGGGCGATGGGCTCCACCGATCCGCCATCCGCCATTCGCCTGAAGTCGGTCATGCTGCGCGCGATGTCCCCGAAGGTACCACGGGCACACCCGGGAACGACGGTCCGCCGGATCGATCGCGACCGCTATATTTGCACCCCCTGACGCAGAAAAGTCCACACCCACCGGAGTGGCGGAATTGGTAGACGCGCACGTTTCAGGGGCGTGTGACCGTAAGGTTGTAAGGGTTCGAGTCCCTTCTCCGGTACAGCAGATCGGCCCGCCTCTGGCGGGCCGATCGCATTCCGGGGCAACCCGCTCAGGGCACGGTTACCTTTGACCTTGATGAACCGCGTGAAACGTTTCCGCACCAAGCGCCTCTGGTACAACACCAAGGCGTGGGCGTATGTGAGCGTGGCGGTGGTGCTTGGTTCCCTGGTGCTGGCGGCCGTGCTGCGCGTTCTGCCCATCGCCTTCATCGGCGCGGGTCTCGTGGTGCTGGGCTTCGTGCTGGCCATCCAGCGCGACCGCAGAAGTACGGGCGCCTATCTGGTGGACAGCGCCACGCTCGTGCTCACCACGGGTGCGATCACGCGCCGGGTGCAGCGGTCCGAGTTCGTGGATGCCAGCCTGGTGGACCGTGCCGCCGCGCGCGATTACATCCGGCAGATCGCCGAGGCCATGGCGGACAGGAGCCGGGCGCGGGACCTGGAGCGCGAGTTCGTCCGGTTCTGCAGTGTGGACATCGGCCTGAGCTCGTTCACCTTCGGGTTGGGGCGCCGGCTGATCGACCAGCTGCCCAACTCCAAGGATGACCTCGTCCTACTCCGGCTCACGGGACAGCGCCAGCTGCTGCTTTCCCCGGTGTACAACCAGGACCTGGTGGACACGCTGAGCTGCTGGGCCCACTACACGGAGGTGGACACGGGCACGGCACGCACCGCGTAGCTCAGGAAGTGCGGAGGCGCTGGCCGATGCGCAGGATGGACCGCGTGGAGAGGCGGTTCAACTTGCAGAGACGCGCGACGGTGGTGCCATGGCGCCGCGCGATGGACGAAAGGGTGTCACCACGCTTGACGCGATAGTACGCGGACGAGGCAGCGGCCGGCCGCTCGAACAACGAAGCGTCCAAGCGAAGGGTGCTGGCCGTAAGCTCGCCCTCGGCGAGGTTGAAGACCCGCGCGGGATCGATGGGCCGGCCGAGGTACCGCACCTCGAAGTGCAGGTGGCTGCCCGTGCTTCTTCCGGTGTTCCCGCCCAGACCGATGCGTTCACCCGCCTCCACCAACTGCCCCACGTCCACGCTGATCCGGCTGAGGTGGGCGTAAAGTGTCTCGAGCCCATTGGCGTGGCGGATCACGACCACATTACCGAAGGAGCGGTGGTACTGGGCGATGCGCACCATGCCGGCAAATCCGGCCACCACGGGGTCACCGGTCTCCAGCTTCAGGTCGACCCCATAGTGCATGCGGCCGTGGCGAGGCCCGAACGCTGAGGTGATCCGACCGCAGACCGGCATCTCATGATCGCACGCGGCATGGCTCAGCCAAAGCGTGGCAGGGGCCACAGGCAGGGTCTGGTCGTGATGCCCGAAGATGCTCTCGGTGTTCCAATCGCAGTACAGGTCGTACCCGGGGATCAGCCACAGGCTGTCCTTCAGGGTCAGCGCACCACTGCCGGTAAGGCTCGGAAGCGCCAGCTCGTCATACCCCGGTTCCTCGATCGCCTCCTCGTAGGCCTCCACCTCTTCGGCACCACCGATGGCCACACTGTCCACCTGCGCGAGCGCAGGCGATCCGAGCAGGGCGGGAAGGAGTGCGGTGATGGACGCGTTCCGGAGCATGGCGCGCAAATCTATCCGCGGGGCCGGACCATGCAAGTCCGTGGTCGTTAAATAGTTTCAACAGGCGAACGGGGGTGACCCGGTCGCAGCGGATCACCCCCGTTCACGGGGGGAGCGGGACCGTGGTCAGGGCAGTTGTTGGGTGCGGGTGGCGGTGGGCACCGTACCGCCCACGTTCACCAGGATGGGGTCGCGATCGTTCGCCCCGCCGGCGTACTTCACGGTAGCGTCCATGTTCACGTCCTCGCTCCAATAGCCGGTGACGGTGGCCGTGGGTACCGTGCCTCCGATGCGCACCAGGATGGGGTCGCGGTCGTTCGATCCGCCCGCGTACTTGAGCTGCGTGTCGCGCACCACGTTGCCTGCCCAGAGCAACCGGACGCTGCCGTTCACTTTCTGGGCGTTGGTCCCGAAGGTGGGCACGGTGCCGTCGGTGAAGTTGATCGCTGTCGGCGCCGCTCCGAGGTTCACGGTGTTGAGCGTCATGCAGGCCAGGTGGTTCCTGTGGCGCACCGCTACGTAGTATTCGTCCGCCGGAGCGCTCACCGTCAACGCCGAGGTGCCGTCGAGGCCGACCACATCGCCATCGCGCTGGACCAGGGCGCTGCGGGTGTGCAGCACGGTGGCACTGTTGGTCTTGGACCGCAGTTCCACGAGGATCCAGTCCGTGATGGCGTTGCTGCCGGTGGCTGTGAGCACCGCCGGTGCGATCGTTTCGCCGCCACCGCCGCCCACATGCGTGAACCCGAGGGCCGTGAACGGTTCGGTGAGCGGGAAGGAGGCTTGCAGCCGCAGGGCATCGTTCATCAGACCGGTGCCCGTGTTGTAGGGACCTTCCAGGAAGACCTTGAGCGATAGCCCGACCCCGGTGGGTGGTGTCGGGATGGCCTCGGGGACGAGCCCGTCGAAGGGAAGCGTTCCGTCCGTGACGGCCATCGAGCGCACCACGGTGAAGCCGTTGTTCGTCGGGTTGTACCGGAAGATGGTGCCGAGGCCGTTCGTGCCGCCCTGCACACAGACCCCGTAGAGGTTGCCGTCGGTGCCCTGGATCAGGTTGCTCTCCGATGCGGAGCCCTCGGTGGTGGCCATGTCGTACAGCTGCGTGTACGTGCCGGTGGTGATGTCCCAGCTGTACAGGGTGCCGTTGAAGTACAGGCCGTCCTCCCGGCACATGCCGTAGAGCACGCCATTGCTCGCCTGCACGAGGCGACCGGCCGGGTTGCCGCCTTGCAGACCGTCGAAGTCATACAGCTTGGTGAAGGTGTTGGTGCTGGTGTTGAAGGAGAACAGGCTGCCGTTGTCGAAGGCGCCTTCCTCGCTGAGCGTGCCGTACAACAAGCCGTTGGAGGCCTGCACGAGGTCGGCGAACGGTTCGATCCCTGAGGACAGGGAGAAGTCCACCAATGGTGTGACGCTGTTGGCCCCCGGGGCATAGCTGAACAGGGTGCCGAAGCCGTTGGCCCCGCCGGCCGTGGTGCTGCCGTACAGCAGGCCGTTGGAAGCGAGGAGCAGCCCGGCGCGCGGCAGGGTGCCGGTGGCCCCGGCGAGGTTCACCTTGGCCGTGAGGACCGAGGTGGCCGGATCGAACTCGATCAACGTGCCTCCGTTGCTGGAGCCCCCCAGGTTGCACAGCCCATAGTACTTGCCGTTGGCCAGGGTGAGCGAGCCGGTGGGGAAAGTGCCCGTTGTGCTGTTGAGGTCCACCAGGCGGTTGAACGTGTTCGTGGTGGGGTCGAAGGAGAAGCAGATCCCGCTGCCGTTCGTCCCTCCAGCGGAGGTCAGTCCATAGAACTTGCCGTTCGCGTCGCGCACCAGTCGTCCCTTGGGCTGCGAGCCGTTGCTGAAGGCGAACGACACGGCTTCGGTCAGCGTGTTGCCGGCCACCACATAGCGGAACAGGGTCCCGCTGCCGCCGTCGCCGCCCGAGCTCGCCACGCCGTTCAAGGTGCCCGTGGGCGCCTCGAACAGGCCGTTCCAGCAACCGCTCGTGCCGATCTCGCTCAGGTTCTTGAGCAGGGAGTACGTGCTGCTGGCGGGGTCGTAGGAGAACAGCACCCCCAGGCTCGAGGTGCCACCGAGGCTGGTCGTGCCGTACAGCACGCCGCTCGCTGCACGGCGCAGCCGGCCCAGCGGCCGGTAACCGAGCGCGGGCGAGAGGTCGACCAGGCGGGCATAGAGGTTGGTGGTGAGGTCGAAGCTGAACAGCACGCCCTGTCCGTTGGCGCCGCCTTCGCTGGTGGTCCCGTACAGGAGCCCGCCCGTCCCGTTCTGCATCAACTCGCCATAGGGCACCGAACCGTCCGCCGAGGAGAGGTTGAACAGCACGGTGTAGGCGAAGGTGGTGCTGTTGAAGCTGAAGATCACACCCTCACCGTTGGCGCCGCCCTGGGTGGTGGTGCCGTACAGCAGGTTGTTGCTGGCGCGCATCAGACCAGCGAAAGGCCGGGCCCCGTTGGCCAGGGTCAGGTCGGCGCGCTTCACGAAGTTGTTGCCGGTGGGCTGGAACTCGTAGATGATGCCCTGGTTGTTGGCGCCCCCCAGCAGGGTGGTGCCATAGAGATTGCCGTTGGCCGCCTGCACAAGGCCTCCCCGGGGCGACCTGCCGTTGAGGTTGGCCCCCACGTTCACGAAATCGTGGCGTTTGACCAGGACGGCCGTGGTGATGTTGTATTCGAAGATGGTTCCGAAGCCGTTGGCCCCACCCGCGCTGCAGGTGCCGTAGAGCCTTCCATTGGTGTGCTGGACAAGACCGCGTACCGGTTGTTCGCCCAGCGTGGTGCTGAAGCTGGCCAGTGTGGTGAAGACGCCGGTGGTGGGGTTGAACTCGAAGAGCGTGCCCACACCGTTGGTGCCGCCGAACTCGGTGACGCCATAAAGGCGCCCGTTGCCTGCCTGCATGAGGTCGCACTTGGGGCCACCGCCCGACACGCGGAAGAAGTCGTGCTTCTTGGTGAAGGTGCCCGTTTCGGTGATCGAATAGATCGTGCCGATGTCGCTCGTTCCGCCCGTGCTGGTCATGCCCCAATAGGTCTGGGCGGAAAGCAGGGATGCGGACAGGAGCAGGCTGGTGGACAGCAGAAGGGTCAGCGTACGGCGCATGGTCGGTCGGATAGGGAGCCCCAAGGTAGTCCATCCCGGGCATTTGGAGAGCCCATGGCCGGTCGGTCCGGTTGATACCTTTGACGGGATGCCCCCGAACGACCGCTTGGTGGACCCGGTGGAACTGGCCAAGGCCAGCCACATGCGCCCGGGCGACCCGCGCGTGGCGCTCTTCACGGAGGTCAGTGGGCTCAAGCGGCTGCAGCGGGTCTATGAGGAGGTCAGTCATCTTCACGACATCGCTTTCGTGAAGGCGGTGTTCCAGCAGTTGGAACTGGAGATGGAGGTCCAGGCTGATCAGCTGGCCCAGGTGCCGCATGAGGGAGGCTTGATCTTGGTGGCGAACCATCCCTATGGGGCCATCGATGGCATGGCGCTGGTGAAGGTTTTCGGCGAATTGCGGCCCGACCTGAAGGTGATGGCCAACTTCCTGTTGCAACAGCTGAGGCCGCTGGGGCACCGGTTCATCGGGGTGAACCCGTTCGAGCAGCTCCGGAGCGCGAGCAGTTTCCAAGGCATGCGCGCCGCCCTTGCCCATGTCAAACAGGGTGGGGCCCTGGCCCTGTTCCCGGCCGGGGAGGTCAGCAGCTGGCGCACGGAGTTCAAGGCGGTGGCCGATCCGCGGTGGAAGGCGCCCGCGTTGAAACTGGTGCAGCATGCCGGTGTCCCGGTGGTGCCGGTCTGGTTCGACGGTGCCAATTCCATGGTGTTCCAGATGCTGGGCATGATCCACCCCAACCTGCGCACGCTGACGCTGCCCAATGAAATGCTGCGGATGCGGGGCAGGCAGGTGCGCATGCGGATCGGCAAACCGATCCCGGCCAAGGAACTGGCCGCCTTCACCTCGGCCGAGCAGATGGGGCGTTATCTCCGGGCCAAGACCTACGCGCTGGGCTCCGGCGTGCAGGTGCGCCGCGAGCAGTTCAAGCCCCTGCTTTTCCCACGCCGTCCGAAGGAAGTGGTGGAGGCCGCCGATCCACGCTTGCTCGAGCAGGAACTGGCCGGCATCCGGGACCTGAAGCTCAACTCGCAGGCCGAGTTCGATCTCTACCTGGCCGGCAGTGAGCGGATCCCCGTCATGCTCCGCGAGATCGGCCGGTTGCGCGAGGTCACCTTCCGCGCCGTGGGCGAGGGCACCAACAAGCGCATCGACCTCGATGAGTTCGACCTCTACTACGACCACCTGTTCCTGTGGGACCGGGAGAAGCGCCGCCTGGTGGGCGCCTATCGCATCGGCGATGGCGCCCGCATCATGCCCCGTTACGGCCGGCGGGGACTGTACCTGAGCACCCTGTTCCGCATGGACCGCGCGATGGACCGTGTGCTGCGGCGCAGCTTCGAGCTGGGGCGGTCCTTCATCGCGCAGGAGTACCAGCGGCATCGGCTCCCGCTCTTCATGTTATGGCGGGGCCTGCTCATCCACCTCACCTCGAACCCCGCGCACCAGTATCTCATCGGACCGGTGAGCATCAGCAGCACGTACAGCCACTTCTCGCGCGCCCTGATCATGGCCTATGTGGAGAGGCACCACTACGACCGCGACATGGCCGCCATGGTCACACCCCGGAACCGCTTCCGCGTGAAACGCGACGGCGCCGACAGCGAGGCCTTGGTGCAGGCCTCCGAGGCCGACATGAAGAAGATGGACCGGCTCATCGCCGAGATCGATCCGCATGAATCGGCCATGCCGGTGCTTCTGAAGAAGTACCTGCTGCTGAACGCCAAGATCATCGGCTTCAACTGCGATCCCCACTTCAACGATGCGCTCGACGGGCTGATGGTGCTCGACCTGCACAAACTGCCGCCGCGTACCGTCGAGGACCTGCGGAAGGGGATGGCCGAGGGTTCGTGAGCCTCAGCCCTGCGCGGCCTCCCGCAGGGGTTGCGCATCGGGCGCCGTTCGCAGGGCGTCCCGCTCGTGGAGGTACAGGTGCCAGGCCCCGTCGTAGTACTCCAACGCGCTGAGGTGCTCGATCCAGTCGCCGGAGTTCAGGTACTCCACGCGGCCCCGATCGGTGGTGATGGTGCGCATGCCCGGTTGGTGGATGTGGCCGCAGACCACCCGGTCGAAGCCTTCGTGGATGGCGACATCGGCGGCGGTACGCTCGAAATCGCTGATGAACTTCACGGCGCGCTTCACGCTGTTCTTCACCTTGCGGCTGAGGCTCATCCGCGGACGGCCGAGCCGAACGAGCGTCCAGTTCACCACCGTGTTGATGCGGATGAGCAGGTCGTAGCTCCAGCCACCGAGCCGGGCCAGCCACCTGGCATGCGTCATCGTGGCGTCGAACAGGTCACCGTGGAAGAACCAATGGCGCTGCCCGTCCAGGGTCAGCTCCAGCCGGTCCACCAAGTGCAGGTTGCCGAGTTCGCTCGGGCTGTAGCGGCGCAAGGCCTCGTCGTGGTTGCCGGGGATGTAGTGCACGGGCACCTTGCCGGCCAGCTTCAGCAAGCGCTTCACCACCTGCATGTGGCTCTTGGGGAAGTAGCGCTTCTTGAACTGCCAGATGTCGATGATGTCGCCGTTGAGGATCACCCGGCGGGGCTTCACCGAGCGCAGGTAGGCATTGAGCTCACGGGCCCGGCAACCGTAAGTGCCCAGGTGCAGGTCGCTCAGGACGAGCACATCGATGCGGCGCTTCATTCAGTGCGCGAAGCTGCCCCGGGCATATGGCCCCAGCGTTAAGGCGATGTGACCATCCTGTGCGCTGTGCACAGGTCCTGTGCACGGATCCCCGATCTTCGGGCCATGTCGGGACTTCCCACCCTGGTCCTCGGCGCGAGCCCGAAGCCCGATCGCTACTCGAACAGGGCGGTGCGCAGGCTGCTGGCCCAGGGTCATCCGGTGGTGGCCGTGGGCGCACGGGCCGGGCGCATCGGGGAGGAGATCATCCGGACGGACCTGCCCGAAGGGTTCCGTTGCCATACGGTCACCCTCTACCTCAATGCGCACAACCAGCAGGTCTGGCATGACCGGTTGCTGGCCCTCTCCCCCCAGCGCATCATCTTCAACCCCGGAGCGGAGAACCATCACCTGGCGGAGGAAGCCCGCCGTCGCGGCATCGAGGTGGTGGAGGGTTGCACGCTGGTGATGCTGGCGGCGGGGACCTACTGATGCGCAAAGCCGAGCTTCTGCAGCACCACCCGGCAGGCCTGCCGCACCTCCTCTTCCGTGATCATCAACGGCGGTGCGATCCGGAAGGCCGTGGGACAGCTCAGGAACCAGAAGCCCAGCACTCCGCGGTCGAGGCATCCATGCACCACCCGCTGCACGAGGTCTGCGTCGCCCAGGTCCACGGCGAGCATCAGGCCCTCACCGCGTACTTCCTGGATCAGCGGGTGAACGAGCAGTTCCTTGAAGAGCGCACCCATGCGGTCGGCGTTCGCCGCGAGCCCTTCGCGCTCCAGCACCTCCAGCGCGGCCAGGCCGGCCACGCACGGAAGCGGGTGTCCGCCGAAGGTGGTGATGTGGCCCAGCACGGGGTCGTGGGTGAATAGGGCCATGCGGTCGCGCGAGGCGATGAACGCGCCCATCGGCAGCCCGCCGCCCAAGGCCTTGCCCAGCACCAGCACGTCCGGTACCACGCCGAAGTGCTCGAAGGCGAAAAGACGGCCCGTGCGACCGAAGCCGGTCTGCACCTCGTCGAACACGAGAAGCGCGCCCACATCGGTGCACCGCTTCCGCAAGGCCAGCATCCAGTCCGCATCGGGGATCCGCACGCCGGCGTCGCCCTGGATGGGTTCCACCACCACGCACGCGGCCTCGGTGGTGATCAGCTCCAGGTCGCCCGGCTCGTTGAAGCGGATGTGCGCCACGTCGGGCAGCAGGGGGCGGTTGCGGTACTTCTTCGTTTCGTTGTCCGTGAGGCTCAGCGAGCCGTGGGTGCTGCCGTGATAGCTGCGGCGGCAGCCGATCAGCCGGGTGCGCCCGGTGACGCGTTTGGCCAGCTTCACCGCGGCCTCGATCGCCTCGGTGCCGCTGTTCACGAAGTACACGGAGTCCAGCGTGGGCGGCAGCAGGCCGGTGAGGCGTTCCGCGAAGCGCACCTGCGGCTCCAGGATGAACTCACCGTATGGGATCACGTGCAGGTAGCGGTCGCACTGTGCCTTGATCGCCTGCACGACCCGGGGATGCCGGTGGCCCACGTTGGCCACGGCCAGGCCGGACACCAGATCGAGGTAGCGCCGGCCGTCACGCGTGGTGAGGTGGCAGCCCTCCGCATGGACGATGTCCAGGGAGAGGGGATGCGGGCTCGTCTGGGCGAGGTGGTCGTGGAACGCGCGGTGCAGGTCCTTCATGGTCGCCGGGGATGCCGGCGCAAAGGTGCACGCTCGGCGGTCAACGGCGCGGAGGGGGCGGGCCAGGGCGATCGCCTTGACGCTCGCGCATGCGGCGCAGCAGTTCGCGGTTGAAATCGCGCTCGGCCCGATGCAGCTCCAGGGTCTTGCGCGCACCGATGAGCTTGATGAACTCGCCGCTGTACCGCTTGCGCAGGTCGAGCTCGCGTTGTTGCGAGGCGAGCTCCCGGTCGATGTGACCGGTCGCTTCAGCGTCGGTGAGGTCCGTGTCGGCCCGGAGCGCGCGATGCCCTTCGCGCCGTTCGCGTCGCAGGGTCTCCAGCTCCTTGTCATACTGGTTGTACACCGGCCAGAAGCGTTGTGATTCCTCCGGGCTCAGGCCCATCTTCTGGGTGAGGTAGGCGCTGCGCTGGGCCTTCACTTCCTGGAGGCGCTCGGGCGGAATGGGCGGCTCATCCTCCTGGGCGGAGGTGCTGACGACGGCGCCGAGCACGCAAGCGATGAGGAGGGTGCGAAGGAGATGGCGGGTGATCATAGGCTTTCGATGAGGTCGGTGAGGTCGGTGCCGGTGAGCTCGTAGTAGTCGGCCAGTTCTTCGACGGACAAGGCGGGGGCTTCGGGCATGGGGGAGAGGGCGGCGAGCTCCTCGTCCGTGAGGCCCTGGAGCAGGTCCTCTTCCCAGACCACCTCCGCGAGGTCGGCGGACGCCGCTTCGAGGCCCGGTGCCTTCTGTGGTTCGGTCGGGTTTGGCCGCAGCATCCACCATCCGGTGACGAGGAGGGCCGCCACGGGTAGGGCCATGGCGGTGCGCAAGAGCCATGGGCGCCACACAGGCGTTCGGGCCGTGCGCGGCAGTCGTCCCTGCACCTCTTGGGCGAACCGGTCGTGGAATCCTTCCGGCACCACAAAGGGATCCGTGCGCGGAATGCGGGACAGCATCGGGGCGATGCGCTCCAGGTCGTCGTCCTCGGGTGCGTGCTCCATGGCGGTCAGGGGTTGGACAATGCGGCGGTCATTTGGTTCGATCGCGCGTGAGCTGGTCCTCGATCTTGCGCACGGCGATGTGGTAGCTGCTCTTGAGCGCGCCCACGCTCGTGCCGGTGATGGCGCTGATCTCCTCGTACTTGAGCTCCTGGAAGTACTTCATGGTGAAGACCGCGCGCTGCTTGTCGGGCAGGGTCATCACCGCTCGTTGGAGGGCGGCCTGGATGGCGTCGCCGGTGAAGTGCTCGCTCTTGTCCAGGGTGGTCGTGAGGCGTTCGATCACGTGGTCCTGGCTCACGAAGAGCCCGCGCCGCAACCGCTTCAGGTGGGTGATGCACTCGTTGTGCGCGATGCGGTACAGCCAGCTGTACAACTGCGCGTCCTCGCGGAAGCGGTCCAGGCCGTTCCAGGCCTTGAGGAAGACGTTCTGGAGGACGTCCTTCGACTCGTCGGGGTCGGTGACCATGCGGCGCACGAAGGCGTACAAGCGGCCTTGGTACTGGCGCACGAGCAGGTTGAAGGCGTAGTGCCGCGAGCCCTCCTGGCGGAAGAGGTCGAGCAGTTCGCGATCGGAGAACTCAGCCATGCTTGGCGGAGTGGTGAGTGACGAGAGGCGAGCAGCGAGTGGCATCCGAGGAACTGCCACTCGCTGCTCGCCCCACGCGACCCGGGCTTATCACTTTCGCGTCAGCGCGCGCTGCACGGCCGCCACGATATCGGGGGTGTCGAGGCCGTACTTCCGGAGCAGCTGGTCCGGGGTGCCGCTCTCGCCGAACAGGTCGTTCACCGCGACATACTCTTGCGGCGTGGGGCGATGGCAGGCCAGCACCTGGGCGATGGCATCGCCCAGGCCGCCATGGCGGTTGTGTTCCTCGCAGGTGACCGCGCATCCGGTGCGTTCGACGGAGTCTAGGACCGCAGCCACGTCCAACGGTTTGATCGTGTGCACGTTGATCACCTCGGCGCGGATGCCTTCGGCCTGAAGGGCCTCGGCGGCCTGCAGGGCGCGCCACACCAGGTGGCCGCAGGCGAAGATGCTGACGTCGGTGCCGCGCACGAGCACCTGGGCCTTGCCGATCTCGAAGGGCATGTCGGCGGGGATGAAGACGGGCCACTTGGGGCGCCCGAAGCGCAGGTACACGGGGCCTTCATGCACGGCGATGGCCAGGGTGGCCTGCCGGGTCTGGTTGAAGTCGGCGGGCACCACCACGCTCATGCCGGGCAGCATGCGCATCAGGCCGATGTCCTCCAGGATCTGGTGCGTGGCGCCGTCCTCGCCGAGGGTGAGCCCGGCGTGGCTCGCGCAGATCTTCACGTTCTTGCCGGCGTAGGCGATGCTCTGGCGGATCTGGTCGTACACGCGGCCGGTGCTGAAGTTGGCGAAGGTGCCGGTGAAGGGCACCTTGCCCCCGATGGTGAGCCCGGCGGCGATGCCCATCATGTTGGCCTCGGCCACGCCCACCTGCACGAAGCGGTCGGGGAAGGCCTTGGCGAAGGCGTCCATCTTCAGGGATCCCGTGAGGTCGGCGCACAGGGCCACCACGTTGGGGTCGCGCTGGCCGGCCTCGAGCAGGCCGGCGCCGAAGCCGGAGCGCGTGTCCTTTTCGTCGAGCTTGGGGAAGGGGTTCATCGGCGGAGGGATCAGAAGGTGAGGGTGACGGAGCGGCCGCTCTCCACGGTGACGGGTTTGAGGATGCTGTACTCGGTCCGGCGGGCGTTCGCGCTGCGGTACACCACTTCGTAGCTGCCGGGCAGCAGGCGGAACTGGTCCTGGGCATCGCGCGGATCGAGGTCGGCCACCCACTCCCGCTCGCTGCCGCGCACCACGAAGAGGGCGCCATGCCCCGGGGCGCCCGCCTGTACGTTGAGCACGCCCTCCTGCGGGATGTGCACCGTGTTGGTGGCGCCCTGCTCGATGCGCACACCGGGCACCAGCATCCGGGGCAGGGTGAGGACCTCCAGGTCGTAGGTGCCCACGAGGTAGCGGTCGGTGCTGTTCACCCGCTGCACGTGCAGGGTGGCCGCCTCGCCGGCCTTGCGCACCAGGCACTGCACGCCGTAGGGATCGGCCATGCCGGTGCCCAGCTTCAGTTCCAGTTGCCCCTGGCCCGCCGGCACCTTGATCACCGTGTGCGCACCGGGCGTCAGCTTCAGGTTCTCCTGCACCACGGGCGGGATGGTGTGCACCACCAGCCGGTAGGTGAGCAGCGGGTCCACGGTGAGGGTGTCCGGCAGCCCCCGTTCGTTCAGCGTGTGCTCGAACTGGTGCTGGACCTGACCGGTGCGCTGGTCGGTGAAGGTCATGGCCACATCGGTCTCCAGGGGTTTGCCGGCGGTGGTCAGCAGGTCCACCTGGCAGGTGGTGGTGTTCAGCGCCTGGGCCACCACCACGTTCAGCACATGGGCGAACAGTTCCGGCGAACTGGCGTCGTAGTAGTTGCCCACGCAGCGCAGGCTGTACTGCTGGCCCTCTTCGATGCCCACGCCGATGACGAACGGCTTGAGCACGATGCCCTTCGCCTGCAGCGCCCGGCTCACCGCGCAGGGGTCCTCGTCGCAGGCCTCGATGCCGTCGGTGATGAGGATGATGATGTTGCGCACGCCTTTGCCTTCGGGGAAATCGCCGCCGGCCTTTTCCAGGGAGCGGGCGATGGGGGTGGTGCCCACGCAGCGCACGCCCTCCAGCACCTTGCGCATGGCCGGGATGGCGTTGCCGCCGAAGGGCACCTCCAGGCGCGTGTCGTTGCAGTCCTGCTTGCCCGGTTCGATGGGGGTCTGGTGGCCGTAGAGGCGCAGGGCGAGCTCGATGTCGGTGCGCCCCTGCAGTTCACCGAGCGACCGCAGCAGCAGCTCGCGCGCGGTGTTGATCTTGGGTTTGTCGCCCCAGAAGGCGTTCATGCTGTTGCTCGCATCGAACACGAAGAGCATCCGGGTGAGCGGTTTCCCGGGTGTCTGCGCAGCAAGGGTGGCGGCGCCGAACAGCAGAGGGGCGAGGAGCGAAGCGCGCATCAGTCCCCGCCGGAGCAAATGGGGTACCAGAGCGCGCGGCATAGGGGACGGAGCGGAAGGGCCGGTCAATAGTCGCCCAGTGTTTCGGGCAGTTGGGCCAGCGCGCGGGCGGCCTGCTCATCGTTGGGTGCCACCCCGTGCCAATGGTGGCTGCCGGTCATGAAGTCCACGCCCTGGCCCATTTCGGTGCGCATCAGGATCGCCACGGGGCGCCCATGACCGGTACGGGAGCGGGCCTCGTCCAGCCCGCGCAGCACGTCCGCGAGGTCGTTGCCGTTCATCTCCAGCACGTCCCAGCCGAAGGCGCGCCACTTGGCGGGCAGGTCGCCCAGCGGCATCACCTGGTCCACATCGCCGTCGATCTGCCGGCCGTTCCAGTCCACCGTGGCGATGAGGTTGTCCACCTTGTGCGCGGCGGCGCTCATGGCGGCCTCCCAGACCTGGCCTTCCTGCAGCTCGCCATCGCCGTGCAGGCTGTACACCAGGTGCGGGTCGCCGTTGAGGCGCTTGGCCATGGCGGCGCCGATGGCGACGCTGAGGCCCTGGCCCAGGGAGCCGGAGGCCATGCGCACACCAGGCAGGCCTTCGTGCGTGGTGGGGTGGCCCTGCAGCCGGCTGTCGAGGCGGCGGAAGGTGGCCAGCTCCTGCACCGGGAAGTAGCCCGATCGCGCCAGCACGCTGTACCACACCGGACTGATGTGGCCGTTGCTGAGGAAGAAGAGGTCCTGCCCAGCGCCGTCCATGCTCCAGTGGGCGGGGTCGTGGCGGAGCACCTTGAAGTAGAGGGCGACCATGAACTCGGTGCAGCCGAGCGATCCGCCGGGATGCCCGCTCTGCACGGCATGCACCATGCGGATGATGTCGCGGCGCACCTGGGAGCAGGTCCGCGCCAGGTCGTCGGTGGATGCGCGGGAGGCCTTGCTGGGTGCGGCGTTGGGGGCTGGCATGCGGTGTGTGACGCCGCGAAAGTAGCCGGGTGCGGAAGGGTGGCCCGGAGCGTGTGGATAACTTTTGAAAAGGCGGGACCGCAGGCTTCACCCGGCCGCGCTGTTCCGCTCCGCGGCTTCCGGCCTCGCCAACACCCAGGTGTTCAGGAAGGCGAACAGCACCACGCCCCACTGGCGGTCCAACAGGTCCTCGGTGAGGCAGCACAAGGCCAGGAAGACCAGCAGAGCGGCATGCAGGGCATCCTTGCGGCGCATCGCGACCCGCAGCGGCACGGCGAACAGCAGCACGAAGGCCACCGCACCGGGCAACCCCAGGCCGATCCACCAAAGGAGCAGCTGGTCGTGGGGACCGTGGTGGCCGTCGGCATAGGCCCCGCCGGCGACACCGCGCAGGCATTCGTCCATGGCACCCCGCACCCGGTCGGGCCCGAGGCCGGTGAGGGCGTTGCGCTCCAACAGGTCCAGCCCGCAATGCACCAGCGCCCAGCGCTCACCGGTATCCGAAGCGGCGACGGTGGGCACGGTGGCCGGTGTGGTGAAGGCCTCCAGCCAGCGCCCACGGAGGGTGGGGGCGGCGAGCAGCAGCAGCACGAGCAGGCCCGCGACGGGAAGCAGAAGGCGCCGCCACGCTCCACCGGAGCCACGGGGCAACAGCATCGCGAAGGCGACCAGGAAGGCCAGGGTGGGCATGCGCGAGGCCAGCAGCGCGCCCATCACGGCGCAGGCCATCAAGAAGGCGATGCGCAGGGCATGGCGATGGCGCCGCATCAGGGCCGTCTGGATCAGCGCGGCCAGGAAGAGGTGGTAGGCCGCATACACCGCGTGCATGCCCGTGGCCTCGGCGAAGGTTTCCCGCAGCGCGCGAGGCTCGTCGATCAGGCCCGGATGGTCGAAGAGCGCGGGCAGTAGACCGCGCAGCCCCAGCAGCAGAGCGGCACCGCTGAACACGTCCAACGGCAGTTGGCGGGGCAGTGGAGGCGACGGTACCAACAGCAGCAGCACAGGCAGCAGCAACAGCGGCACCGTGCGTTCCGCGATGAGCCATGCGGCAACTGGCTCCTCACAAAAGGGCACGCGCACGGCGAGCAACAGGAAGGGCAGACCGAGGGCCAGGACCCAAGGCCAGGGCCGCCTGGCCGAGGCGTGGCCATGGCGAACACCGCGCAGCAGCTGCACGGCGGCGAAGGCGATCAAGGTGGCGCCGGTGAGCGGCAGGGGCCACAGGGCCTGCGCGCTGAGCAGCAGCAGCAGACCGCTGGCCGCATGGTCCAATGGGCGGTCACTGCGGGGCATGGCGCAGGCATTGGTCCACGGCATCGCGCATGGCGGCGCGGAACACCTCGCGCCCGAAGCGCAGCGCATGCGCCCGCAGGGCCTCGGGCCCGCAGCGCACGCCTGTACGCTCGAAGCGTTCCACCGCATCGCGGATCGCCGGGGCTTCCGCAGCGGGAAAGAAGAGGCCCGTCTCCCCGTCCACCACCGTCTCCAGGTAGCCCCCGGCGGCGAGCGCGAGCACGGGCGTGCCACAGGCGTTGGCCTCCAGGGGCGTGAGGCCGAAGTCCTCGTGCGCGGCGGCGATCAACGCGTGCGCCCCCCGCATCAGCTGCACGAGCTCCGTGTGCGGCACTTCGCCGACGAACCGCACGTTGGGCGGAAGCGAACGGGTCAACCGTGCGCGCTCCGGACCGTCCCCGCAGAGGACGAGCCGGCGATCGGGCAGGCCGCGGAACGCGTCGATGATGCGGTCGACGCGTTTGTAGGGCACCAGGCGCGAGACGGCCAGATAGTGGCCGCGCGATGCCGGTCCCGGGGTGAAGCGGTCCACGTCCACCGGCGGATGCACCACGCGGGACTCCCTGCCGTAGCAGGTGCGGATGCGGTCGGCGGTGTTGTGGCTGTTGGCCAGCAGGCAGGTGATACGCGATGTGTGGTCCCGGTCCCAGCGGCGCAGCCGTCGCAGCACCTGGCGGAGGAGAAGGCCTTTCAGCCCGTGCATGCCGTGGTCGCGCAGGTAGTCGTCCTCCATCACCCAGGCATAGCGCATGGGGGTGTGGATGTAACTGAGGTGTACCTGCCCCGGATGCGTGCGCACCCCTTTGGCCACGGCATAGGAGGCCGAGAGGACCAGGTCGTAGCCGCGCAGGTCGAGCCGCTCGATGGCCATCGGGAACAGCGGCAGGTAGCTGCGGAAGTGCGTGCGGGCGAAGGGCAGGTGCTGGATGAAGGTGGTGCGTGCATGGCGACCGCCCAGGACTTCTTTCCGGGCCTCGGGCGTCAGGAAGTCCACGAGCGCGAACACGTCCGGGTCGAACAGGTCGATCAGTTCGCGGGTCACGCGTTCGGCACCGCCCTGCACGGCCAGCCAGTCATGCACCAGGGCGATGCGCATCGGTCAACGGCTCAGCTCGGGGACCCGGGCACGCAGGGCCTGTTGCAAGGCGGCGTCCTGCGCGGCAAAGGAGAAGCGGGCGGCAACGGCGAGCCCCGCACCGATGCGGGTCGTGCGTGCCTGCGGATCGACGATCAGCCCGTTCATCGCGTCGGCCAAGGTAGCGGCATCCCCGGCAGGGACGCGGACGGGGGCCTCACCGAAGGTGTCGCGGAACACCGGCAGGTCGCTCGCGATCACCGGGCATCCCCGGGCCAGCGCCTCCAGGATGGGCAGTCCGAAGCCTTCATAGCGGCTGGGCATCACCAGCGCGGTCGCGCGGCGCATCAGGGTGAAGAGCGCGTCGTCATCCACGCGTCCGGACCACGTCTCGCCGGGCCCCGGCCTCAGCTCGCGCCGCGCGAAGACGCGGCCGGCCTCGCCCACGATGAAGGCCTGCGCTCCGGGGTGCCGTGCGCGGAGCAGGGCGAAGGCGCGTTGGAAGGTGCCCACGTCCTTGCGTGGATCGCCGGGGCCCATGAAGAGGAAGAGGGGCGGGCCTCCGGGAACGATCGCATGGTCATGGTGCAGCTCCACGGCGGGCGGCACCACGTGGACGCGGCCGGTGGTGGTTGGGAAGTGGCGCGTGAGGTCATCGGCCATGGTGCGGCTCACGGTGAGGAGGCCACGGACACGTGGGATGAGCGCGGGCAACAGCAGCCGGTACCACGCGGCGAAGAGGCCGCTGAACCATGCGGGGTGTTCCAGCCATGCCAGGTCGTGCACCACGAGCAGCTGGTCGCGCACAAGCCAGGGGCCGGTGTTCGCCGGGCCGAGCAGCACCTCGCCCCGGCGCAGTCGGAGGGGCAGCAGCACTTGTTCCCACAGGTGCCCGGCGACACCGGTCGTGGTGCGCGGCGCGAGGGTGCGGAACGGGATCCCGAGGCGTTGCAGTGCGCCGTGCAGCTGCAGGGCGTAGCGCTCCACCCCGGTCACCGGACGATGGATGCAGCGGCCGTTGAGCACCAGCGCCATGCCGCCCAAGGTAGAGCGCATGGCCGCCGGCGCCCGGTTAACTTGCGCGCCATGTCAGCGCCCGCCGTCCACGCCCCGCCGGGGCGTCGCATCGCCTGGCCGCTGGTGCTGCAGGTGGCCTGGAAGAACGTCCGGCTCCGCTACAAGAGCTCGCTCCTCGGCTTCGTGTGGACCTTCCTCAACCCGGTGATCTACCTGGCGATCTTCCTGTTCATCTTCAGCCGGGCGTTCGAGCAGGTGGCCAACTACCCGGTGTTCGCCCTCAGCGGGCTCATCCTGTGGACCTTCTTCGCCACCACCTCGGCGCACGTGCTCGGGGCGCTGGTGGAGAACGCCCATGTGCTGCGCTCTCTCGCTGTGCCGCCGCTGGTGTTCCCTCTGGCGCAGCTCTTCGCCGGGCTCATCAACCTGCTGTTCTCCCTGCTGCCCTTCGCGCTGCTGCTGGCCGCCTTCGGCTGGCGACCGCAGCCGGTGCATCTGCTGGCCCTGCCCACCTTGGTGCTCTTCGCCGTGTTCGTGTTCGGCCTGTCGCTCGCCCTCAGCACGCTCAACGTCTACTTCCGCGACATCGGCCTGCTGTGGAACGCGCTGCTCCCCGCGCTCTTCTACATCACGCCCATCGCCTATCCGCCGGACCTGGTGCCGGCCGACCTGCGCTGGGTCGCCGGGCTCGACCCGCTCTACTGGTACATCGGACTCTTCCGCACCATCGTGGTGGACGGCGGATGGCCCGATGCCGGATCGATGGTGCTCGTGACGGCGCTGTCGGCGGCCTCGCTGGCGCTCGGCATGGTCGTGTACGGATCGCTGCGGCGCGGACTGATCGCCAACTATTGAGATGAGCGCGCCGCTGATGATCGAAGTGCGCGGCCTGCAGGCCGACTACCATGTGCTGCGGCATGGGGCGCGGTCGATCAAGGAGTACCTGCTGTCGTTCGGCGGCAAGGGCCTGTTGGAGCGCAAGCGCATCATCGAGCAGGTGGACCTGGACATCGCCGCAGGCGAGTGCTTCGGCATCGTGGGGCGCAACGGCAGCGGCAAGAGCACCCTGCTGCGCGTGCTCGCGGGCATCGTGGAGCCCACCGCCGGATCGGTGACGGTGCGCGGCCGCGTGGCCCCCATGCTGGCGCTGGGCGTGGGCCTCGAGCCCGAGCTCAACGGCCTGGAGAACGCCCGGCTCTGCGCGGCCCTCATGGGCGGCGACCGGAACGCGACGCACCGCACCGTGGACCATGTGCGCCACTTCGCAGGCCTGAGCGACGACGACCTGCGCATGCCGGTGAAGCGCTACAGCACGGGCATGATGGCCCGCCTCGGCTTCGCCATCGCCACCACCGACGATCCGGAGGTGCTGCTGATCGACGAAGTCCTCGCGGTGGGCGATGCGGGCTTCCAGCTGAAGTGCTACGAACGCATCGACGAACTGAAGCGCAAGGGCGGCACCATCGTCTTCGTGTCGCACGCCCTGGGCGAGGTGCAGCGCATCTGCGACCGCGCGGGCTGCATGGAGGCGGGGCGGCTGGTGAAGGTCGGCAGCACCCACGAGGTGGGCGTCTTCTATCATGGTCTGTTGGGCATACCGGTGGAAGGCTGAGCATGGCACACGTCGCGGACCCAACACCGGCCACAGGCATCGCTGTTGTGATCCCCTGCTACAAGGACGGCGCCTATCTGCGCGAGGCGTTGGACAGCATCGCGGCATTGACCAGCGCGCCCGACGAGGTGGTGGTGGTGAACGACGGCTCCGACGATCAAGCCACGTTGCAGCTTCTCGCCACGTTACGGGCGGAAGGGGTGCGTGTGATCGACCGGCCGAACGGTGGGCTCGCCGCGGCCCGCAACACCGGCTGGCGTGCCACCACAGCTCCGCACGTGCTTTTCCTCGACGCGGACAACCGGGTGGGACCGGAGTTGCTGGCGAAGCTGGCCGCGGCCGTGATGGAGGACCCGAAGGCGGATGTGTTCTTCACGGACAAGCGCGAGTTCGGGCTGCGCGAAGGCGTGGTGCGTCAGCACGCCACCGATCTGCCACGGCTGCTCGTGGGCAACCGCATCGACGCCTGCGCGCTGGTGCGCCGCGATCTCCTGGAACGGCTCGGCGGCTACGACGAGGCCATGCGCGACGGCTACGAGGACTGGGAACTGTGGATCCGGGCCGCTGCGGCAGGGGCACGCTTCCACCACATCCCCGAGCCGCTCTTCGACTATCGCGTGCGTTCCGGCTCGCTGCTGTCGCGCGCGGACGACCCCGAGGTGCGCGCCCGCATCCTGCGCCATGTGGTGGACAAGCACGCCGAGCTCTATGCCCGGCACGCCGGCACCGTGGCGATGGAGCTTCACCGCATTCAAGCCTATGACCGCTGGTTGCGGACTGAACTGGAGGTGCGGACAGCACAGGCGGTCCAGGCCACTGACGCGGCCCGCAAAGCCGCGCTCGCTGCGGAACGTTCAGCGGAACTGGCCCAGGGGGAGGCCGCCGATGCCCGCACCACCTCCGAACAGGCGCGCGCCGAAGTCCGGGAGCTTCGTCAAGAGCTGGCCGAAGCGAAAGCCGCCGAACTGCGCCTGCGCGAACGGGCCGATCGCGATGCCGCGCGACTGGAGGAACTGGAGGCCGACAAGGACATCCTGGCGGCCGAGGCCCATCGCCTGGTGGGCGAGGTGGACAAGGCCATGCAGGCGCTGTCCGCCCAGCGCGAGCACGGCCGTGCCCTGCAGGCGCTGATCGGCCAGTACGAAGCGCGCATCAAGTCCATCGAGCGCAGCCGGCTGTGGCGGATGCGCATGGCCTACCACAAGATGCGCGCGCTGATGCGCACCTCGAGCGATACCTCCAGCAGGGGCTTCAAGTGGCTGCGTAGAGCGGTCTTCCTCGTCTCCGCCAAGGGGCGCCGCATCCTGCGGAAGTTCCTGGCCAAGGTGTTCCGTGCGCTCTACCTGCTCACTGAGGAACGCCCCGTGCGCATCCTCGTCGGCGAGCAGCAGCAGGACCTCTTCGCCGTGCAGGGCGATCCCTACCACCAGTGGATGGCCCGCCACTTCGCCCGCCCCAGCGACCTGCGCGAGTACGCCGACCTCGTCGAGGGCTTCGCGCACCGGCCGCTGATCAGCGTGGTGATGCCGGTGTACGACCCGCCGGTGCACCTGCTGGACGCCGCCATCCGTTCCGTGGTGGACCAGGTGTACACGCACTGGGAGCTCTGCATCGCCGACGACCGCAGCCCGAACGCCGAGGTGCGCCGCTGCCTGGAGCGCTGGATGAAGGAGGACGAGCGCATCCGCGTGGTCTTCCGCGACAGCAATGGCCACATCGCCCGCGCGAGCAACAGCGCGCTCGGGCTCGCGCAGGGTGCCTTCACGGCGCTGATGGACCACGACGACCTGCTGGCACCGGACGCCTTGTTCCATGTGGTGAAGCGCCTGCAGCGCGACCCCGACCTCGACCTCATCTACACCGACGAGGACAAGAACGACGAGCAGGGCCGGCACAGCGAGGCGCACTTCAAGCCGCAGTGGTGCCCGGACCACCTGCTCTCGCGCAACTACTTCGGCCACCTGGTGGTGCTGCGCACGGCGCTGCTGCGCGAGGTCGGCGGCTTCCGGCCCGGCTTCGAGGGCAGCCAGGACTACGACCTGCTGCTGCGCGTCACCGAGCGCACGGCGCGGATCGCGCACGTGCCGCGCGTGCTCTACCACTGGCGCATCCACGCGGGCAGCGCGGCGCGCAGCGAGGAGGTGAAGCCCTACGCCTACGACGCCGCCAAGCGGGCCCTCACCGAGGCGCTCGAGCGGCGCGGCGAACCGGCGGAGGTGGGCTTCCTCGACGGCTTCCGCGGCTACGGCATCCGCTTCACCGCGCCGCTGCAGGGCCGGGTGAGCGTGCTGATCCCCACCAAGGACAAGGCCGAGGTGCTGGGTACCTGCCTGCGCTCGCTCTTCGCCCTCACCGACCACCCGGACCTGGAGGTGATCGTGATCAGCAACAACAGCCGCGAGGGCGCGCTCTTCGAGCTGCTGGACGACATGGCCGCGCGCGAACCCGGGCGCTTCCGCTGGTACCGCCATGACGTGCCGTTCAACTTCAGCGGGCTCATGAACTTCGGTGCGTCGAAGGCCACGGGCGAGCACCTCTGCTACCTCAACAACGACACCGAGGTGATCCACGCCGACTGGCTGCGCACCATGCACAGCTGGAGCCAGCGGCCCGCCACCGGCGCCGTGGGGGTGAAGCTGCTATACCCCAACGACAGCATCCAGCACGCCGGCGTGGTGATCGGCCTGGGCGGCGTGGCCGGCCACACCTTCGTGGGCTACCACAAGGACGGCCCGGGCTACTTCAACTACATCAACACCATCAACAACTACAGCGCGGTGACGGCCGCGTGCATGATGGTGGAGCGGCGCAAGCTCGAGCACATCGGCGGCTGGGAGGAGGCCTTCAGCGTGGAGTACAACGACGTGGACCTCTGCCTGCGCCTGCGCGAGGCCGGCTACCACAACGTATACCTGCCGCACGTGTCGCTCTACCACTTCGAGTCGCTGACCCGTGGTCATCCGCACATGACCAAGGAGAGCTACGAACGGCACCTGCGCGAAGTGGCCCTCTTCCAGGAGCGCTGGCGAGGCTACGTGGACGACGATCCCTGCTACAACCCCAACCTGGGCCGCGGCGTGCACGATTGGCAGTTCGCGTTGTGAGGAGGGATGCGGGTGATGGTCGCTTGCGGACCACCGATCGACCGTTCCTCAGATCGATTTGGAAATACTGCACCCTCCCCCTAGTTTCACCGCACTAAACGACCGGACCATGCGCACTTACAGCCAGTGTGCGCAGCGTTCGGCGGACCGGATGGGGGGGG
>JADLBK010000129.1 GCA_020847755.1 Flavobacteriales bacterium | reverse complement strand
TCTTCCACGAAGCCGGGCACATCCTGCTGCATGGGAAGAAGGATGTTTTCCTCGAAAGCATCGAATGGGACGGCCGCAACGACGCGACGGAGAAAGAAGCGGATGCCTTTGCGGTGAAGTGGACCTTTACGGAAGCGGAAGAACAAGAGGTTCTCGCGGCCGAACCGCTGGATGACGACGACATCCGCCGCTTCGCGCGGAAGTTCAACACGCATCCCGCCATGATCATCGGGCGTTTACAACACAAGAAGTTGATCCCGTATTCCGTGGGTCGTTCCTACATCGAGCCAGTGGATCTCGCGGTGTAGGTCGGGCAAAACCTTCAATTTTCGAGCGTTTGCCATGAGCACCCTCAAGCCCTGCTTCCAAGCCGTTGCCCCCCGCCTGGGCAACCTGCTCTCCGATCGAGGTGGGCGATCGGCCTGCCGGTCATCGCGGCCCTTCGTGTGGAGCAACGCCAAGGTGCGCGCAATTGAAACACTGAAGTGAGCGACCTTGCACTTCGGATTCACCCATGGTCCACACCCGCATCTTCATCAGCAGCGTGCAGAAGGAGCTGGAGGCGGAACGCCGCGCGCTCAAGGAGTACGTGGAGAAGGACGCGCTGCTGGGCGCACACTTCGCCGTCTTCCTTTTCGAGGACCTGCCCGCGCGCGATCAACGCGCCGATGCGGTGTACCTGGATGAGGTGGACCGCTGCGACCTGTACTTGGGGCTCTTCGGCCTGGAGTACGGATACGTGGATGCGCAGGGCGTATCGCCCACCGAGCGCGAGTTCGACCGCGCCACGGCCCAGGGCAAACAGCGATTGATCTATGTGAAAGGAGCCGATGACACTGGTCGGGATCCGCGCATGACCGCATTGGTGCGCAAGGCGGGCGATCAGCTGGTGCGGCGGCGCTTCGCTTCCATGGCAGAGCTGATCGCCGAGGTGTACGCCAGCCTCATCGCGCACTTGCAACGCACGGGCGTGATCCGGCAACTGCCCTTCGATGCATCCGCTGCGCACGGTGCCACGCTGGCCGACCTGGACGAGCAGAAGGTGGAGCGTTTCCTGCGCACCGCACGTGCTGAACGCAACTACGCCCTGGGCGCTGGCACGCCCATGGCCGAAGTGCTCACGCACCTGAACCTACTGGACGGCGAGCGGCCTAGCCATGCCGCGATACTGCTTTTCGCCAAGGCCCCGCAGCGTCACATCGGCCTCGTCAGCAGCGAGGTGAAGTGTGTGCATTACCCCACTACCGCTGGGGGTAAGCCCATGCTCGATTACAAGATCTTCAAGGGCACCGTGTTCGAGCTGGTGGACCAGGCCGTTCATTTCGTGATGGACAAGCTGGCCCATGCCGTGGGCACCCGCGCTGAGAGCACCGCCGTACCGGTAACGACGGAGATCCCGCGCGAGGTGGTCACCGAGGCCATCGTGAACGCCGTGGCCCACCGCGATTACGCCAGTGCCGCCAGCGTGCAGGTGGAGCTGTTCTCCGATAGGCTGGAGGTGAGCAATCCCGGCTCCTTCCCGCCCAGCTTGGTGGGCGTTGACCTCAGCCGCGCGCATGCCTCGCTGCCGCACAACCCGCTGATCGCGGAACCGCTCTTCCTCACCCGCTACATCGAGAAGGCGGGCACGGGCCTCATGGATATGTATGCCCGCTGCCGTGCGGCCGGGCTCGGTGATCCGCAGGTGGGGCCAGTGCCGGGGCGCGGCGTGGTGCAGGTGGTGCGCAGGCGCGTGCCCACTACTACCCCGGAAGTCACCCCGGAAGTCACCCCGGAAGTCACCCCGGAAGTCGCGAAACTGATGGCCGTGTTATCCATGCCCATGTCCCGTGCTGAATTGCAGGAATTGCTATGGCTCAAGGATGATGACCATTTCCGCGAAGCCTATCTCCTTCCAGCCATCCAGGCGGGACTTGTGGAGATGACCATTCCGGACAAGCCCCGGAGCCGGTTGCAGAAGTACCGCCTTACAGCCAAAGGACTCACCCTCCGCAAGATCCTGGACCAGAAAGACCGCACTGAATGATGCTGCTCCCGCGCAACCCGCTCATTGCCGAGCCCATGTACCTGGCGCACTACATCGAAAAGGTGGGCACAGGCACGCTGGACATGATCGCGCGTTCGAAGGAGGCCGGGCTTGCGCCGCCGAGGTTCGTGCAGGAACAAGGTCAGGTGAAGCAGATGCTATACCGCCCGGTTCCAGCGGCCGCCCCGGAAGTAACCATGCAAGTAGAGGCCTTGAGCGCCAGCTTATTGGAGGAATTGGCCGCATCGCTGGATGCACCCACCATGCAAGTAACCATGCAAGTAGCCATGCAAGTAGCCATGCAAGTAGCGGCTATGCTCCAGGCGGTGGAGGCGATCCCTCAAAAGAGCATCGTCATGCAGGAAGCCATGGGCCTGTCCAGCGCGGACCACTTCAGGAAAGGATATCGAACCCCGTTAAGCCAGGCCGGTTGGCTCGTGCGCACCGATCCCGGCAGCCCGAACAGCCCTCAGCAACGCTACAAGCTCACCGACAAAGGCAAGGCTTGGTTGGACCGCTTCAACACCCTGCCCAAGCCTTGACCCCGCAAGCCCGATGATCACCGAGGCCCAACTGGAAGCGCTGGCGATAACCTGGTTCCAGGAGATCGGCTGGGCGCATGCGCACGGCCCGGACATTGCCCATGACGGTATTGCACCGGAACGCACGAGCTACAACGAGGTGGTGCTGCGCGGCCGCTTGCGCGAGGCCCTGGTGCGCCTGAACCCGCAGCTGCCCGCCGAGGCCATTGAGAAAGCTTTGCAAGCGGCCACTACCGTGAGCGAACCCACCCTGGTAAAGCGCAACCACGCTTTTCACCGGATGATGCTGGACGGCGTGCCGGTGGATTGGAACACGCCCGACGGCAAACGCTTCGACCACGCCCGCCTGCTCGACTTCCAAGACCCGGACAACAACGACTTCCTCATCGTTGACCAGTTCACCATCACGGGCACCAAGCAGCCGCGGAGGCCCGACCTCATCGCCTTCGTGAACGGCCTGCCGCTGGCGGTGATCGAGCTGAAGAACCCGGTGGACGCCGACGCCGACGTGTGGCATGCCTACCAGCAATTGCAGACCTACAAGGAACAGATCGACCCGCTCTTCACCACCAACGCCGCGCTGGTGGTGAGCGATGGCTTCAATGCGCGCATCGGCAGTCTCACCGCCAAGCCCGAATGGTACATGCCCTGGCGCGTGGTGAAGCACGAGGACGACAAGCCCAGCGTGGAATTCGAGCTGGAAACGCTGGTGCGCGGCTTCTTCGACCGCGCCTTGCTGCTGGACTACCTGCGCTATTTCATCCTCTTCGAGAAGGACGGCGACCGGCTGATCAAGAAGATCGCGGGCTACCACCAGTTCCACGGTGTGCGCGAGGCGGTGAAGGCCACGGTGATCGCCAGCCGGCAAATGAACACGGGCACCACGGTCTCCGAACCGCGCGCCGCATACGGCCGCAACGTGGAGCCCGGCAGCCGCAAGGCCGGGGTGTTCTGGCACACGCAGGGCAGCGGCAAGAGCATCAGCATGGCCTGCTACGCGGGCAAACTGCTGCAACAGCCCG
>JADLBK010000128.1 GCA_020847755.1 Flavobacteriales bacterium | reverse complement strand
GCCGGCACACCGCTGGTGCGCATCGACGACCGCACCGCCGGCGCCAGCACCCGCATCAGCACGGCCCAACTGCAGCTGCTGGAGCGGAACGCCCGCGAGGATGGGCCGGTGCTCACCCAGCTGCGCGAGGCCGTGGAGCAGGCGCGCGACCGCTACACCGTGGACAGCACCAACTACGCGCGGCAGAAGGCCTTGTGGGCGCAGCAGATCGGCAGCCGAAACGAGCTCGACCAGCGCGAACTGGCCTATACCACCAGCCGCGCCGGCTTCACGCGTGCGGTGAAGGCCCTGCAGGAAGCGCGCGATCGCCTGCGCACGGAGCTGGAGGTGGCCCGCAACAACGCCGCCATCAGCACCGCGGGCAGCGACGATCGCACGCCGCGCAGCCTCATCGCCGGGGTGGTGTACGACCTGCTGGTGGAACCCGGCGAACTCGCCACACCGCAAAAGGCCATTGCCGTGGTAGGCAGTGCCACCGACCTGTACCTGGAGCTGGAGGTCGACGAGTACGACATCCGCCTGGTGAAGCCCGGGCAGCGGACCTTCATCACGCTCGACAGCTACGACGGCACCGCCTTCGAGGCCGAGGTCACGCGCATCATCCCGCTGATGGACCCGCGCTCGCGCACCTTCAAGGTGGAGGCGCACTTCAAGCAGCGACCGGCGCAGCTCTATCCCAACCTCACCGCCGAGGCCAACATCGTGCTGCGCACCAAGGAGAACGCGCTCACCATCCCCGCCGCGTACCTGCTGCCCGGCGACTACGTGCTCACCGCTCCGGACGAACGTGTGCAGGTGCGCACCGGTGCGCGCGACCTGGAGAAAGTGGAGATCCTCGAAGGCATCACCGCCGTTACGGAACTGGTCAAGCCGTGATGCCCATGCGAGGGACCGCCGATCGGAGGGAAACGATGGACCGGCCGACCGGAACGCTGCTCCATGTCAGATACTCCGCCGTGCGTCGGTCCTTCGCACCATTCCACCCTCGCACCTTACCCCCGTTCCACCCCGGCACTAGGGCATGAAGCTGCTGCTCTCCATCGCCCTCACCCTGCTGCGTGCCAAGCTGCGGCAGAGCATCGTGGCGGCCGTGGGCGTCATGTTCAGCATCACCATGTTCGTGGCGCTGCTCGGTTTCATGAACGGGCTGAACGACCTGCTCGACGGCCTGATCCTGAACCGCACGCCGCATGTGCGCCTTTACAACGAACTGCAGGCCTCGCCGAAGCAGCCCATGCAGGTGGCCGATGGCGACACCACGAAGCACCACTTCGTGCGCTCGGTGAAGCCCAAGGACGACCTGCCGCGGTTGCGCAACGCCGAGGCCATCATGCAGGCCATGGAGCGGGACCCGCGCGTGATGGCCGTTTCGCCGCGGCTGGTGGCGCAGGTCTTCTTCAACGTGGGCACGGTGGACCTCAACGGCCAGGTGAACGGCATCGACGTGGTGCAGGAGATCCGCTATTACCGCTTCGCCGACTACCTCACCCAGGGCGATCCGCATGACCTGGCCACGGGCAACAACACCATCGTGCTCGGCAAGGGGCTGGCGGACATGATGGCGGCCGGCATCGGCGAAACGGTGCAGGTGACCACCGCCACCGGCGACCGCGCCCTGCTGCGCGTGGTGGGCATCTTCCAGAGCGGCATCGCCGACTACGACAAGGTGCAGTGCTACGCCAACATCAAGACCGTGCAGAAGCTGCTCGCGCGGCCCGGCAGCTACTACACCGACATCAACCTGAAGCTGCACGACCTCACCGCCGCTCCCGCCATGGCGAAGGAACTCGCCGCGCGCTTCAAGGTGGACGCGGTGGACGTGCAGTCAGCGAACGCGCAATTCGAGACCGGCAGCGATGTGCGCAGCATCATCAGCTACGCCGTGGGCGTGGTGCTGCTCATCGTGGCCGGCTTCGGCATCTACAACATCCTGAACATGATGATCTACGAGAAGCTCGACGCCATCGCCATCCTGAAGGCCACGGGCTTCAGCGGCAGCGACGTGCGCCGGATCTTCCTGCTGCTGAGCATGATCATCGGGCTGGTGGGCGGCGTCACCGGACTGCTGGGCGGCTTCACCATGCAGACCGTGATCGACAAGGTGCCCTTCGAGACCGCGGCGCTGCCCACCACGAAGACCTTTCCCATCGATTACAACCCGAAGTACTACATCATCGCCGTGAGCTTCGCCCTGCTCACCACCTGGATCGCGGGCTGGTTCCCGGCGCGCAAGGCCGCACAGGTGGACCCGGTGGAGATCATCCGCGGAAAATGAGCGCGAACACGAACATCCTCGAGGTGGAGAAGGTGAACAAGTCCTTCCACGACCCCGTGACCGTGCCCGTGCTGCGGGACGTGTCGTTCAGCGTGCGGCACGGCGAGTTCGTGAGCATCACGGGCAAGAGCGGTTGCGGTAAGAGCACGCTGCTCTACATCCTCAGCACCATGGACACCGACTACCAGGGCGACGTGGTGATCGATGGGGAACACACGCAGGGGCTGAGCGGTGAACGGCTCGCCGCGATCCGCAACGAAAAGATCGGCTTCGTGTTCCAGTTCCACTACCTGCTGCCGGAGTTCAGCGTGCTGCACAACGTGATGCTGCCGGGGCTGAAGCTGGGCCGCAAGAGCGCTGCGGAGGTGGAGGCCGACGCCATGGCCCGGCTGAAGGAGCTCGAGATGGCGGACCAGGCGGGCAAGATGGCCAACCAGCTCAGCGGCGGGCAGAAGCAGCGTGTGGCCATCGCCCGTGCGCTCATCAACGACCCGCTCATCATCATGGGCGACGAGCCCACCGGCAACCTCGACAAGCGCAACGCCGAGATCGTCTTCGGCATCTTCCAGCACATCGCCTCCGAGCACAAGCGCAGCCTGCTCATCGTGACGCACGACCCCGACTTCGCGGCGCGCACGGACCGCAACATCGTGATGGACGACGGGCGGATCGTGGGCTGAGGCTCAACGCGGTCGGGCCGCTGCTGCGTCATGCACCACCTGCTGGATCCGGGTGCGGATGTTCAGGTCCGACAGGGCCTTGTTGGCCGCTGTGGGATAGACCCGATTGCTGAGGAAGATGTACACGATGCCCTGCTCGGGATCGGCCCAGGCCATGGTGCCGGTGAAGCCCGTGTGACCGAAGCTGGCATAACTGACACAGGTGCAGGTGGGGCCACCCTTTCCACGCACGGGTTTGTCGAAGCCCAGCCCGCGGCGGTTCTCCCCGGCCTTCGGCTCCGGGGCGCAGAACTGGCAGCGCGTGAACTCCGCCACCACCGCCTCGCTGAGGTAGCGCCGGCCGTTGTACACGCCTTTGTTGAGCAGCAATTGGAACACCACGAACAGGTCCTCGGCATTGCCGAAGAGCCCCGCATGTCCCGCCACCCCGCCCAGCAGCGCCGCCGTGGGATCGTGCACGTCACCCCACACCTGCTGCCTGCGGAACTCGGGGTCGTACTCCGTGGGGGCGATCCGTCGGCGCGGCACACGCTGCAGCGGTGTGTATCCGAGCCGGTCCAGCGCCAGCGGACGATAGAACACCGAGTCCACGTACCGGTCGAGGGAAGTGCCCGCCACGCGCTCCACCACGCGCTGGATGAGCAACAGGCCGAGGTCGCTGTACTTGTACTCCTTCACCGGGTTGATCGGTGTGCGCAGGATCCACACCAGGAGGCTGTCGCGGTAGGCGGCGCTGATGTAGGTGCGTTCGGCCACGCGCAGGGCATGCGCGCTGTCCGCCTTCTCGGCCACCACGCCGGGACGGGGTTCCTTGTTCGTCAGCAGGCGTTGATGAAAGGGCACCCAATCGCGCAGCCCGGCCTGATGGGTGAGCACCTCGCGCAGGCCGAGACGCGCATGTGCTTCGTACGGGCCGTGGAGCTCGGCGAGATACGTGCCCAGGTCGCTGTCCAGGTCGAGACGGCCTTCATCCACGAGCTTCATCACGGCCAGCGTGGTGGCGGCCACCTTGGTGATGCTGGCCAGGTCGTAGAGGTCGTCCGTGCGCACGCCACGCTTGCTGTCGTAGGTGGGCTTTCCGTACGCCTTGTCCCACACCACGCGGCCGTCCACGGCCACGAGCACCTGGGCGCCGGGGAAGGCCTTGGCGGCGATGCCCTCCTCCACGATGGCGTCGATGCCGTTGAGGTCTGAGGTCCGAAGGCCGGCTTCCTCGGGAAGCCCGTAGACGGTGCGGCCGGGCAAGGCCTCCCAGTTCAGCCCGTTTCCCGCTTCGAACTGGGCAGAGGCGGTCACGGGCAGGGCACCTCCCACGGAAAGCGCGCCGAAAAGGGTCTGGGCGCAGAGATCATGCACATCGGGGTCGTCCTCATAGCCCACCAGCAGGCCGTCCAGCTCGCTGCTGCCGTAGGCGCGGGTGAGGCGGTACGGATTGCCGAACCAGGCGAGCACCGTGCGGTGGCGCCGCTGCACCTGCTGCAGCACCTCGAACACGCGGTCGGGCGCGCCGAAGTCCTTGTCCACCCGGTAGCTCGTGCGGTGCACGGAAGCGATCACCAGGTCGTGGCCCTCCAGCTTCCGGAGGAGGCCGGCCAGGCTGTCGCGGTGCAGCTCCTTGGGCACTCCGATGCTGGTGATGCGCGCGTGGCGGGCCAGGAGGCGGTGGAAGCCGTTGCCCGCCGTATCGCCGAAGGCAAGGGCGGCGATGCGGAGTCCACCGGGATCGGCGATGGGCAGCAGCCCATCGCGGGAGCGCAACGCGGTAAGGGCCTGACCGAACAGCGTTCGACGGAGCACACGGGCCGCAGGGGTATTGAGGTCGTCCGCAAGCCCTTCGGTGCGGACGGCGGGTCGTTGGTGCAGGCCGGCCCACCGTTTGGAGCGGAGC
Organism: Flavobacteriales bacterium; assembly: GCA_020847755.1. GTDB lineage: Bacteria > Bacteroidota > Bacteroidia > Flavobacteriales_F > PHOS-HE28 > PHOS-HE28. Next base: position 21,421 of record JADLBK010000128.1, on the reverse strand, counting down.
ACCTTGCGGCATTTGTGATCGATGAGCTCGCGTGGCACGAGTCCGCTGTCCACGGCCTGTTGGATGCGGTCGATCGCCTTCACCGGGTCCTGCGGGAAGAGCAGCACATCATTGCCCGCGAGCAGCGCGCGCAGCTCGATCTCGCCGGGCTTGTCGGCGTTGGCCACGCCCTTCATGTTCAGTGCATCGGTGAACACGAGCCCTTGGAAGCCGAGCTCACGTTCGAGGAGTTCGTTCACCACGGGCCGGCTAAGGGTGCTGGGCAGGCCGGGGGTGCTGTCGAGCGCGGGCACCTCCAGGTGGGCCACCATGATGGCGCTGAGCCCCTCCTCCATCAACCGCTGGAACGGATAAAGCTCCAGGGAGTCGAGGCGGCCGCGGGGGTGCGCGATCAGGGGCAGGGCGTGGTGGCTGTCGGCGTCGGTGTCGCCGTGGCCGGGGAAGTGCTTGGCGGTGGCGATGACGCCGCCGGCCTGCAGGCCGCGCATGTAGGCCACCGCCTTGCGGGCCACCAGTTCGCGCTGCTCGCCGAAGCTGCGGTCGTTGATCACCGGGTTCGCCGGGTTGTTGTTCACGTCGGCCACCGGGCTGAAGCTCACGTGCACGCCAAGCCGCTGCATCTGCCGGGCGATCTCGCGCCCCATCTCCTCGATGGCGGCGTCGTCACGCAAGGCGCCCAGCGTCATCTGCTTGGGGAATCGCACGGTGCTGTCCAGCCGCATCGCGAGGCCCCACTCCAGGTCCATGCCCACGAGCAGCGGAACGCGCGCGGAGGCCTGCCAGCGGTTGGTGAGGTGGGCCTGGCGCACGGGTCCGCCCTGGAAGAAGATGAGGCCGCCCACCCCGTGATCGCGCACCAGGCGGTCCACGTCGGCCACGTGCTTCGCATCCTTGTTGCTGTACGCCGCCACCATCATCAGCTGGGCGATGCGCTCGCGGGGGCCGAGGGTCGCCAACACGCTGTCGGCCCACTCGATATCCTCCAAGAGGAAGGCCGGGGCCTGCCGGGACGGTGGAGGACCGCCGCCCAAGGTCAGCACGGCCGAAGCGGCCAGGAGCGCGCGCTGGAGGAGGTTCGTCATGAGCGGTCAAAGCTACCCGGGGGCCATGCGGGGCACGGGCCGGTGCGCGGTGCGATTATCAACACGTACGCGGGGATGGCCGCGATCATTGCGGATGGCGCGGGCCGCCCGGGTGGCGGGCTACCTTTGGCGGCTTCCGCGCATCGAACCGATGGAGCCCTTGATCCGCCTGCTTCCCGACCACGTGGCCAACCAGATCGCGGCCGGCGAGGTGGTGCAGCGCCCGGCCAGCGTGGTGAAGGAACTGCTGGAGAACAGCGTCGATGCGGGCGCCGGGCAGATCACGCTGGTGCTGAAGGACGCCGGCCGCACCTTGGTGCAGGTGACGGATGATGGCCGGGGCATGGGCCCGGATGATGCGCGACTGTGCTTCGAGCGGCACGCCACCAGCAAGATCCGCGCAGCGGACGACCTGCTGACCCTGCGCACCAAGGGCTTCCGTGGCGAGGCGCTCGCCAGCATCGCAGCGGTGGCGCAGGTGGAGCTGCGCACGCGCCCCCAGGCCTCGGAGCTCGGCACCCGGGTGGCGATGGAGGGCAGCCGGGTGCGGGCACAGGAACCGGTGGCGATGGCGGCCGGCACCACGATCGCGGTGCGCAACCTGTTCTACAACATCCCGGCCCGGCGGCAGTTCCTCAAGAGCGACGCCGTGGAGCTGAAACACGTGCTGGAGGAGTTCCAGCGGGTGGCGCTGGCCCATCCGGGCATCGGGTTCCAGGTGGTGCACAACGACCAGGAGCTCTTCCGCATGCCCGGCAGCGCACCCGACGCCACCGAAGGCGCGGCGTTGCGGCAACGTGTGGTGCACCTGCTCGGTCGGAGGTACGACGAGCGGCTGGTGCCCGTGGAGGAATCCACCGGGCACCTGCGCATCACGGGCTATATCGGCAAGCCCGAATTCGCGCGGCGCACAAGGGGCGAGCAGTACTTTTTCGTCAATCAGCGCTTCATCCGCAGCAGCTACCTGGAGCATGCGGTGCGCGCGGCGTTCGACGAGCTGGTGGCACGCGACCACCATCCGGCCTGGTTCCTCTTCCTGGAGCTGGACCCCGCACAGATCGACATCAACATCCACCCCACCAAGACGGAGATCAAGTTCCGCGACGACCGGAGCGTGTACGCGGTGCTTCACGCGGCACTGCGCCGGGCGCTGGGGCGCTTCAACATCGCTCCGAGCCTCGACTTCGAGCCGGAGCCGGCCATCATGTCGGCCTTCGCCGGAATGCCCAGCGTGCCGGCGGTGGCCCCCGTGGTGAAAGCGCCCGACTGGCGCCCCCAGGACCTGGGCCCGCCCCGTGACCCCACAGGCTGGCAACAGCTGTTCGACCTGCGCGCCGGACCGGCGGGCGTGGTCGCCTCCACCGATGCCGTGCTCGCGCGACCACCGGCCCAAGTGCTGCCCATGGGCGAGACCGAGGCCGATCACGGTCCCCGCCCGGTGTTCCAGATGCAGGGCGGCTACATCGTGTCGCCGCTGCGGAGCGGATTGATGGTGGTGGACCGCAAACGCGCCCTGGAGCGCATCGCGTATGAGCGTGCGTTGGATCGGCTGGAGCAGGGCAACGGCCCCAGCCAGGCCGAGCTCTTTCCGCGCAACATCGAGCTGGCCCCGCAGGACTTCGCCCTGGTGAGCGGGCTGTTGCCTGAGCTGCGCGCGCTGGGCCTGGACCTGGAGGTCTTCGGCGGCCGTACCGTCACCGTCCGCGGCCTGCCGGCCGAGACGATGAACGACGATCCGGCGGCCTTGCTGGACACGCTGATCGCGCAGCTCCACAGCGAACGTGGCACCCTGAAGCTCGAGCGGCACGCGGCGATCGCGCGCTGCATGGCCCTCAGCGTCGCGGCGCGCAGCGACGACACCCCGGCGCAGGAGCATCTCCGCGACCTGGTCGACCGGCTCTTCGCCTGCGAGGTGCCCTACTGGACCCCCGGCGGTAAACCCACGCTGATCACCTTCGGGCTCGACGAGCTCGCCCAACGCTTCGAACGCGGATGAACCCGAACGTGCTGCTGCCTCCGGTGGTGAAGAACCTGCTGATCATCAACGGCCTGTTCTTCCTGGCCAAGTTCAGCTTCCCCGCGGACGAACTGGGCCGGAACACGCTGGACGCGACGTTGGGCATGTACTACGTGGGCTCCCCCCTCTTCCGGCCGTGGCAGGTGTTCACGCACCTCTTCCTGCACGGAGACATCGGGCACCTCTTCACCAACATGTTCGGCCTGTTCATGTTCGGCGGCCCGGTGGAGCGCTTTCTGGGCTCGAAACGCTTTCTGATCTACTACCTGGCCTGCGGCCTGGGTGCCGCGGCCCTGCATACAGGCGTGAACGCCTACGAGGTCCTGCGCGATGAAGCGGTGGTGGCCGCCTACGGTGCGGACGTGCAGGAGGTGCGCGACGCGGTGGCGGCCGGATCCCTTGCGGAAGCGGACCAGATCCTGAACGGCGTGATGGCCTCCCATGGCGTGCCTGAACAGGCCCTCACCCAGCTCTTCTTCGACCACATGGGCACCGTCATCGGCGCCTCCGGCGCGGGGTTCGGCATCCTGCTGGCCTTCGGCTGGCTCTTTCCCGAGCAGGAGATCTTCCTGTTGCTGCTGCCGATCCCCATCAAGGCCAAGTACTTCGTGGTGATCTACGGTCTGGTGGAGCTGTTCATGGGCCTCAAGCAGAGCCCGGGCGACAACGTGGCGCACTTCGCGCACCTCGGCGGCATGATCTTCGGCTTCCTCCTGCTGCGGCACTGGCGCCGCCGCATGCTGCTCTGACCGGCCGCTGGCCCGTCCGGCGCGGACCGTTCGTGGAATACCTTTCCGGCCGGTGCGGAAGGGTCCGAACTTTGCGGGCACCCTCGAACGCATCCACAGGCCACGATGGGCATCCGCGACGATGTGAGCATGCACTGGCGCACCGGCGGCGGCGCGGTCCGGCTCATCCTCATCAACCTCGGCGTCTTCCTGCTCTACCATGCGGTGGGCCTGGTGCTCTTCCTCACCGGCACGCCCGAGCCCGACCTGTTGAAATGGCTGATGGCCACCAGCCACCTGCCTTCGCTCGCCATGCGGCCCTGGACGGTGGTGACCTACATGTTCACGCACGCCGACGTGTTCCACATCTTCTTCAACCTGCTGATGCTGTGGTTCAGCGGGCGGTTGTTCGAGGACCTGTTGGGCCCCAAGCGGCTGCTGGGCAACTACCTGCTGGGCGGGCTCTTCGGGCTGGCGCTGTACGTGCTGGCCTACAACCTGTTCCCTCCGTTCCAGCGCTTCGCCACGGGCAGCACCATCCTGGGGGCCTCGGCGGCAGTGATGGGCGTGTTCATCGGCATCGCCGCGTACCGGCCGGACATGGTGGTGCACCTGCTGCTTTTCGGTGCGGTGCGGTTGAAGTGGATCGCCTTGATCTACGTGGTGATCGACCTGGTGAGCATCCGGCAGGGCAGCAACAGCGGCGGCCACATCGCGCACCTGGGCGGGGCGCTCCTGGGATACCTCACGGCGGTGCAGCTGCGGCGCGGGCGCGATATCGCCTCGACCTTCATCGGCTGGTTCGAAGGCGCGTGGGACGTGCTGAGCGGCAGGAAGGCCCGGCGGCTGAAGGTGGCCCACCGGGGCCGGGTGGCCGTGATGGCCGATCAGGTGCCGGCGCACAAACGCGACAAGCAGGCCCGCGTGGACGCCATCCTGGACAAGATCAGCCGCAGCGGCTACGACAGTCTCAGCAAGGAGGAGAAGGACTTCCTGTTCAAGGCCAGCCATGAGTGAACCCCGCCGCGCGCGGCCCAGCCGCTGGCACAGGCCCCTCTGGTGGGCCAACCTGCTTGCCGCGCTGCTGCTCTTGATGGCCTACCTGTCCGCCCAGGTGCCGCCCGACACGTTCTGGCCCCTGGCCTTCTTCGGCATGGCCTACCCTTTCGTACTGATCACCCACGTGTTCTTCCTGGTGTGGTGGGCGCTGTTCCGACCCAAACGGATGCTGGTCAGCGTGATCGCGGTCGGCATCGGCTTCGGCCACATCGGCGATTATGTGCAGCTGCTCGGGCGACGGCATCCTCCCACGGACGTTGCGGACGAGCAACTGAAGGTGATGTCGTACAACGTGCGGCTGTTCGACCTCTACAACTGGAGCAACAACACCCAGACCCGCAACGAGATCCTGGACCTCATCGCCTTCGAGGGCGCCGACGTCCTGTGCCTGCAGGAGTTCTTCCTGGCCGAGGACCGGCGCTTCTTCAACACCAAGGACACCCTGCTGCAGCACCTGGGCTACGGGGCCTGCCACGACAGCTACACGGCGCACACCCGGAAGGGCCATCACTTCGGGATCGCGACCTTCAGCACGCACCCGATCGTGGGCAAGGGCACCCTGGAGTTCGCCGATGACCTGAACAACCTGTGCATCTGGACGGACATCGCCGTGGGCGACGACACGCTGCGGGTGTACAACGCGCACCTGGCCAGCGTGCGGTTCGGCGGCACCGAGTACCGCTTCATGGAGGACCTGGACACGGGCACCGATGCGGACAGCCTGCGCAGTGGCGGTCTGCGGATCGCCGGACTGCTGCGCAACGCCTTCCTGCGCCGGGCCGAGGAGGCGCGCATGATCATCGCACACATGGCGGACAGCCCCCACCCCATCGTCTACTGCGGCGATCTGAACGACACGCCCATGAGCTACAGCTATTCCCTGCTCACCGAGCGGCTCACCGATGCCTTCGTGGAGAGCGGGCGGGGTGTGGGGCACACCTACATCGGCGTCTTCCCCAGCTTCCGCATCGACCACATCCTGCACGGACCCGAGCTTGTCGCGTGGAACTTCCGCACGCTGCCCGATGAGCTGAGCGACCACCGCGCCATCGTGTGCGAGATGGCCCTGAGTGCCCCGTAGGCAGGGGTCATGGCCGCTCCACCGCCACGGGGCTGAGCGTGAACCCCAGGCCCTGCAAGCTCACAAGCACCCCGCCGGCACCCGGCAAGTGGGCCGCGCCGATGGCGAAGAAGCAGCTGCACCCCGCATTGAGCCGATCGGCCATACGGCCGGCCATGCGGGCATTGCGCTCGGCGAGCAGGGCGGCGTCCATGGAACTGGGCATCCCCCCCTCCCGCACCACGGCTTGCAGCGCATCCAGGTCCTGCCGCGCATAGGCGTCCATCATGCGTTCGATCGAGCCGCGATGGAGGTCGTTGCGCACCATCTCCAGCAGCATGGCCGCCTGGTCCTCCAGGGGGATGGCATCAATGGCGGTCAGTTGTTCCTGCATGGACTCGAGTCCGCTCACCGCCTGGCCGGCCGCTCGGGCCCGTGCCTGCACCGCTTCGTCCAGCACGAGCGCGCTGTCGTTCCGCATCAGGGTCTCGGTGAGCAGGGCCATCGACCAGAAGGGCTTCATTCGGTCGCTGGCCAGGGCCATCAGGCCCAGGTGCTCCTTGAGGGCTCCTCGGACCCGTACGAGGTCCTTCTTCCGGTAGAGGTCGGCCAATGCCTTGCCACCGGGCATCTGCATCGCGCTCAGCACGGCAAGTCCGCCCTTGGTGGCCTCCTCGTTGTCCAATTCGCCGACCACCTCGGTGCAGGCGGCCATGGCGGCCCAAAGGCTGTCATTGCCCTGATAGGCCCGTGCATCACGGCTATGCACGGTGCCCAGCACGAAGGCCGGGGCTGCGATGCCCGGACCGCTGATGCGCCACAGGAGGCTGTGCGGCAACGGTTGGGCCGTGGCCAGGAGGGCGCAGAGCACGCCACCCAGCAAAGGGATCGAACGCATGCCCGCCAAGGTAGGCGCGGCGGTCAGAGGACGATGTAGGCCAGCAGGAAGGACAGGACGGACAGGATGGCGGACAGCACGCCGCCGGTGAGGATCAGCTGGCTGCGGTTGCCGGGTCGTGCGCGGAGGGTGCCCATGTCGATCGGATGCGAGGGGAAGACGGCGGCCCGGGAAAAGGGTTGCCAGCGGGCCTTGACACGGGAGCGAAAAAGTGCGATGCGGTCCGCGGATGCCGGATGCGCGGAAAGCCCACGTCCCGTCCGCGTACCTTCGCCGCCCGCCGTGGCCGACGACCGCCACGTCCTTCGGGCCCATGAGCTCACCCCGCACCGTCGCCTTCCACACCCTGGGCTGCAAGCTCAACTTCGCCGAGAGCAGCACCCTTGCGCGTGGGCTGGAGGAGGCCGGCTATGCACGGGTGAGGCCCGAGGACCGCCCGGATCTGTTCGTGCTGAACACGTGCAGCGTGACGGAGAACGCCGACCGGGAGTGCCGCCAGTGGGTGCGTCGGTTCCAGCGGATCAACCCCGAGGCCTTCGTGGCCGTGGTGGGCTGCTATGCGCAGTTGAAGCCCGACGAGATCGCGGCCATCCCCGGGGTGGACCTGGTGCTGGGCGCCAACGAGAAGTTCGACCTCGCGGCCCACATCGACGCAGCGGACGGAAAGCGGCCGGGGGGAGTGGCGGTGCATGGCCCCATCAAGGAGGTGCGGGCCTTCCATCCGTCGTGGAACAGCGGCGACCGCACCCGGACCTTCCTGAAGGTGCAGGACGGCTGCGACTACTTCTGCAGCTTCTGCACCATCCCGCTGGCCCGGGGCCGCAGCCGCAGCGGCACCGTGGCGGACACCGTGGCCATTGCGGAACGCATCGCCGCCTCGGGGGTGAAGGAGATCGTGCTCACGGGGGTGAACACCGGCGACTTCGGACGTTCCCACGGCGAGGACTTCCTCGGCCTGGTCGAAGCCTTGGACCGCGTGGAGGGCATCGCGCGCTTCCGCATCAGCAGCATCGAGCCCAACCTCTGCACCGACGCCATCATCCGCTTCGTGGCCGGCAGCAGACGGTTCGCCCCGCACTTCCACATGCCCTTGCAGAGCGGAAGCGACGCCTTGCTGGAACGCATGCGCCGCCGCTACGATACGGCGCTCTATGCCGACCGGGTGCGCGCCATCAAGGCCCTGATGCCGCATGCCTGTGTCGGCGCGGACGTGATCACCGGCACGCCCGGCGAGACCGACGAGGAGTTCATCCGGACCCACACCTTCCTGCGGTCCGTACCGGTGGACCACCTGCACGTGTTCACCTACAGCGAGCGCGCCAACACCACGGCCGTTCGCATGGACGAGACGGTTCCCATGGAAATGCGGCGCGAACGCACGAAGCAGCTCCGCATCCTGGGCAGCAAGCTCCAGCGGGCGCATGGTGAGCGGCACCTGGGCACCGTCCGCCCCGTACTGTTCGAAGCCGAAGAGACCGATGGTCGCATGCTCGGCTTCACGGACAACTACATCAGGGTGTCGGTGCCGTACGACCCGGCCTGGGTGAATGCCGTAGTGCCCGTGTCCATGGACCGCATCGACGGCGAGGGGCATGTCACCGGCTCCCGGACCGCCCCTGCTTTGTCTGCCAAAGCCTATGGCGAAGGCATGGCCCCTGCTCTCGCTCCCTCCCCCGCCGCCTGACCCATGTACCCCACGCTCTACCACGCGCTGCTGGACCTGACGGGGATCGACCTGCCGTTCCTGAAGTTCCTGAACAGCTTCGGGTTCTTCGTGGCGGTGGCCTTCGTGGTGGCCAACCGGCTGCTGACGGCCGAGCTGCGGCGCAAGCAGGCGAACGGCCTGCTGAAGCCCTCGACGCGCACCATCACCATCGGACGACCGGCGAGCCCGTCCGAACTGGCCACGCAGGCGGTGCTGGGCTTTCTGCTCGGCTGGAAAGGCCTGTACCTGATCCTCCACAGTGCGCAGGCCACCGCGGATACCAAGGCTTTCCTGTTCAGCGGCACGGGCAGCGTGACGGGCGGCGTGCTGGGTGCGGTCGCCTTGGCGGGCCTTGTCTGGTGGGAGAAGCGCAGACAGCAGCTCGACAAACCACGGACGGAGACGGTCCTCATCGCGCCCTCGGAACACGCGGGCTCCATCACCATGACGGCGGCCCTGTGGGGCGTGGTCGGGGCCAAGCTCTTCCACTGGCTGGAGAACCCCGACGAGCTCGCGGCCTTCCTCAGCGACCCCGGCGGCACGGACCTGTTCACGGGCCTCACCATGTACGGCGGCCTCATCATGGCGGGTGCGATGGTGATGCGCTATTTCCGCCGCCACGGCATGCCGATGCTGGCAGGCGCGGATGCCGCCGCGCCAGGGGTGATGCTGGCCTACGCCATCGGCCGCATCGGCTGCCAGGTGAGCGGCGATGGGGACTGGGGCATCGTGAACACCACCGTCCTCGGCCCGGGCCCCCGCTGGTTCTGGCAGTACGACTACCCGAACAATGTGAACGGCATCGGCATCCCGCTCCTGGACGGCCGACCGTGCTTCGAGGGCTATTGCACGGCCCTACCGGAGACCGTGTTCCCCACGCCGTTGTACGAGACCCTGGCCTGTGCGCTGCTGTTCGCGGTGTTGTGGGCCTTGCGCACGAGGCTGCGGCCGATGGGCGCCATCTTCTTCCTCTTCCTCCTGCTGAACGGCCTGGAGCGCTTCTGGATCGAAAAGATCCGCGTGAACGTGGTGCTCTTCGGCGACACCACGCAGGCCGAGCTGATCGCCGGGCTGCTGATGCTCGCCGGTGCGGCCGGGCTGTGGATGGTGCACCGGAGGACGAACCCTGCGAACGATGGACCTGCAACAGCTCACTGAACAGGTGGCGGCGCTCAGCGCCGAAGTGGCCACCTTCATCCGCGACGAGGCGGGCAAGCTCACCGAGGCCGGTGTGTCCACCAAGAGCGCGAACAACCTGGTGACCCACGTGGACCACACCGCCGAGGACCGGTTGGTGGAGGCCCTGGAACGCCTCCTGCCCGATGCGGGCTTCATCGCCGAGGAGGGCAGCGGCGAACAGCGCGAGCGCCTCAACTGGGTGATCGACCCGCTGGACGGCACCACGAACTTCGTACATGGGGTGCCGTGCTACTGCATCAGCATCGCCCTGCTGGACGGCACCGAGCCCCTGCTGGGCGTGGTGCACGAGGTGACCCGCGACGAACGGTTCACCGCATGGAAGAACGGCGGCGCCTGGTTGAACGGCCAGCGTATCCGGGTGAGCGACCGGAAGCAGCTGCAGGAAAGCCTGCTGGCAACAGGGTTCCCCTACGACGACTTCGGATACGAGGCCGAATACATGGACCTGCTGCGCGAGCTGATGCACCGCACCCGCGGCATCCGCCGGCTGGGCAGCGCTGCGGCCGACCTGGCCTACGTGGCCTGCGGCCGCTTCGAAGCCTTCTACGAGTATGGGCTCAACAGCTGGGACGTGGCGGCCGGCGTGCTGCTCGTCCGTGAGGCCGGCGGCCGGGTGAGCGGATTCCGTCTCAGCAAGGACCCGGTGTTCGACGAGGAGATCGTGGCCAGCAACAGCGCCATCCACGACGAACTGCTGGAGGTGATCGAGCGCAGCTGGCAGCGGCAGGACTGAGCGCCGATCCGGCACCTCAGCGCACTGGTCCGCTGATGAGCCGCAGGCCCAGAAGGGTGAGGGCGCCGTTGACGATGAGCGTCTCGAAGCCCATGCGGTAGCCGAGGAGCAGTTCGGGCGACCAGGTCTTGAGCCCGAACGTGATCAGCGGGGCCAGCACACACACCACGGGCACCCACCGTTCGGTCGGTCGGCCCTTGAACAGGATGCCGAAGGCGAAAAGCCCGAGCAACGGACCATAGGTGTACCCGGCGATGTCCAGCAGGGTCTTGAGCACCGTGCCGCTCTGCAGCCAGTGAAAGAACATCACGCAGCCGAAGAAGACCGCTGCGATCGCCAGGTGCACCGTCTTGCGCACCCGCGTCTGGCGGGCCTCGTCCCACCCCCGGTCCTGGATGCCGATGAGGTCGATGCAGGTGCTGGCGGTCAGCGCCGTGAGCGCTCCGTCCGCACTGGGGAAGAGGGCGCTGATGAGGCCGATGATGAAGAGCAGGCCCAGCCAGGGCGGGAACAGCTGCAGCGCCATGGACGGGAACAGGTCGTCGCTGCGCTCGGGCAGGCCGAAGCCCGCCTGTTCGGCGTAGAGGTAGAGCAGCCCACCGAGCACCAGGAACAGCAGGTTCACCCCGAGCAGCACCACGCTGAACACGCGCATGTTCTTCTGTGCCCCCTGGACGGTGGCCACACTGAGGTTCTTCTGCATCATCTCCTGATCGAGGCCGGTCATGGCGATGGTGATGAACATGCCGCTGAGCACCTGCTTCAGGAAGAAGCCGTCGCTCCGCCAGTCGAGGTCCAACACGGCCGTCATGCCACTGCCCTGCAGCCGCGGCCACCAGTCGCCCATGCCGGGCTGCGCAACGATCCACGCCACGGTGCCCAGCAGGGCGGCCAGCATGAAGAGGGTCTGCAGCGTGTCCGTCCAGACGATCGTCCGCACCCCGCCCTGCACGGTGTAGAGCACGATCATGAGCAGGATGAGGGCGGCCGTCACCGCGAAAGGCACCTCGCCCAGGCCCTGCACCACCGTGAGCTGGAGCACGTTCAGCACCAGATAGATGCGGATCGTGGCCCCCAGGGTGCGGCTCAGCAGGAAGAAAGCGGCCCCGGTGCGGTAGCTCGTGGGGCCGAAGCGGTGGCGCAGGTAGCCGTAGATGCTGGTGAGCTGCAGCCGGTAGTACAACGGCAGCAGCACACCGGCCACCACCCAGTACCCGATCACATAGCCCACCACCACCTGCAGGTAGCTCCAGTGGTTGGCCTTCACCCAGCCGGGCACACTGATGAAGGTGACGCCGCTGAGGCTGGTGCCGATCATGCCGAAGGCCACGACCCACCAAAGGCTGCGACGGTCGCCGCTGAAGAACGCATGCCCTCCGGCCCCGCGACCGGTCCACCACGCGATGCCCAGCAGCACCAGGAAGTACACCAGCACCAGGGACAACAGCCACGCCGCGCTCATGCCGCGAAGCAAGGTCCCCGACACGCCTTGGCACCCGGCGCACCCGCTCAGTTGTCCCCGTCCCGTTGTTGGCATCCGGTCACCGGGCCCTCCGGGCTTCTTGGAAGAACAGCTACCTTCCCGGGACCAACCCATACGCGCATGCACCGGACCACGACCCTCCTACTGGCGGCCTGCCTCGGCATGAACGCTGCGGCACAATGCCCGGACAGCACGGCCATCCTCTTCAGCAGCGACTTCGAATCGGGCGACGGGGGATTGGTGCCGAGCGGTTATCCCGACTGGGAGCACGGCATCATCGGGACCCAGCTGCTGGACAGCAGCTGCACCTCCACCTTCAACAACACCATCGGCGCGCACAGCGGGCAGCTCGGCTGGGGCACGGTGCTGCGCGATTGCTACGCCAACAGCGGTGACACGAGCGTGCTCGGTCTCACGGTGGACCTCAGCGACCCCGCCTATACCGGAGCCGAACTGCGGTTCTGGCACTGGTGGGAGGTGTTCACCAACTTCGATTTCACCTTCATCCGCGTCAATGGTCAGCAGGTCTACCTGAACAACAGCCAGCAGTTCAGTCAGGTGTGGCTTCAACAGACGATCGACCTATCGCCCTTCCTGGGGCTGAGCACGGTGGACATCACCTTCCACCTCTTCGCCACCACCGTGGTGAACAAGGCCGGCTGGTACCTCGACGACATGGAGGTGACGGCCTGCCTGCCGGGCACCTCGACCTCCTTGGAGGAGCGGGACGCACCGGGCCTCTGGACCTGGCCGAACCCGGCCGAGGGCTCGCTGCAGGTGCGCAGTGCTGAACCTGGTGTTCAGGCGTGGCGCCTGCTGGACCTCAGCGGTCGCGAGGTGCGCAGCGGCAGCTTCCCCGGTCCGGGCACCTGGACCCTGATCACGGAAGGTCTGACCGGCCCCCACCTGCTGGAGGTGAGCACGGACGGACACACCTGGCGCCGCCGGGTGATCCTCCGGTGAGGCGGGAGCGCCCTCGGCCAGCCCGTTACCTTTGGTGGCGTGAGCGCCTCGTCCGTCCTGCTGGAGAACGCCGTGGACCAACTGGCCACCTTGCCCGGCATCGGCCGTCGCACGGCCATGCGCATGGCGCTCGACCTGCTGCGCCGCGATGTCACCGCTGTCCAGCGCTTCAGCGAAGCCGTCCGTCGGCTCCGCGAGGAGGTGCGGTATTGCAGCGAGTGCTGCAACATCAGCGACCAGCCGGTGTGCGGCATCTGCGCGTCGCCCACCCGCGACCGCGGCCTGGTGTGCGTGGTGGAGGACATCCGTGATGTGGTGGCGATCGAGAACACGCATCAGTTCAAGGGCCTTTATCACGTGCTCGGCGGGGTGATCAGCCCGATGGACGGTGTGGGCCCGGACGACCTGCAGATCGCCCGTCTGCTGGAGCGGGTGGACAGCGGTTCGGTGCGCGAGGTCGTGCTGGCGCTCGGTGCCACACTGGAAGGCGACACCACCTGCTTCTACCTGAACCGCCGCCTGCAGGAGCGTGGGACCGCCGTCAGCCAGATCGCCCGTGGCATCAGTGTGGGGGGCGACCTGGAGCATGTGGACGAGCTGACCCTCGGGCGAAGCATCGCCGACCGGAAACCATACGAGCAAGGGGTGAAGCGATAGCGCATGTGCTCATGGGCACATGTGCACATGGGCACATGAAACTCTCCGTCATCATCGTCAACTACAACGTCCGGGCCTACCTGGAGCAGTGCCTGCGGGCGGTGTTCGCCGCGATGGAAGGCGTGCCCGGAGAGGTGTTCGTGGTGGACAACCAGAGCACCGACGGCAGTGTGGAGATGGTCCGGGAGCGGTTCCCGCAGGTGCGGCTGCTGGCCAATGCCGAGAACGTGGGCTTCAGCCGCGCCAACAACCAGGCCATCCGCCAGGCCAAGGGCGATCACGTCCTGCTCCTGAACCCCGACACCATCGTGGGCGAGGATGTGTTCCGCACGGTGGTGGCCTACATGGACGCCGACCCCAAGGTGGGCGGCGTGGGCGTGAAGATGATCGATGGCACGGGACGCTTCCTGCCCGAGAGCAAACGCGGGCTGCCGACCCCCGCTGTGGCCTTCTACAAGATCATCGGACTGGCACGCCTCTTTCCCCGCAGCAGTGTGTTCGGCCGCTACCACCTGGGGCATCTGCCGGAGGACCGTACGGCGCGGATCGAGATCCTGTCGGGGGCCTGCATGTTCCTGCGCAAGCGGACGCTGGACGAAGTGGGCCTCCTGGACGAGAGCTTCTTCATGTACGGGGAGGACATCGACCTCAGCTACCGCATCACGCTGGGCGGTTACGAGAACCACTACGTACCCCAGGCGCGCATCCTGCACTACAAGGGCGAGAGCACCAAGAAGAGCAGCGTGAACTACGTCTTCGTGTTCTACAACGCGATGGCCATCTTCGCCAGGAAGCACTTCACGCGCAAGGGGCCGGACCTGTTCGGTGCGCTGATCCGGGGTGCCATCTACCTGAGCGCGGCCGGAGCGCTGCTCAGCCGCTTCTTCCACCGCGCGCTGCTGCCCCTGCTGGACGCGCTGGCCCTTGCCGCGCTGCTGTTGCTGGCCGGCCCGCATGTGGGCGTGGTGCAATGGGCCGATGGGGCGCCGAGGCATCTCCTCCCCTTTCTTTCCGCGGCCCTCACCTGCCTGGCGCTGTTCGGCGCCTACGACCGGCCCATCCGGCTCGGGCACGCGGTGAAGGGCGCGACCGCGGCCACCCTGTTGATGGCCGCGTGGTGGAGCTGGCGCATGCAGGCCTGGCCCGGAACCTGGGCGCTGCTCACCTGTCTGGGCCTGATGACGGGCACGGCGTTCGCCATCCGAGGTCTGCTGCACCTATTGCGGGTGAAGGGCTATGCCCTGCGCCCCAGCCATCGGCTGCGCATCGCGGCCATCGGCTCCCCCGATCGGGCACGGCAGGCGCTCGAACTGCTGTGGCAGACCCATTTCGGGTTGGGGCGCCAGTTGGTGGAGGACCCGGAGGTGCTGCAACGCACGAAACGCACGGCCGATCTGTGCCGCAGCCTCCGCGACCAGCGCTACGATGAGGTGGTGCTCTGCGCCGGCGACCTGTCCTGGGCCGCCATCATCGACGCCCTTGAGCGGCTGCGCACCAGCGGCGCCGCATTCAAGATCGCGCAACCGGACGGCCTGGCGATCATCAGCCCCAACAGCATCGAGAGCCTGCAGGACCTGCTGGTGCTGGAAGCCCACGCCGTGAACAGCCCTGCCGCGCGGCGGACCAAGCGGATCGCTGACGTCGTCGTGGCGGCCCTGCTGGCGCTCACGCTACCCATCAACCTGTGGTTCGTTCGCCAGCGCTCGGGCTATGTGGCCAACCTGTGGCAGGTGTTGCTCGGCAGGCGCACCTGGGTGAGCTATCACCGGCAGCCGGCACGCACCACCAAGCTGCCTCCCCTGCGGCGCGGCGTGCTCGATCCGGTGCGCGCCCTCGGCCTGCCTGCCGACGCTTTGGTGGTGGACCGGCTCAACCTCATGTATGCCAAGGATTACCGGGTCTGGGACGACCTGCGGTACATCCGGCGTGGCTTCGCGTTGATGGGCTCCTAGGCACCGCCTGTGTCGGTGTCCGGTGGTTACTTTTGGCCCCGACCCGATGGCCCAGAACGAGATCCTCCTGCCCAAGATGGGCGAAAGCGTGGCCGAGGCCACCATCATCAAGTGGCTCAAGAACGAAGGCGACCGTGTGGCCGCCGATGAGCCCATCGTGGAGATCGCCACCGACAAGGTGGACAGCGAGGTGCCGGCGCCACACGACGGTGTGTTGGTGAAGCGCCTGGTGAACGAAGGGGACGTGGTGAAGGTGGGTCAGCCGATCGCAGCGATCAGCGCCGGCGCCGACACGCCCGCCGCAGGTCCTGCGGTAGCGCCACCGGCCGCTGCACCGGCCAGCAACGGACGTCCGGCCGCCATCGCCACAGCTCAGCCCGCCGGGGCGGCCGTCACCCGCACAGGCCCCAGCGGCAAGTTCTACAGCCCGCTGGTGCGCACCATCGCTGAACAGGAAGGCGTGAGCATGGCCGAGCTCGAGGCCATCGCCGGCAGCGGCGAGGGTGGGCGGGTGACCAAGAAGGACCTGCTGGACTACCTGCCGAAGCGCGGTGCGGCACCGGCCTCACCTGCCGCACCCCCTGCTGCTTCCGCCCCGGCGACCGTCCCTGGCACGGCGCCCGCGCCCGCCACGCCGGCCAAGCCCGCCGGTCCCAAGGTGATGCCCGGCCCCGGCGACGAGGTGATCGAGATGGACCGCATGCGCAAGCTGATCGCCGACCACATGGTGATGAGCAAGGCCACCAGCCCGCACGTCACCAGCTTCGTGGAAGCCGATGTGACGAACCTGGTGTTGTGGCGCGACCGGGTGAAGAACGCCTTTGAGAAGCGTGAAGGCGAGAAGCTCACCTTCACCCCCATCTTCGTGATGGCCATCGCGCAGGCCATCAAGGAGATGCCGATGATCAACATCCAGGTGGACGGCCACACGATCATCCGCAAGCGGGACATCAACATCGGCATGGCGGCGGCGCTGCCCACGGGCAACCTCATCGTGCCGGTGATCAAGAACGCGGACCAGCTGAATCTGGTCGGGCTGGCGCGGAAGGTGAACGACCTGGCCAGGCGTGCGCGGGAGAACAAGCTGCAACCCGACGAGATCAGCGGGGGCACGTACACGGTGACCAATGTGGGCACCTTCGGCAACGTGCTGGGCACGCCGGTGATCAACCAGCCCCAGGTGGCGATCATGGCCACGGGCGCGATCCGCAAGAAACCGGCGGTGCTCGAGACCCCGGCCGGGGATGTGATCGCCGTGCGGCACTTGATGTTCCTGAGCCACAGCTACGACCACCGGGTCGTGGACGGGGCGCTGGGCGGCCGCTTCGTGCGCCGCGTGGCCGATATTCTGGAAGGCTGGTCCCTGGACCAGGACATCTGAACCGCCCCCCGCTGGGGAAAATGGCTACATTTCGCAGCCCTCGAACAGGGCCTGAACCACCCGTACCGCAATGAAGCACGGCTACGCGCTCCTCCTCTCCGCCTCACTGATCGCCCACACGGCACCCGCCTTCGCCCAGGGCGAGAACACCACCTTCGCGTGGAAGTTCGAGGAAGGCAACAAGTTGATGGAGGAGAAGCTCTACAACCAGTCCGCCGAGATCTGGGTTCAGTTGGTGCAGGAGCAGCCGGATAACGCCAACCTGAACTACAAGCTGGGCACCTGCTACTTCCACTCCTACAATCAGAAGCACAAGGCCCTGCCCTATCTGGAGAAGGCGGCCGCGCAGCGCAGCTCCGGTTACGGAGGATTCAACACGGCCGGCTACGACCCCTTCGACATGCGGGAAAAGAACGCGCCTGTGGAGGTGGACTACTACCTGGGTCGCGCCTACCACCTCAATGGGGATTATGACAAGGCCGACCAGTCGTATCAGAAGTTCCTGGACGGGGCCGACAAGGGTCATGAGCTCTATCCGATGGCGGCGCGCGGCAAGGAACAGACGGCCAATGCCCGCAAGCTGATCGCCGATCCCAAGCCCTACCAGATCAGCAACGTGGGCAAAGTGGTGAACCAGGACCACCCCGACTTCAGCCCGGTGCTGAGCGTGGACGGTAACGCCCTGTTCTTCACCAGCCGCCGGGTGCGTCCGGACAGCTCCAACAGCGGAGTGATCGATCCGGTGGCCGGCCTGCCGTTCGAGAACATCTACGTGAGCTACAAGGACCGCGAGGGCAACTGGCAGGCGCCCGAACTGCTCAACATCAACCCGCCGGAAGGGGGACACCTGGCCAGCGTGAACGTGTCGGCCGATGGTCAGACCCTCTTCATCTACCGCGACGACGGAGGGGACGGCAACCTGTACGAGAGCCGGTTGGTGGGTGAGTTGTGGAGCGATCCCGTTCTCATCGGCAGCGATGTGAACACCAAGAGCTGGGAGACGCACGCCGCGATCACGGCGGACGGCAACACCCTCTATTTCGTCAGCGACCGCAAGGGCGGCGCGGGAGGCCGGGACATCTACCGCGTGGTGAAGCTGCCCACCGGCGAGTGGAGCAAGGCCCAGAGCATCGGCAACGTGGTGAACACACCGTACGACGAGGACGCCGTCTTCATCCACCCCAACGGCCGCACGATGTTCTTCGCCAGCAAGGGCCACAACAGCATGGGCGGCTTCGACATCTTCACCACCGAGATGCAGGAGGACGGCAGCTGGACCCCGCCGGTGAACATCGGCGTTCCCCTGAACACCGTGGACGACGATGTCTTCTTCGTGACCACTGCGGACGGTCGACGCGGCTATTTCAGTTCCGACAAGATCGGTGGCTACGGCGAGAAGGACATCTACTTCGTGGACCTGCCGGAGGAGATGGAGGCCGAAGGCCTCACCGTGCTGAAGGGCTTCATCATCCCACCGCCGGGCACCACCCTGCCGCCGAGCACCATCCTCTACGTGACCGACAAGGCCACCGGCGAGGTGAAGACGTACAAGCCTCGCCAACGCGATGGCGTGTACGTGGTGATCCTTCCGCCGTGCAAGGAGTACAACCTCGACTACCGGGTGGACGACAAGACCATCCACACCGAGGACATCTATGTGGAGTGCGAGACCGCCTACCAGGAGATCAACAAGGAGATCTACCTGAACCCCGTGAGCATCACCGGACCCGCCAGCATCGTGGACCTGCCGAAAGGCTCCCCTCCGGGCAGCAAGGAGAAGGGCGAACCGGCCAAGTCGGGCGAGAAGGCCAAGCCTGAGGAGTACCTCACCGATGCACAGCTGAAGGAAAAGGGCAAGACCCACACCATGCCCGATGCAAGCTACGCCGCCGAGTATGTCAAGTACTACGAGTACAACAAGAAGGACATCGACCAGGCCGAGACGGACTGGAAGGGCTTCATCGACACGGTGGTGGGCCTGATCGACAAGAACGGAAAGGCCACCATCGTCATCGAGGCCAGTGCCTCCAAGGTGCCCACCAGGACCTTCGGCACCAACGAGAACCTGAGCCGCCAGCGGATGGACGACGCCCGCAAACGCCTCATCGAGGCCGTGCAGGCCCGCGGCAAGAACGCGGATGTGATCTTTCTGGAGGCCATCAACTCCCTGGTGCAGGGTCCGGCCTACAAAGGCGATTACATCAACACCGAGAAGTACGGCAAGTTCCAGTACGTCAAGCTGAAGACACGCTGAGCCGCGCCGCTGTGGACAACTTGAAAGCCCTCCGGACCTCCGGGGGGCTTCTTTTCTGCCCAACTTGCGGACATGCGCCTGCAGCTTCAACGGCCCCTGGCCTTCTTTGACCTGGAGACCACCGGCACCCGCATCGGGCAGGACCGCATCGTGCAGATCGGCATCGTGCGCATGACCCCCGACGGTCGGCGCCAGCCCTGGCAGAGCCTGGTGAACCCCGGCATGCCCATCCCTCCGGAAGCCAGCGCCATCCATGGCATCACGGACGCCATGGTGGCCGATGCACCCTCCCTGGAGACAGTCGCCCACGAGGTGCTCACCGCCCTGGACGGCTGCGACCTCTCCGGCTTCAACGTCATCCGCTTCGATGTGCCTTTCCTGGCCGAGGAGCTCCATCGTGTGGGCCTCGATTGGGATACCTCCGCCCTGCGCATCGTGGACGTACAGCGCATCTTCCACCGCATGGAGCCGCGCGACCTGGGCGCGGCCCTGCGGTTCTACTGCGGACGTGAGCACCGCGGCGCCCACGACGCTCTGGCCGATGTGGAGGCCACGGCCGACGTGCTTCTGGCCCAGTTGGAACGTTACGGCGACCTGCCGGCGGATGTGGACCAGCTCGGGGAGTTCAGTGGAGATCGCCAGCGAAGCCCTGATGCTGCGGGCAAGCTGGCCTTCGACCAGAACGGTCAGGTCTGTCTCACCTTCGGCAAATACCGTGGATGGCCCCTGGAGTCCATCGGGCGGAACGACCCCGGCTACATGCAATGGCTGATGACCAAAGCCGAATTGCCCGGCAGCACGCTGGCGGTGATGCGAAAGGCATTGGAGGACTTGAACAGCGTGAGCTGACCGGACCCGCCAACTGAAGGAACCCGACGCGATCACCCGCCACCAGCCCGCGCCAACAGCCCCTCCCATGAAGTGCATCTGCATCGGCCGCAACTACGGTGACCACGCCCGCGAGCTCGGCAACGCGCCGCCGGAGGAGCCGGTCTTCTTCCTGAAGCCCTTCACGGCCATCGCGCACCCCGGCCGGCCTCTGAAACTCCCCTCCCACCTTGGCACCATCCACCACGAACTGGAGCTGGTGTGCGTGCTGGACGGCTACGCCAAGGACATCCCGGCCGCCATGGCCCCGGGCATGATCAGCGCCTACACCCTGGGACTCGACCTTACCGCGCGTGACATCCAGAACGACCTCAAGGCCAAAGGGCTGCCCTGGGAAAAGGCCAAGGCCTTCGACGACAGCGCCGTGATCGGCGACGTGCACCTGCCGATGACCAGCGCCACCGACCTGCAAAGCTTCCAGATCGAGCTTCTGCGCAATGGAACGCTCGTCCAGCGCGGCCGCACCCGCGACATGCTCTTCCCCGTCCACGAGCTCATCGCCTACGTGTCGCGCTTCATCACGCTGGAGCCGGGCGATCTGCTGTTCACCGGCACGCCGGCCGGAGTAGGCCCCATCGCCGTGGGCGATACCCTCGAAGGCATCCTCGACGGCAAGCGCATGTTGCGCGTCACCGTGGAGTGAGGCCGGTCGGCAGGCCACCCGCGGCTACCTTTGCGCCGCTGCCGGCCAGCGCGCAGCGAACCACCATGACCAAGATCGTCCACGTCGGCAACATCGCCTGCGGCTCCGACCAGCTCTTCCTCATCTCCGGCCCCTGCGTGATCGAGACCGAGGACGTGATGCTGCGCACCGCCGAGAAGCTCAAGGAGGTGAGCGAGCGCACCAAGCTGCCCGTGATCTACAAGAGCAGCTTCACCAAGGACAACCGCAGCAGCGCCGACTTCTATCAGGGTCCCGGCCTGGATGAGGGCCTGAAGGTGCTTGCACGCATCAAGAAGGACTTCGGCTTCCCGATCCTCACGGACATCCATTACCCCAGTCAGGCCAAGCCTGCCGCCGAGGTCTGCGATGTGCTGCAGATCCCGGCCTACCGGGTGATGCAGACGACGCTGGTGACCGAGGCCGCGAGGACCGGCGCCGTGATCAACCTGAAGCACGCCCAGTTCCTCGCTCCCGAGAACATGATCAACCCGGCCAAGAAGTGCGAGAGCGTGGGCAACGGGAACATCATTCTTACCGAGCGCGGCTACACGTTCGGCTACAATGACCTCGTGGTGGATCCGCGCGCGTTCTACCACATGCGGAGGACCGGCTACCCCGTGGTGTTCGACATCACGCACAGCATCCGCAAGTATGGCATCCCCAGCGCCGACCCGCGCGGCGGCAACCGCGACGTGAT
>JADLBK010000127.1 GCA_020847755.1 Flavobacteriales bacterium | reverse complement strand
TAGCACATCCTGCTCGTCGAACAGTCCCTTGGCCTTGCGTAGCTTCATGCGGTCAAAGAGATCCATTGCTCTCCGCATCGTCAAGATCACTACCCGTTAACCTATCAACAGGTTATTAGAGGTGCCCTTAAGCAGGCTGCTGTGCATGGACGCTCTGGAATCGAAGTAAGTATACCACACATTCCCTTTCGGCCGCCCAAGTGACCACCTGCCACCGGCGGTACGGCCGATCACATAGGCATTGACGATCTTGTGCTGGCGTTCCACTACACCATCTATACAGACCCAGGCAAAGATCTGCTTGAGGTCAGGGGAGTAGAAGATGGTATCCGTGTCGACTGAAAAAACAGATTCGATCCTATCCAATCGAACGATTTCGTTGAGGTATTCTCTTTTGTAGGTTTCTTCAACGGTTCTTCGGTCCTCAATGTACTGAACCAAGGATACGGGCATTGGTCCGGGCGGTGGCACAATGACCACAGGGTCCTTTGTCATGTACAGATAGATCCCGAGCCCGATGGGTCCTAGGCTTGACAATCCCAACATGGGCAATAGGGGATTTCGAAGCTCTCGGAAACTCTTGATAAAGATTAAAAGCAAAGCGAGTGTTTCGATCCAAGCGAACAGAAGGAACGTTCCTATGACCCAGACCGGAAAGAAGAGCAAGGCGATGGAGGAGCTCTCTGGTACATCCCAGGCATTGATCACGAAGTACACCAAGACCGCGAATGCGGTGATGGCGTAAGTACCGAAGATCAGCCTACGCTTCCAGTCCATCCGCTCAGCCCACTTACCTGGCCAGCACGCCGCAGAGGTGCCACAGCAGGCGGGCGCCCACGTTGGCGTCCCACTCGTCGTGGCGGCCGGGAGCGACCTCCACCAGGTCGAAGCCGATGAGGGTGCGGCCGCTGGCCACCAGGCGGCTCAGCAGGTAGGTGGCCTCCTCGAAGGCGAGCCCGCCCGGCACCGGGGTCCCCGTATGCGGGCACAGCACCGGGTCAAGCCCGTCGATGTCGAAGCTCACGTGCACCTTCTCCGGCAGCGCGGCGATGATCGCGTCGCACTGCTCGCGCCAGGTGACGCCCTCGAACTGCTGCCGCCGGATGTCGGCCGAGCGCACCACCTTCACGCGGCCGTTCTGGTCCAGGAAGGCCTTGTTCTCCTCGGCGCAGAAGTCGCGGATGCCCACCTGCACCAGCGTGTCCACCTGAGGCAGCTCAAGGGTGTTGTGCATGATGCTGGCGTGGCTGTAGGTGAAGCCTTCGTAGGCGTTGCGCAGGTCCATGTGCGCGTCGATGTGCAGGATGCCGAAGCGCTTGTGGCGACGGGCCAGGGCGCGGTGGAAGCCCAGGGGCGTGCTGTGGTCGCCACCCACGAGGCCCACGAGCTTGCCGGCGTCGAGCCATTCCCCGGCGCGGGCCTCGACCCATTCGTTCATCACGGCGCACTCGGCGTTCACCAGCTCCAGGGCCTTCTTGGCCTGGGCCAGCTCCTTCTTGCTGCCGCCCTCGGTGAGCATGGTGATCACCTTGTGGGCCTCCTTCTTCAGGGCCTTGCTCTGCTGCAGCAGCGCCTTGGGCATCTCGTCCATGGCCACGCCGCGTTTCCACAGGTCGGGGAACTCGGGGTGGAACAGGTCCACCTGGAAGCTGGCGTCGAAGATGGCCTGCGGGCCGTGGGCCGTGCCGCCGCCGTAGCTGGTGGTCACCTCCCAGGGCACGGGCAGCAGCACGATGTCCGCCTCCTCGCAGGTGAAGGGCAGCCCGTACATCTGGGCGTTGGCGTCGCCGGGGCTGTTGGGGTCGAAGGCGCGGATCTTGGCGGCTTTGCTCATGGTGCGGGGGCCATGTGCGCGGATGCGCATGGCGGTGCGAAGTTCGGTGATCGCGCGGCTCCGTTCAGGGCCGCACGATGAGCATGCTGGGCGCCTGCGCCAGCCACGGGGCCTGCTTCTCCACGGCGCGCTTCCAGCCGTCGAGGCCGATCAGCATCAGGTCCTGGCCGGTGAGGGGGCCGCCGCCGTCGATCGCCGTGGTGGACAGCTCCACCGAACCGTGCGCCGCGCGCTGCATGCCGTCCACCAGGGCCCGCAGCTCGGGGTTCTGGGTGAACACGTCGGCCAGGTCGAGCAGGGTGATGTGCGCCCCGCTGTTCACCTGCAGCTTCTGGGCGTAGGTGAGCAGCGCGCTGTCCGCCAGCCCGAAGAGGGGCACCACCACGCGCTCGGTGCGCTGCAGGTCCTTGTCCACGTAGATGCCCAGGGGGATGCGCACCTCGCGCACGATGCGGCGCACGCGATCGTCCAGCTCGGCCGTGGCGAAGAGGTCCTCCTTGCCGGTGAGGGTGTCGATGAGGCGCTCGGGGTCGATGATGCGGCTGGTGAGGCCCACCACGCGGCCCAGGAAGGTGCCTTCGTAGATGCTGCGCCCGATGCCCACGATGGCCAGGTCGAAGTTGCCCGTGTTGGCGATGGTGATCAGCTCCTTGTCGATGTCGATGCTGGGCTTGAAGAGCGTCTCCAGCGGAACGCCCTTCTCGCGCTTCTCCTTGAGGATGGGCTTGAAGCTGTCGCGCTCCCGCTCGGCCAGATTGAAGGTGTTGACGTCGCTGCTGGGGGTGAGGTGCAGGGCCACCACGCTGGCGTTGTCGTTGCGCTTCAGGAAGGCGTGGGCCACGCGCACCATGTTGCGGCCGCGACCGGGGTCGCCGAAGGGCACCAGGATGCGGAAGCGCTTGGCCTCCTCGGCCACCACCTGCGCGGGTCGTTCGGCGGTGGGGAAGAGGCGCTCGATCAGGGTCAGTGTCGGGCCGGTCATCACCGTGGTCACCAGGGCCATGATCACCATCATCGCGAAGATCTCCGGGCTGATGACGCCCAGGTCGTAGCCGATGTTGAGCACCACCAGTTCCATCAGGCCGCGGGTGTTCATCAGGGCGCCCACCATCAGGCTCTCCTTCAGTGGCAGACCCACGAAGCGGGCCGCCACGGCACTGCCGGTGAACTTGCCCACCACGGCCACGGTGAGGATCACTGCGCACCATTTCCAGAGGCCCACGTTGTTCAGCAGGCCGATCTCGGTGCGCAGGCCGGTGAACACGAAGAAGAGCGGCAGCAGCAGCACCACGGCCACGTCCTCCACCTTGCCGATGAAGAGGCTGCGGAAGCGCTGGTTGGGCGGCATGATCACGCCGGCCACGAAGGCCCCGTAGAGGGCGTGCACGCCGATGACCTCGGTGGCGTAGGCCGAGAGCAGCAGCACCAGGATGAAGACGGCCACGATGGGCTTGCTGAGGCTCTCCCGGTCGGCGTACACCTCGCCCAGGCGGTTGAGGAAGGGCCGGACCACCCGCAGCATGAGCAGCATGTAGGCCAGCACCATCAGGACGGTGTACAGGCTGCTGACGATGCTGCCGGCCTTCACCACGGCGATCACCACGGCAAGCAGGCACCACGCGGTGATGTCGTCCGCGGCCGCGAAGGTGATGACGGTGCTGCCGAAGGCCGTTCGGTGCAGGCCTCGCTCCTGCACGATGCGGGCCATCACCGGAAAGGCCGCGATGCTCATGGCGATGCCCATGAACAGTGCGAAGGACAGGAAGTGGACGCCCTGGGGTGCAAAGGCTTCGTACAGGAAGTAGGAGAGGCCCACGCCCAGGGTATAGGGGAACACGATGCCGGCATGGCTCACCACCACGGCGTCCTGCACACGGTCCTTCATCACCGTGAGGTTGAGCTCCATGCCGATGACGAACATGAAGAGGATGAGGCCGATCTGGCTGAGGAACTGCAGGTTGCCCAGCGAGGCCGCGGGGAACAGGAACTCCGAGTAGGCCGGGAACTGTTGCCCCAGGAAGGAGGGGCCGAGGAAGATGCCGGCGGCGATCTCGCCCACCACCGTGGGCAGGCCCACTTTCTGGCAGATGAAGCCGAAGGCCCGCGCCGTCACGATGATGCAGAGGATCTGCAGCAGCAGGATGGCCAGCGGGTGCGTGAGGTTGTGGTGGTAGGTGTCCTTGAACTGCTGCCAGTACCCCTTCACTTCCTGCACTTCGCCCCCCACCGACTTGCCCGCCTCCAGGTCGCTGCCCGTGCCGACGATGCCGTACATCAGCGCCACGCAGGCACTGATGGTGAGCACGTAGAAGAGCCAGTTGCGCCAGCGGATCATCGGTGCGCGCAAGTTAGACCGGCCCCTGTTCCCGGTCCGTTCCTCCCGCATGAAGCGTGTGAAAAGATCCGCCCCGTCCTCTCCTCGAGAACGGGGCGGTCCCCGGCCGGATGGCTTCCCCTCGTTGCCGCCGGTGATCGGGGTTCAGGTGCGGCGGAACACCGCCGTCAGCAGGTCGGGCGCGCCGTAGGTGCGCAGCTCGCTGGTGCCGCTCGGGGCCTCGCTCGGCTCGGGCGTGGTCGCCGGGGCTTCGGCGGGCGGTGTGGCCGGCAGCGCGGGTGAAGGCAGGTCGTCGGGCACCTGCTCCGGCGTCACGCTGCTGCTGAGGCCGCCGGAGGTCATCGTCCAGGTGAGGCCCACCATCTCATCATCCCAGGTGTTGGTCACGTTGTCCACGTCGTCCAGCATGAAGCCGATGCCGCTCTGGAAGTGCACGGCACGCCCCACGGGCACCTGCACCTCGAAGCGGACCCGCTGGGCGCGCAGCTTGTCCGCACGGGGCATGTCCACCCACGGGGACAGCAGGAGCAGCGAATCGTGCTGGGCGTGCGTGAACCCGGTGTGGCTCGCCCGGGCCAGGGCCATCTTCTCGGTGCGACCGTTGGCACGGCGCTCCACGATCAGGTGGAAGAAGCTGTCCGGGCTGGGCACCACGTCCAGGTCGGCCCAGGCCCCGTGGATGCTGTCGGGGGTGGTCATCAGACCCTCCATGTCCCAGTCCACCCGGCCATCGTCGTAGGCCACCCGCCAGTCCTTGCCCAGGCCGCGCATGTCGTGCACGCCCAGGAAGAGCGTCTGCCCGGCGGGCTGTGCGATGGACACCTCTTCGCGCAGCTTCTGGTCGCGCTTGAGGTCGTTGCCCAGGCGGAGGCCCACCACCAGCACCACCATCAGGGCCACGAACCAGGCGGTGCTCAGTGTCCAGCCCAGCCATTGCGGGGCACGCAGGCCGGTGAGCAGGCGCAGGCCGCCGATGAAGAGCCCGATGGCGGGGATCAGCAGCAGGAGCACGGCGCACAGCACACCCCAGAAGGCGTGGGCCGCGCTGTCGAACACCACCGCGCTGAGGTCGAAGAGACCGGTGCCCTCCAGCCCGCCGAAGTGGTCGAGGGTGATGGTGCCGCCACCGATGAGCGCTCCCACCAGCGCCAGGGTGAGGATGGCGCCGAGCACCAGGGTGAACACACCGACGATCTTGGCGGCCACGCCGGCGGCGGCGCGGGCGAACTCGCCGACCCCCTGACGGGCCTGTCGGCCGTAGGCACGGGCCGGACCTTTGCTCCAGCGCCGCCCCAGCTCATCGGCCTCGCGGGCCACGCGCTCTGCGCCCTGCTTCACCCGTTCGGCGCCTTCCTCGAAGCTGCGCTTCAGGTTGTCCACCGTCACCGGTTCACCCTGCATCATCAGGCGCTCGGCCGCCGAGGACGCCTGCGGGATCAGGATCCAGAGGATGATGTAGATCAGCAGGGGCGAGCCCACGCCGAAGATCACCAGCAGGATGAAGGCGATGCGCATCCACAAGGGGTCGGTGCCGAGGTAGGCCGCCAGACCGCCGAAGACCCCGCCCACCCAGCTGTCATCCGGGTCGCGGAACAGGCGCCGCCGCCCGTCGGTGGTCGGGGGGGGCATGGCGCCGCCGCCGGCCTCGCCGTCCGCGTAGTCCTCCGGCTGACCCATGACGGCGATCACGTGGTCCACGTCGGCGATGCCCACCACCTGACGGCCCTGCAGCCGCTCCTGGAAGAGCTCGGCGATGCGGGCCTCGATGTCGGCCATGATCTCGTCGCGGCCCTCGCTGCCGCTGAAGCGCGCGCGGATGGTGCCGAGGTAGCGGTTCAGCTTGTCGTACGCGTCCTCCTCGATGTGGAACACCGTACCGCTGATGTTGGCTGTGAGGGTCTTTTTCATCGTGCGTTGCGTCGGGTCATCTTTTTCACCGCCTGGGCCAGGTCGTCCCAGGTCTCATCCAGTTCGTTCAGGAACTTCTGCCCCACGGGGGTCAGCTTGTAGTACTTGCGCGGAGGGCCGCTTCGGCTTTCCTCCCAGCGGTAGGTCAGGAATCCGGCATCCTTCAGCCGCGTGAGCAGGGGGTACAGGGTGCCCTCCACCACGATCAGCTTCGCGTCCTTCAGCTTGGCGATGATGTCCGGAGGATACAGTTCCTCCTGCGACAGCACCGACAGGATGCAGTACTCCAGCACGCCTTTCCGCATCTGCGCCTTGGTGTTCTCAACGTTCATCTGGGCTGTGTCTGGTACTTGACGATGCAAACATATGTGCTTCGGTTAGTACTATGCAAGGCAAAGTACCTTTTTGTGACCAGCGGCTTGGCCCACGGGATGAGCGGAGGGCCACCCGGCCGCGCTCCTTCGGCTACTTTTGGCCGTGCCCCGTCCGCCGCGCATGGTCCTTCTCACCGCTCTCCTCCTCCTGATGCTCGCCGCCGTGGCCTGGTGGCTTTCGCGGCTGGGCTTCGCACCGGTGAAGGGCTACGTGGACGGGCTGGCGCCCGATGGGGACGTGGAGACGTACACCCGGGCCTTCCACGAGCGGGTGCGCGGCAACCTGCGGATGTTGGCGGCGGCCGCCGCTGCGGCGGCGGGGCTGGTGTTCGCCGGTGCTCGCCTGCTCGCCCGTTCGCTCCCGCGCGGCGAGGTGCAGCGCGGGGCCCTGTGGACCGACCTGCGCCGCGCGCTCGTCAAGCTGAACAAACGCACCTCCCGCACGCACAAGCTCTTCGTGGCCGGGCTCATCGCCGCCGGGGCCGTGCTCCGCATCGTGCAGATGCAGGCCCCGATCATCTATGACGAGGCCTTCACCTACGTGTACTACGCCGTGCGCCCGCTGCCGGTGATCATCTCCGACTACAGCTACCCGAACAACCAGATCCTGCACACGCTGCTGGTGAAGCTGAGCACGGCGGTCCTCGGGGTGCACCTGTGGAGCCTCCGCCTTCCGGCCCTCCTGGCGGGCATCCTGGCCATGCTGCTGGCCTACCTCTTCGTCCGCGCCCACTTCAACCGCTACATCGCGCTGCTCATGCTCGCGTTCGTGGCATCCAGCGGCTCGCTGATCGAGTACAGCGCGCTGGGCCGCGGCTACAGCATCACCTGGTGCCTGCTGTTGCTGGGCTGGCTCGCGGGGCGCCACTTCGCCAAGACCAACTCCCTCGGCAGCGCCATCACCCTGGCCGTGATCAACGCGCTGGGAATGTGGACCGTGACCACGATGCTCTACATCGCGGTCGCCTGCTACCTGTGGCTCGTGTTGCACCTGATGACCGCTTACAAGACCACCCTCGCCAAGCGCATGCAGCGGCTGGGCCTGTCCTTCGGCGTCTTCCTGCTCCTCACCGGTGCCTTGTACATGCCGGTGATCGTGGTGCACGGCCTTGGCCAGCTCTTCCACCACCCCACCATGGGCGACAACAGTTGGGAGGTGTTCTCCGCCACGCACCAGGACCGCACCTTCGATCTGTACGCCTACTTCAACGACACCGCGGCCGCCTGGATCAGCCTGCTGGGCCTCGCCGGCGTGGTCTATGCGGCGTACATCAGCTCCAAGTTCCGGCTGCTGCTGGTGGCCACGGCGCTCGGGGCCATCCCCATCGTGATCGCCCAGCGGTTGGTGGCCCCGCCCCGGGTCTGGGTCTACACCCTGTTCGTGCTGCATCTCAGCTCGGCCATCGCCCTCTTCTACCTGCTGAAGCTCGTGCAGGAGACCCTGCTGCCCACGCTCAGCAAACGCGTGCGCACCAGCGTCACCGCCGTCGTGGTGCTGGCCGGCCTCTCGTGGACCGGCATGCACGGCATCCAGGACCGCATCGAGCGCTTTCCGGAGGCGGCCTGGACGGCCGATTACTTCCTGGGTGCCCTGAAGCCCTCCGATCGGGTGATGACCGAGTTCCCCTGGGAGGCCCCGGTGGAGTTCCACTTCAGGGAACGCCGCATCCCCATCGAGGTGCTCTATCGCCCGACCACCCCGGGCGCCACGCTCTACGTGCTGGTGAGCCCGGCGCGGGAACAGACCCTGGAGGGGGTGCTGCAGCACCACGACCACCGCACCGACCAGCTATCAGTGCCCGATCGGGTGAAGGACTGGAAGCGCCTGGAGGTGTGGCGCGCCACCGTGCGCTAGGACACCGGCCACCGGATGTTCGTGCCGAAGCGCGACCTTTGCGGCCCCGTAGCTCCGGCCACGGTCCACATCAACCACAGATCCCCGACGACGATGGCAGAAGAAGGCCGCCAGATCATCTTCAACATGGTGAAGGTGGGCAAGACGCTCCCTTCCGGAAAGAAGATCCTCAACGACATCTACCTCGGCTTCTACTACGGGGCCAAGATCGGCGTCCTCGGCCTCAACGGCTCGGGCAAGTCCACGCTGATGCGCATCATCGCGGGCAAGGACAAGAACTACGACGGCGATGTGCACCTCAGCCCCGGTTACTCCATCGGGCACCTGGAGCAGGAGCCCGAGCTCGACGAGAGCAGGACCGTGATCGAGATCGTGCGCGAAGGCGTGAAGCCCATCATGGACCTGCTCGCCGAGTACGAGGAGGTGAACAACAAGTTCGCCGACGAGGAGGTGCTGAACGACCCGGAGAAGATGGACAAGCTCATCGCCCGCCAAGCCGCCCTGCAGGACAGGATCGAGGTGAGCGACGCCTGGAACATCGACCAGAAGCTGGAGGTGGCCATGGACGCCCTGCGCTGCCCGGACAGCGACACGCCCATCAAGGTGCTCAGCGGTGGCGAGCGCCGCCGTGTGGCCCTGTGCCGACTGCTGCTGCAGCAGCCGGACATCCTGCTCCTTGACGAACCGACCAACCACCTGGACGCCGAGAGCGTGGCGTGGCTCGAACTGCACCTGCAGCAGTACAAGGGCACCGTCATCGCCATCACCCACGACCGCTACTTCCTCGACAACGTGGCCGGCTGGATCCTGGAGCTGGACCGCGGCGAGGGCATCCCCTTCAAGGGCAACTACACCAACTGGCTGGAGCAGAAGACCGCCCGGATGGCGCAGGAGGAGAAGCAGGAAAGCAAGCGCCAGCGCGTGCTGAAGCAGGAGCTCGAGTGGGTGCGCAGCAACGCCAGCGCCCGCCGCACCAAGAGCAAGGCCCGCCTGCAGAACTACGAGAAGATGCAGAGCGAGAGCGTGAAGGAGAAGGAGGCCAAGCTGGAGATCTTCATCCCCAACGGGCCGCGCCTGGGCGACAAGGTGATCGAGTTCAAGAACGTGAGCAAGGGCTTCGGCGACCGGCTCCTCATCGACAACCTCAGCTTCGCGCTGCCGCCCGCGGGCATCGTGGGCATCATCGGCCCGAACGGCGCCGGC
>JADLBK010000126.1 GCA_020847755.1 Flavobacteriales bacterium | reverse complement strand
TGGTCTTGTAGTTCACCACGATGGTCTCCGGATACACGGCGGGCAGCTCGAAGGCGGTGCGGTAGCTGTCGTTCACGGGGTTGCCGTCGGCACCACCGTTGGGCGCGCTCACGCTCACCGTGAACACCGATGGCGTGGCGCCCACCCAGAAGCCCGCGCCATCCACCGGCAGCACCACCTCGGTGCGCTCCATGTGCTTCAGCAGACCGTTCCACGTCCAGTTCATCGGCGTGCCGCCTTCCACGCCGTAGGTGAAGGTGACGCTCGTGAGGTCCTGGGCGCCGGCGTTGCGCAGCACCACCAGCGGGTCATGGCACAGCGGGTTGTTGCGGCGGTGCATGTCCGTGGTGCTCGGCCGCTGCACCTCCATGATCTCGGCGTCGAGCGTGTGCGCGGGCGCGCCGAACTCCAGCAGGTCCATGTTGATCACGTAGTTGCCGCCGCCCATGCCCTGGTTGTTCGCGGGCACCGGGGTGATGCGGTAGTCCAGCGTGGCCGTGCCGCCGGGGTTCAGGCCGGTGAGCCGCACCTCGTGGTCCTTCACCAGGTCGCCGGGGCACCAGCCTTCGCGGCTGCCGAGCCAGGTGCCGCCCTGCGGGTACACGGGGTTCAGCGCGCAGTCGTTCGTCTGCCAGATGTGCCATGCGTCCTGCTCCGCGCCGTTGAGGTAGAGGTAGTGCGTGTTGTCCTTCCACTCGCAGCAGTGCGGATACTGGCCGTTGTTGCTGTTGTGGCCGTGGCCGGTGAGGCGCGTGCGCAGGCTCCATTGGCTGGCGGCGGGCGACAGCTGCACGGTCACCGGCGGCAGGGCCACATCGTTGCTGAGGTCGGCATAGCTGCGGCTGGTGAGCCCGCCCCACGGGCGTTGGTGCGCCACCACGGTGCGCGGCGGCGTGCCCTCGATCAGCTCGAACTCCAGGTCGATGAGCTCCTGCTGGTTGCCGGCGCTCAGCTCCACACTGTCATGCAACAGCCACTGGTAGTCGGTGACGTCGAAGGTCCAGCGGAAGCCCTGGGGCCCCAGCGACAGCCCGATGCCGTACGGCGTGATGTAGCGCCCGATCTCCCAGTCGTTCACCACTTCGAAGGGCACCCCGTAGTAGTCCAGCGTGTCGTTGAGGTCCAGGGTGGACTGCACCACGGCCGAGTCGAGGACCGAGCCATCGGGCGCATAGGTGTGCGAATACCCGCCGGCCCAGCTGAACACCGTGTCCACCGGCACCACCGTGTTGCCGCTCACCTGGAAGTACTCCTGGGTGAGCAGGTCGCGCGGCTCGGGGCGCTCCAGCAGCACCGTGTCGGTGACGGTGCTGTAGCTGCCCTGCACGAAGGTGAGGTCGGCGCGGGTGGCGATGGGTTGCGCGGTGTGGTGCAGCTCCGGCGCATCACGGTAGGCCCGGCGCGGGGTGCCGAGCGGCCAGGCGTTGTGCGCCGGGTCGGCGGCGTTCACCAGCACGTGGTCCCAGGGCAGCTCATCGCAGTGGAAGCTGTAGAGCAGGTCGGCGGCGTTGGGGTGCGTGGCGTCCACGGCCCGGTCCGCCCAGGCGCCGATGGTGGTGGCGTTCACCTCGGTGTTGAACACGTTGATCTCGTCCATGCGCCCGGGGTAGGGGAACTCGCCGTTGGCGCCGCTGGCGAAGCGCAGGCGGCTGATGCCCGAGATGGGGCGCGTCTTGCCGGTGCCGCTGTGCCACAGCACGCCGTTCAGGTAGATCTTCATGCTGCCGGTGGAGGCGTTCTTCACGAAGGCCCAGTGGGTCCACTGGCCCTCGACGTTGGGCGTGGTGGCCGCCTTGTCGATGCGGTCGTAGCCGGTGCCGTCCTGCCCGGCGTCCCAGTACACGCGGCCATCGCTCCACGGCAGGTGCACGTTCAGCACGCGCCGCCCCAGGCCGTCCACCGCTTCGAAGGCCGTGGTGTTCACCGGGATGCTGGCATCGCCCCACACCCGGAACATGATGGTGATGGCGGGTCCTGCGTTGGCGATGGGGGTGGGGTCCACCCCGATCAGGTCGTCCTTGAGCTCCAGGTAGCCGTCGCGGCCCACGGCCTGCACGGCCATGTCCGGCAGGGCGGTGCCCACCACCTGCGGCGCGGCCAGGCCCACGCTGCGCGCAGCGGCCATGTCCACCAGGATGTTCGACGTGCCGTCCCACGTGAAGGGCGGCTGCAGCACGAAGACCTGCTCACCGGCGGCGGTGCCCAGGCTGGCCGGGGCCACTTCATGCACCGTCGTCAGGCCGGCCTCGTCGAACGCGGAGCCCAACGTGGCGGATGCCGTGTGCTTCATGCGGATGGTGAAACGACCGAAGGCCCCATTGCCCTGTGCGTCCGTGGTGAAGCGCAACTGCTCGATGGGCCCGGGCTGCAGCCCGGCGGCGCTGAGCTCGGAGGCGAGGTAGAGGGCCTGCGTGCGGCTGGTGCCCTGCACGGCCTCCAGCAGCCCCGCGTCCCAGGCGCCACCGCTGCCCACCATGTGCGTGCTCTCGGTGATCGTGCCGGTCACCGTGCGGCGGGGCGCCAGCAGCTGCCGGATGTCGTAGTTCGGCACGGAGGCCCGCTCCACGCTGTTCGGGGTGGCCGCGCCCACCTTGAACCACGGATGCTGCAGGGCGTTGCTGTCCAACACGCCGGTGTGCTCGTGGATGAGGTTGTAGGTGAGGTAATCCCACTCGCCGCAGGCGTACTGGTCCTGGGTGGTCTGCGCATCGCACTTCAGGGTGTGGTGCATCAGCACCTTGCGGTAGGTGTGCGAGTCGTCGGGGAAGACCCACCAGCCGCGCCGCGTGGTGATGCTGTCGTAGGTGAGGGTCTGCACACGCAGCGTGTCCTCCTGGGCGAAGGAGGGGGCCAGGGCGAAGGCCTGCAACGCAAGGATCAGGGCGCGAAGAGTGCGGGTCATCATGCCGGAAAAGTACCCGGAACGACGATGCGGCGCGCACCGGATGGCCGCCGGTCGTGGGATCTTGTCGCTGCGGGACCGGTCTACCTTTGCCGCCCATGCGGCGCCTCGCCCTGCCTTATGCGACCACCGGCCAGTTCAGCCGGGTGGTGCTCGACCTGCTGGAGGATGCGCCCGCGATCCAGCCCTTCCGCCAGCACGGCTTCACCGCTGACGGGCTCCAGCGGTCCCTGGAGGAACGCCACTTCCCCGCCGCGCATCGGCTGGCGCTCTCCGAGGCCTTGCGCCAGCAGTACGGCGATCTGCCGCGCACGCAGGCCGTGCAGGACAACATCGACCGGTTGCGCCACGCCGGCACCTGTACCATCACCACGGGCCACCAGCTCTGCCTCTTCGGCGGCCCGGCGTTCGTGCTCTTCAAGGTGCTGAACGCCGTGCGGCTGGCGCGCGACCGTTCCACGGCGGAACGACCGGTGGTGCCCGTGTTCTGGATGGCCTCCGAGGACCACGACCTCGCCGAGGTGGACCATGTGGTGCTGCGGGGCGAGACCGTGCGGTGGAACACGACCGCCGGCGGTCCGGTGGGGCGCATGACCCTGACGGGCATCGGACCGGCGCTCCAGCGCGTGGAGACCCTGCTGGGGCCCGATGCCATGCGGTTACGCGACCTGCTTCGCGAGGCTTACACCGATGGCCGCACCTTGGCCGAGGCCACCCGGCGGCTCATCAACGGCCTCTTCGGCCACCTGGGCGTGGTGGTGCTTGATGGCGACGACCCGCTGTTGAAAGCGCTGTTCGCACCGGTGATGCGCGAGGAGCTGCTCAACGGCCTCATCGCGCGCACCGCGGCCTACGCCGAACAGCAGTTCCCGGAGGGCTACAGCGCCCAGGCCCATGTACGGCCCATCAACCTGTTCCACCTGGCAGCGGGCTCCCGGGCGCGCATCGCACCGGACGGCGATCGGCTGCAGGTGCTCGACGTCGGCCCGCGCTGGACGGTGGACGAAGCCCTGGCGGAATTGGAGCAGCGGCCGGAGGACTTCTCCCCGAACGTGCTGATGCGCCCGCTCTATCAGGAGACGGTGCTGCCCAACGTGGCGTACGTGGGCGGCGGCGGCGAACTGGCGTACTGGATGCAGCTGCGGTGGGCCTTCCAGGCGGTGCAGCTGCCCATGCCGGTCACCGCGCTGCGCACCTCCGCCGTGTTCCTGGCCGGGGCCGATGCCGAACGCTTGGAGCAGCTGGGCCTGTCGGTGCAGGACCTTTTCGCCGAGCCGCACGGCGTGGAGCGGCGACTGGCCGAGCAGGATGCCCCGTTCGCCACCCGGCTCGATGCGGAACGGACGGCCCTGCGCGCGTTGTTCGCCGGTCTGGCCGATCGCACCCGCGCGGCCGGACCCAGCTTCGAGCGGTCGGCGGCGAGCGCCGAACAGCGTGCCCTGCATGGCCTCGACCGCATGGAGCAGCGGCTGCTGCGCACGGCCAAGCACCGCAACGAGGTGGTGCTCCGGCGCTACCACGCGGTGCGCGGATCGGTCTTCCCGAACGGGGTGCTGCAGGAGCGGCGCGAGGGCTTCCTCAGCCTGTTGGCGGACCATGGCCCCCAGCTGATCGACGAATTGCTCAACGGGCTGGACCCGCTGGAGAAGCGGTTCTCGGTGTTCGTCGTTCCGCCGCGCTCAGCGCAGGAAGCGTAACACCTCCGCACCGCCCTCCATCCGCAGGAGGTAGGCCCCCGGGCGCAGGTCGTTCACGGGCAGCCGCATCGCGGCCTCGTCACCGGTCCGGAAGCTGCGCACCACGCGGCCGCTCGCGTCCAGGATCTCCACCAGGGAGCCGGCCGCAGCGCCGGAGCGCAGCCACAGGTCACCGTCGTTGCTGAACACCACCGGTCGCGCGATCGGGTCCGCGAACTGCACGGCCACTGCGGCGCTCACGGTGGATGTGCCATCGTGGTCGGTCTGGCGCAGGCGGTAATAGCTGAGGCCGGGGAGGGGAGCGGGGTCGTACGCGGTGTAGTCCACCTGCTGCTGGCTGTCGCCGGCGCCGTCCACCTCCAGCACCGCGCCGAACAGGCCGTTGTCCGCGCTGCGCTCCACGGTGAAGAAGGCATTGTTCCGCTCGGTGGCCGTGGCCCAATCCAGCCGCACACGGTCGCCATCGGGGCGCGCCGAGAAGTGCAGCAGCTCCACCGGCAGGGGGTTCTCTGCGCTCACGGAGGCCAGGGTCCACGGGCTGAAGGCGGTCTGCTGCACGGCCGTGGCCACCGTGCCGGTGACGGTGGTTCCGGTGGTGGCGCCGTTGCCGCGATCGAGCCAGATCGCACCGTCCCAGCGGGCCACCCGCAGGTCGGGCAGGGCGGTGACGCCGCAGCTCTCGGGCGTGTCCCAGCTCAGCACCACGGTCGCGTTCGGCGTGCCGGCGGAGCGGTCGATGGTCCAGTACTCACAGGAGCTGATGTGGTCCAGCGTGGCCTCGAGCGCGGTGCCGAAGGTCCCCTGCGGGTCGGCGGCGAAGTACTCCACCGTGAAGGCATCCGTGGCGCCGCCGGTGAGGCCCTGCAGGCGGGCGGGCCGATGGCTGTTGCCCTTGCCCACCGGGTAGGTGAGGTCGGTGAGGCCGATCTTCTGGAGCGGACCGTGCACGAAGCTGAGGTCGCTGGCGTTGGTGGCCGTGGCGGTGGGGCCCAGCGTAAGGCCGGGGGCGCTGAAGATGCGGCCCTGCAGCAGGTCCAGGTTCGTGTTCACCCGCACGGGGTCGCCCAGCAGGATGTCGCCGCTCGGCTTGTTGATCCGCAGGGTGCTGAAGATCTCCGTGAAGCCCAGCGGCAGGATGCCCTGGTTGCCGGTGGCGTTCATCACCACCGTGCTGCCGAGCTCGTCGAAGTTGGTCTCGGCAGCGGTGTTGTTCCAGTCGCCGCCCACGTTCATCAGGCTTCCCACCACGCCGTTGCTCAGGTCGAGCAGACCGCCGGGCATGATGTTCACATCGCTCAGCACGGTCACCGTGTTGGTGGTGGCGTTGCTCATGAAGCGTGCGTCGGGGGTGACGAGGTTGACGCCATTCACGCTCAGCTCGGCGCATTGGAAGGTGCTGCCGCCCACGATGTCGATGCCCATCAGGCCCACGCCGGCCGTGCGCTGCACCACCACCGTGCCGCCCGCGTTCAGGGTGCTGGCGCCGTTCACCTGCAGGACGCGGCTGATGCCATCGGTGCGTACCGTGAGGTCATCGCATACGGCCGTGCCGCCACCGGTCACCACGCAGCTCTGCAGGCTGGTCTGGTCGATCAGCACGTTGGTTGTGGCCGTGGGCACCCGCGCGTCGTCCCAGTTGCGGCAATCGAACCAGTCGTTGGTCTTGGCCCCGGTCCACACGCCGGGCAGGAAACCACCGGGGGTGATCGGCAGCACGGGTGCGCTCAGCCAGTTGGGCAGGCCGCTGTTGTAGTTGGCGCAGCTCGTATAGGTGGTCCAGTTCACCGGATCGTCGATGCGGATCAGCCAGCCGCGCTGGGTGGCGATCGTCTGCGGCCCCGTGTACTTGCTCCAATCGGTGCTGGCCGAGGGGCCCATGCTGTAGCACGGCATGCCGGGCGGCAGGCCCGACTGCTGCGTGCTGTTCTGGAAGCTCAGCCAGCCGCCGTTCGTGCTGAAGCCGTAGAGCACCGTTCCGTTGTAGGTGGCGTTGGCGGCGCCGCCCGGGTTGGTCCAGGTGGTGGCCATCGGCAACGCGGCCTGCATGAAGAAGATCTGGTCGCCGTTGACGTTGAGGTTGAGGGCGTTCGTGAACCCCGCGAACGGCGTACATGACCAAAAGGCATCCGGGGCGACCCCTGCGACATTGCCAGCACCGAAGCTGTTGCTGAACCGCAGGGTGATCACCGTGCCAGCTGGGATGGTGGGCCCGGTCCGCGTCAGCCGCACGGCCCCTTCGTTCTCGCCCCACTGCCCGGCGTTCGTGTACTCGTAGCCGCAATCCGTGAGGTCGAGCGTGGTGTTGGGCGTGATGTCCAGGAAGGAGAAGAAGCTCACCTCATCCTGCCCGGTGACCCCGCTGCACGCCCCGTTGTTGGCGTTCACCCCCACGATCACCAGATCGCCCTGGCCGAACACCGTCGTGGGGGCGTTGATGTCCACAATGGTCAAGGTGGCCACCGCGTTCAGCCCGATGCTGAAGCCCGCCGGCACCGACAGGATGGTGAAGGTGATGATGTTGTCGCCGTCGATGAGGCCGTCGTTCACAGGTTGAATGCGCAGCGATGTGGGGATCGTGGTAGTCGTTGACCCGGCAGCCGGGGTCAATGTGATCGTCGCACCTCCGCCAGCTGGCAGGCTGGTCCAATCGTTCGGTGCGGTGCCGTACGTCGTCCCCGGGTTCACCGTCACGTCCAGCACGATCTGGCCGCCGACGGGCCAACCGATGCCCCAGCTTAAGTGAAAAGCTTGAACGGGCGCATTCTCCAAGCAGGTGATGGCCGTGGTGTTGAACTGCACCGCCTGGGCCATGGCGCGCGGTGCCCACAGGCCCACGGCGAGGCTCAGGATCCCGAGGGTCCGCAGGGCGGGACGGTGGCGTTCCATCACGGCCGCAAAGATCGCAGCCCTTGAGCCTCCGATCGTTAGGCGATCGTGAAGATTGAGCTGCGGTCGCTCCCGTGAAGGTAAGGGCTGTCCGCGTACGGTCCGCATCCACCGGGAAGACGAAGGGAAATCCCTGCGGGTCAACCCGTTGGGGCATCAGTTATCCACGATCCATCCACGATCGCGGGGTGGGGCGGAGGGATACCTTTGCGCCCTTGCCACGGCGCCCTCAGCGCGTGCCCCCTGCGTGCCCGACACCATCCTCATCCTCGACCACGGCAGCCAGTACACCCAGCTGATCGCCCGGCGCGTGCGCGAGCTCAACGTCTACTGCGAGATCCACCCCTTCACCAAGGCGGCGACCTTCGCTGGCGACGCTTCCATCAAGGGCGTGATCCTCAGCGGAAGCCCGTTCAGCGTGCACGACCCCACCGCGCCGGACACCGACATCCGCGGCTTCCAGGGCCGGGTGCCGGTGCTGGCCGTGTGCTACGGGGCCCAGCTGCTGGCCAGGCGGGAAGGGGCCCCCGTGGTGCGCAGCACCGTGCGGGAGTATGGTCGCGCACACCTGGACAACATCCACATCTCCGCGCCGCTCTTCGAGGGGATCCACCCCGGCACCCAGGTGTGGATGAGCCACGGCGACAGCATCACCGGGGCCGCGGGCCGCATGGAGGTGATGGCCAGCACCCACGCGGTGCCCGTGGCCGCCTACCGGCTGAAGGACGAGCCCACCTTCGCCGTGCAGTTCCACCCGGAGGTGTACCACACCACCGAAGGCCTGCAGCTGCTGCGCAACTTCGTGCACGGCGTGTGCGGTTGTGCCGGCGACTGGACGCCGCACGCCTTCGTGTCCACCACGGTGGACCGCCTGCGCGCCCAGCTGGGGACCGACCAGGTGGTGATGGCGCTGAGCGGTGGGGTGGACAGCACGGTGGCGGCGGTGCTGTTGCAGCGCGCCATCGGCGACCGGTTGCACTGCATCTTCGTGGACAACGGCCTGTTGCGCAAGAACGAGTTCGCGCAGGTGCTGGACGACTACCGCCACCTGGGCCTCAACATCACCGGAGTGGACGCGCGGGACCGGTTCTACGCCGCGCTGCGCGGACTGGAGGAACCCGAAGCCAAGCGCAAGGCCATCGGCCGCACCTTCATCGAGGTCTTCGATACCGAGGCGCACCGCATCCAGGATGTGAAGTGGCTGGGCCAGGGCACCATCTATCCCGATGTGATCGAGAGCGTGAGCGTGAACGGGCCGAGCGTGACCATCAAGAGCCACCACAACGTGGGCGGGCTGCCCGAGCGCATGAAGATGCAGGTGGTGGAGCCCCTTCGGCTGATCTTCAAGGACGAGGTGCGCCGTGTGGGCCGCGAGCTGGGGCTCGATGCGCGCCTGCTGGGCCGCCATCCGTTCCCGGGCCCCGGCCTGGGCATCCGCATCCTGGGCGAGGTCACCGCCGAGAAGGTGGCGCTGCTGCAGGAGGTGGACGCCATCTGGGTGCAGGGCCTGCGCGATGAAGGGCTCTACGACCAGGTGTGGCAGGCCGGCGCCATCCTGCTGCCGGTGCGCAGCGTGGGCGTGATGGGCGACGAGCGCACCTACGAGAACGCCGTGGCGCTGCGCGCGGTGACCAGCACCGATGGGATGACGGCGGACTGGTGCGACCTGCCGCACGCCTTCCTGGCACGGATCTCGAACGCCATCATCAACCGGGTGAAGGGCGTGAACCGCGTGGTGTACGACATCAGCAGCAAGCCCCCCGCCACCATCGAATGGGAATGATGCGCCCGCTCCTGCTTCGCCTGCCGAGGCCATTGGCGAAGGCATGGCCCCTGCGCCTGCTCCTGCCCCTGCGCCTGCCCCTGCCCCTGCTCCTGCCCCTGCGCCTACTCCTGCGCCTGCGCCTGCTCCTGCCCCTGCTCCTGGCGCTCCTCCTGTCGCCTGCGGGGATGGGTCAGGAGGTGCGCGAAGTGGACGGCAAGCGCTATGTGGTGCATACGGTGGTGGCCGGTCAGACCCTTTACGGCATCAGCCGGCATTATGCGGTGCCGGTGGCGCGGCTCACCGAGGCCAACCCGGCGGCCGCCCAAGGGCTCAGCATCGGCCAGGTGCTGCTGATCCCGCAGGACGCGGTGGACCGCAAGGAGCTGCGCAGCGCGCCGAAGTTCCGCGCCACCGGCGAGCTGGTGCACACCGTGGCGAAGAAGGAGACCCTGTTCGGCATCGCGCAGCGGTATGGTGTGGAGCAGACGGCCCTGATCGAGCGGAACCCCGAGCTGGTGGGCGGGCTGAAGGCGGGCATGGAGCTGGTGATCCCGCCGGCGACGGCCAGGGAGGTGCCCACCACGGCGGCGGCCCCGGCGCGCGCCGACAACAGCCGGTCGCACCTGGTGCTGGCGGGCGAAACGCTCTTCAGCCTGGGCAAGCAGTATGGCATCTCCGTGGAGGCGTTGAAGGAGGCCAACGGCGGCCTGGCGGACGGCCTGAAGGTGGGCACCTACCTGCGCATTCCCGCACCGCCCGAGCCCGAGCCTGCGGTGGACACGGTGCGCAACGCCACCCGCTACGAGGTGGGCCTGCTGCTGCCGCTCTGCCTGGACCGGAACGACAGTGTGCACGCGGCCGATCCGGACCACAAGGGGCTGTACACCGTCACCGACATCGCCGGGCAGTTCCTCGCCGGTGCGCGCATGGCCATCGATTCCATGGCCCGCATGGGGATGCGGATGGACGTGCACCTGTACGACGTGGGCGACGATGCCACCGTGTGGGGGCCGGTGCTGCGCAAGGGCGAGATGCGCAGCATGGACCTCTTCATCGGACCGTTCCACCGGGGCGCGATCGACCAGTTGGCGGCGGTGGCACGCGAGGCGCACATCGTATGCCCCGTGCCGCAGAGCAACAAGGTGATCCTGGGCCATC
Organism: Flavobacteriales bacterium; assembly: GCA_020847755.1. Lineage (GTDB taxonomy): Bacteria > Bacteroidota > Bacteroidia > Flavobacteriales_F > PHOS-HE28 > PHOS-HE28. The sequence continues at coordinate 9,442 of JADLBK010000126.1, read as the reverse complement.
CGCAGGTGAGCAAGGTGATCAGCGGCCGCCCGGACCTGGTGCGGCACATGGGGCGCTACGCCGCCACGAAGCACGCGCGGGAGAACCTGATCCTGCTGCGGCCCGACCTGCCGGCGGAGAAGGAGCTCCAGGACCAGCTGCACCGGGCCGTACAGGGCGCCCTGGCCGAACGCTCGGACCGGCTGCGGGACAGCGTGCTGGTGGCCCGGCCCGGCAAGCGCGACCTCGGCGACCTGAGCGGCAAGCTCGATGCGGCGCGGTTGAACGTGCTGTTGGTGCCGAGCGAGGACGTGGAGTTCGTGAGCGCGCTGGTCACCCGGTTGACGCCGCTGGTGGGCAAGTACCGCATCGTGGTGTTCGGCATGCCGGCCTGGAGCACGATGGACGTGCTGGAGCCGGGTGACCTGAACAAGCTCGACCTGCATGTGCCGGCGGCCTCGCACATCGACCGGGAGGCCCCGGCGGTGCGTGCCTTCGTGGAACGGTTCAGGACCCTGAACAACACCGATGCGGGCCCTTACGCCTTCCTGGGTTTCGACGTGACGATGTACTACCTCACGGCCCTGCAGGAGGAGGGCCCCGGCTTCGCCGACCGGCTGGACCGGGTGGTGACCTCGCCGCTGCACATGGGCTTCCGCATGCGGCGCATGGGCATCGAGAACGGCTTTGGCAACGAGAGCGCCGTGATGCTGGAGCACCGCGACATGGGCGTGCACCTGGCGCGCTAGCCGGCGGTTCCGTTCAGCGCTGGCCGGGCTCGTCCAGTTCGTAGGCCGTTTCCTCGCCGAGCAGATACCCGTACGGCCGCAGCCCGGGCACCGAATCACAGACCAGCTTGACCATGCCGGCCAGGGGGATGGCGACCACCATGCCCACCACGCCCCACAACATGCCCGCGGCGATCAGGGCCAGCATGCTGGCGAGCGGATTGAGGCTCACGCTGCCGCCCACCACCTTCGGGGTGATGAAGTTGTTGTCCAGGAACTGGCTGATGAGGCAGACGGCGAGCGCACCGATGGCGTAGCCGATGGAGTCCTTGGTGATGAGCGCCACCACGATGGGCAGCAGGCTGCCGAGCAGCACCCCGATGTAGGGGATGAGGTTGAGCAGGGCGAGCAGAAAACCCATCACCACGGCGTAGGGCAGGCCCAACGCCAGGAAGCCGATGCTGTTGAGGGTGCCCAGGATGAGCATCACCAGCAGCACCCCGCGCAGGTAGCTGCGGCTGAGCGCGCTGATGCGCCGCACGATGGCGACCGCATCGGTCTCGCGGTCTTCGCTCCAATGGGACAGGAACTCGCGGAACTTGTCCTTCATCATCAGCAGCAGGAAGACGAAGAAGGGGATGGGGACGATGACGCCGAGGGCAGCGCCGGCACCGCCGAAGAACTTCATCACCAGCTGCCCGCCCGTATCGGCCAGTCCGGCCACCTGGGCGTTGAACCACTGGATCTGGTCGCGACGGTCGATGTGAACGGCGCTCTCCACCCAGCGCATCAGGGCCTGCACCTTGGTGTTCAACGTCTGCTGCAGGGCCGGCAGCTCGCCGCCGAAGCGGGTGAACTGCCAGCCGAGGAAGAAGAAGGCACCCATCACCACGGCGACCAGGGCCAGGGTGGCCACGAGCGCGCCCACCCAGCGCGGACGGCCGGCCTGCTCGATGCGCCGGCAGAGCGGAAGCAGCAGGAAGGTGAACAGGGCCGAGACAAAGAGGAGGAGGAAGAGATCACGCCCGTAGGCGAGCACCAGCACGGTGAGGACGATCGCCAGCAGGGTGAGCACGTACCGCTGCAGGGTGTCGCGATGAGGCATGCACAAAGAAAGGCAGCACGGCGGTCACTCGCCGTCCTGGCGCCGTTCCCGGCGTTCACGCCATCGGCCGCGCAGGCGGTCCCAGCTGCGGCGCAGTTCATCGACCACCTGGCCGGTGCGCTCCGGGGTGGCCATCCGCTCGATCAGCACGGGGAGAACAAGCCCGGCCACCATGCCGGCGACACGTCCCACCGGGGTCTTGCGTCCAGCCCCGAGGGCCATGCCGACCACCTGGCCTGCCGTGGCGCTGGAAGGCGTGAAGAGGCCGCGCAGGGCTTTCAGCCACGGGATCCCACTGAACGCCTGCCGCACGCCCGTGCCCACCAGATCGCGCCGGAAGCGTGGATCCTGGAGCTTCGCCCATTCCTGGCGGAGATCGGCCCGGCGGGCGTCGCGCAGGACGGTTCGGCGCTGGAGCTCCGCCCGCACCGCGTGCATGCTCGTGAATCGTTCAGTGGCGGTCATGGGTGGCGTTCACCACGGACAGGATGATGCGGTCGCGCAGCACGGTGCGCCAGAGCAGGTAGAAGACCAGACCGAGCACCACATAAGTGGCGGCGCTGAGGGCGAAGCCGAGGGCGGGGTCGTTGAGCCAGCCGGCCAGCAGGAGGGCCCAGGCCACGCTGAGCATGAGCACCACACCGCTGACGGCCAGCAGCACCACCACCACGAGCAGCAGTCGGGCGAGCGCATCCCCGGCGCGCACCGCAGTGCTCAGGGTGAGCCGTTCCTTCTCCGCGGTCGCGTAGTCGCTCACCGCGTTCACCAGCCCATGCACGAAGGCTGCGGGATCCGGTGTCTTCGCTGCGCCGTCAGCGTCCGGCTCAGTGGCCATGGCGGATGTGGTCGGCGGTCTGCTGGGCCTTGGAGGCGGCCTCCTCAGCGGTCGCGGTCACATCCTTCCGGAGCCGGTCGGCCAGGTCGCGGCCCTCCTCGAAGAGGAAGCGCAGGAAATCCTCCACCTCCTCGCGGGTCATGGAGGCGGTGTCCTGGGCCTTGCCCTTCATCTCACTCCAGGCCTGATGCGCCTCGTCCATGGTGTCGCCGAAACGGTCGCGTGCTTTGCGTCCGGCCCCGGCGATGGCCTCGCGGGTCTCTTTGCCGCTGCGTGGTGCGAAGAGGACGCCCAATGCGGCGCCGGCGGCCAGACCGGCCATGAAGCCGAGGACCCCGTGGGTTCGTTCGTTGCTCATCACCTTGCTTTTCCGAAAGGTACGGTCCCGGCCGCACCTCGCCCGTGATGATCGTCAGTGGCCGATCAACGCAGCCACTTGCGCTCCATCACGAAGGTGCCGAAGGGCAGCACGCTGGCCATGCCCAGGCCGACGATCCGCTCCGGATCCCACTTGAGCTTGGTGAAGAGCGGCACGGCGGCCACCCAGTACCACACGAAGAGCACGCCGTGGGCCCAGCCGACGACCTTCACGGCCCAGGGCCAGTCGGCCAGGTACTTCAGCGGCATGGCGATGAAGAGCAGGATCAGGAAGCTCCACCCTTCGGCGATGGCGACGGTGCGGAAGCGGGAGAGGAGGGGATGCATGGGCGGCAAAGATGGCGGCCGGTGCACCCGGGTCCGTCACGGGCGGATCACTTCCGATGCGTCACGGCGCCGTACGCTGCGGCCACCAGCTGCTCCAGCACGGCCAGGTCCACATCGGCCAGCCGCTTCAGGTACAGGCAGCTCATCGGAACGGTGTGCTTCCCAAGCCTGCCCAGCAGCGCCTTGTGCTGGTCGAAGCCGGCCATGAGGTGGAGGGTGAGGCTGGCCTTGCGCGGGCTGAAGCCCAGGGCGGACCACTCGCCGCTCCGCCCGCTGTCGTAGGTATGGCTGGTGCGCCCAAAGCCCACCATCCCGGGGCCCCACATCAGCGGTGTCCGCCCGGTGGCCTTGCGCATGAGCCGCAGCAGCGCTTCACGGTCGGCGCGCAGGCCCGCGTCGTCGATGGCGCCCACGAAGGCATCGGCGCTGGCCGTGGTGGCCTGGGTCTTGTTGGTGGCGGCCTTCTTCGTCGACGTTCTCTTCGGAGCGGCGACCTTCCTCGGAGCCTTGCGGGCTGCCGCTTTCTTGGTGGTCGTCCTGCGCGGCGAGGTGGCCAGGGGGTCCGCTGAGAGGTCGGGGATCAGTTCTTCACCGGCACGCGCACCGCGGTGAACACGCGCTGCTTCACGCTGTAGCTGTGGCCCTTGCTGATGATGTGCACCTTCATGCCCTCGATGCTGAAGGGTTGTCCTTCCTCCACATCGGCGTAGTCGCTGTAGCTGATGTCGTGGCCGTCGAAGATCATCACCTGCCCGCTGCCGATGGTCTCCAGCATGTCGGCGTCCGTGATCACCACGCCGGTGTCCTCGCCGAGCCCGATGCCGACGGCGGAAGGATTGGCCGCAACGGCCTGGGAGAGCCTGCTGAAGCGGCCGCGCTCCACGAAATGGCTGTCCACGATCACGTCCTGGATGAGGGCCGCGCCGGTGGTCATCTTCACGCCGCCCTTGATGAGGCCGCTGCTGCTGTGGCCCTGGTAGATCATGGTGCTGCTCATGCACATGGCCCCGGCGCTGGTGCCGGCGATCACGAAGCCGACCTCCTCCTCATAGCGTCGTTTCATGAGCTGCAGGAAGGCCGTGCCGCCGAAGATGGTGGTGAGCCGCAACTGGTTGCCGCCGCTCATCATCACCCCGTCCGCCTTGGCCAGGCGCTTGATCATCTCGGGCCGCACCTGCGACCGTTCGCGGAGATCCAGCACGTCGATGTCCGTGACACCGAGCTTTCCGAAGGCCTCGATGTAGTTGTGGCCCACCTCCTCCGGGATGCTGCTCGCGCTGGTGATCACGGCGATGCGGGCGGAGGTGCCGCCCATCTCGTCCACCACGCGGCGGAGGATGCCTTCCTCGATGAAGTTGTGCGTGAAGACCTTGGTGTGGTGGCCGGCCTCCGGTTCCTTGCCCTTGTCCTCGTTGCCGCCGATGGCGATCAGCTTGCCTTTGGGTGTCATGCTCGTGGTTGGTCCCCCCGCCCCCCGGCCGATGCGCGGCACCGGTCCACCGCGAATGTAGCCGACCGTCCGATCCCGGTCCACCAGGCCCCGGGATTTGATGAACAACCGGAGGCCACCTATCTTCCCCGCGATCACAGTCCCAGCATCCATGCGCATCCTCGAGCTCAAGGCCATGCGTGGCCCCAACTACTGGTCCGTTAAACGGCACCACCTCATCGTCATGCGCCTCGACATCGAGGAGCTGGAGCAGCGGCCCACGGACAGGATCCCCGGTTTCCTGGAGCGCATCCAGGCCCTGCTGCCGAGCATGTACAGCCATCGCTGCAGCGAGGAGCATGAAGGCGGCTTCTGGGAGCGGGTGAAGCGGGGCACCTGGATGGGGCACGTGATCGAGCACATCGCCCTGGAGATCCAGACGCTCGCCGGCATGGATACCGGCTTCGGTCGTACGCGGAGCACCCGCGACAGCGGGGTGTACAACGTCGTTTTCAGCTACATCGAGGAGCCGGTGGGGCTCTTCGCCGCCAAGTCGGCCGTGCGGATCGCACAGGCCCTGATCGATGGCACCCCCTACGACCTCGAGGCGGACATCCAGCAGATGCGCGAACTCCGGGAGGAGAGCCGCCTGGGTCCCAGCACCGGCAGCATTGTGCAGGAGGCCGTGAGCCGCGGCATCCCGTACCTGCGCCTCAACGGACAGAGCCTCGTGCAGCTGGGGCACGGCGTGCACCAGAAGCGGATCCGCGCCACCATCACCAGCAACACCAGCAACATCGGCGTGGAGATCGCCTGCGACAAGGAGGAGACCAAGCAGCTGCTGGAGAGCTATGAGATCCCCGTGCCGAAAGGCCGGGTGGTGCGCACCGAGGAAGGGCTGAAGGATGCGGTCGAGGTGGTGGGCTATCCCTGCGTGATCAAGCCCATCGGTGGCAACCACGGGCGCGGCGCCACCATCGGCATCAAGACCTGGGAGGAAGCCGTGGCGGGTCTGGCCAAGGCCAAGGAGATCAGCCGCAGCGTGATCGTGGAGCGCTACATCACCGGGCTGGACCATCGCCTGCTGGTGATCGACCACAAGTTCGTGGCCGCGGCCAAGCGCACACCCGCCTGCGTGGTCGGCGATGGCACGCGCACCATTGCCCAGCTGGTCGAAGAGGTCAACAAGGACCCGCGCCGGGGCTACGGGCACGAGAAGGTGCTCACCCGCATCGACATCGATGACCACACCGAGAAGCTGCTGGCCCGCCTGAACTACACCGCCGACACGGTGCCGAGGAAGGACGAGGTGGTCTACCTGAAGGCCACGGCCAACCTGAGCACGGGCGGCACCGCCGATGACGTCACGGAGATCGTGCATCCCTTCAACGTCTTCCTCGCCGAGCGCGTCAGCCGCATCATCGACCTGGACATCTGCGGCATCGACATCATGACCGATGACATCACCCAGCCGCTGAAGGAGAGCGGTGGCGCCGTGCTGGAGGTGAACGCCGCACCGGGCTTCCGCATGCACCTGGACCCCACCGGTGGCCTGGGCCGCAACGTGGCCGAACCCGTGGTGGACATGCTCTTTCCGCCGGGGGCACCGAGCCGCATCCCCATCATCGCCATCACCGGCACGAACGGCAAGACCACCACCACGCGCCTCACCGCGCACATCATGCGCACGGTGGGCCACAAGGTGGGCATGACCTGCAGCGACGGCGTGTACATCATGAACCGGATGCTGATGAAGGGCGATTGCACCGGCCCGGCCAGCGCGCAGTTCGTGCTGAAGGACCCCTTGGTCGACCTGGCCGTGCTGGAAACGGCGCGCGGCGGGCTCGTGCGCAGCGGCCTGGGCTTCGAGCATTGCGATGTCGCCATCGTCACCAACGTGGCGGCGGACCACCTCGGCCTGAAGGACATCCACACCCTGGAGGAACTGGCCCATGTGAAGAGCACCGTGCCGCGCAGCGTGCGCCAGGACGGCTATGCCATCCTCAACGCGGACGACGAGCTGGTGATGGCCATGCGCAAGCAGTGCACGAGCCGGATCGCCCTCTTCAGCCTCGATGAGAACAACCGCCTGATCCGCCAGCACTGCAAGCTCGGCGGTCTGGCCGCCATCTACGAGAACGGCTTCATCACCATCAGCAAGGGCGAGTGGAAGTTGCGGATCGAGAAGGCGCAGAACGTGCCGCTGACCTACGGGGGCAAGGCGGTCTTCAACATCCAGAACGTGCTGCCGGCCGTTCTCGCGGCCTTCGTGCGCGGGGTGAAGATCGAAGAGCTGCGCGAGGGACTGATGACCTTCGTGCCGAGCGCCACGCAGACACCGGGCCGCATGAACCTCTTCCAGTTCCGGGATTTCCAGGTGATGGTGGACTACGCCCACAACCCGCACGGCTTCGAGGCCCTGGGCCGATTCCTGAGCAAGGTGCCGGACAGCCCGAAGATCGGCGTGATCGCCGGGGTGGGCGACCGCCGCGACGAGGACACCGTGAACCTCGGCCGCCTCAGCGCGCAGATGTTCGACGAGATCATCATCCGCCAGGACCGCAACCTGCGCGGCAAGAGCGACGATGAGATCATCGCCCTCATGGTGAAAGGCATCCAGGAGATCGACCCCGATAAGAAGATCACCATCATCAAGAAGGAGGACGAAGCCATCCGCCATGCCATCGGCACCGCGCCCAAGGGAAGCTTCGTCACCCTCTGCAGCGATGTGGTGCCGGACGCGCTCGCCCTCGTGCTGAAACTGAAGGAGGAGGACGAGAAAGTGGACTTCAACAAGGAGGACATCCCGAACAGGAACAAGGAGCTGGTGGGGTGAGGGCATACCATTGGAACAGACGCCACTGGACTGCGGCGGCAGCGCTCCTGGTCTTGGGCATTTTCTACGGCGCTTTAGGTATCTCTGAGGCAATTGCGGTCTCGTGGCTGGGGCATGCGGGGGAGTATCCGTTCGGAAGTGAAGGACCGTCGGCGGACACGTGGTACTATGCTTCCCGGGAGAGGTACACATGGGTAATGGCGGCATCAGGTGGCGTGTGGTGTTTGCTTACTCTCCTTTCGATCATAGCCACATGGCGCAAGAAGGAGAAATTGTTGGTCGGCATCATGATCGGAGCGGGCATGATGTTCGTTGCTGAGACGGTGTCAGCGAACATTCCACAGTAAGTCGCTTGGTCACCGCCGAGAGTCCCCGAGTACCTGCGCATCGGTATGTCCGCCGTATGGCGGACGACCCTGCGCCACGAAGCCGATCACTGCCGGTTATTCATTGCGACCTTTGAACGTCCATGAAGCGGATCTGCGGCATCATACCAACCCTGCTGCTTGGCTCGGTCGCACAGGCGCAAGGGCCGGGGACGTTCAGCTTGCACGCACCCGAGACCCGTACCATCCACCTTTGCCGTTCCCACCTGCCGCCGGTTTATGACTACCAGCGCTTGGGTGTCTTCTGCAAGCTGGATGTGCAGTTGGAGAAGAAGCTTCCGCTGCCTGTTCGCTTCAGGCTCGGTGATCCGATGCTCGTGGATGCCTGGGAGGACAAGGGACCGCTGCGGTCCATCCCTGCTACGGATCGGTGATCGTTGGCCGTGGACAATGCGTAGCCTTTGCCTACGCTAGGATCGAAGAGCCGACAAGCGGGTCTTGATCGCGACCTTCGCCCCATGCGCCCCTTCCTCTCATCCTTCCTCATCCCGATCACCATGAGCCTTGCCGCCCAGGACCTCAAGCCCGTGCACTATGCTGACGGCGAACAGAAGCTCAACGGCCTGGTGACGGGTAATGCCGGCACCGATCGACCCGGTGTGCTCATCCTGCCCGCATGGATGGGGATCGACGATGAATCACGCACGGCGGCGATGGAACTGGCGCAGCAGGGCTACATCGCCTTCATCGCGGACATCTACGGGGAAGGCCACGTGCCGATCAACGCCACTGAGGCTCGCGCCATCGCCACACAGTACAAGACCGACTTCGCCGCCTACCAGCACCGCATCGCCCTGGCCTTGGACCAACTGAAGAAGGCCGGCGCCGACCCGGACCGCATCGCCGTGATGGGTTACTGTTTTGGTGGCACGGGTGCACTGGAGGCCGCGCGGGCCCGGCTGCCGGTGAAGGGCGTGGTGAGCATCCATGGCGGCCTGGGCAAGGGCGACCGCCCGAACGGTCCCATCAGCACCAGTGTGCTGATCCAACACCCTGAAGCGGATGCTTCAGTGAGCAGGGAGGACCTCGCCAACATCACCGCCGAGTTGAACGAGGCGAAGGCCGACTGGCAGATGATCACCTACGCACACTGCGGCCACACCTTCACCAACCCGGCCGGCAGGGAGTACAACAAGCGTATGGCCGACCGCGCCTGGACGCACCTGCTGGTGTTCCTGCAGGATGTGCTGGGCTAGGGGGACCTACTTGCGCAGCGCCCGGGCGAGCACGATCAGCAGCACCGCGCCCACGGTGGCGCAGAGGATGCGCCCGATGAGGTTGGTGGCGTCGAGCCCCAGCACACCGAACACCAGGTTGCCCACGAACCCGCCGAGCAGGCCGAGGACGATGTTCACCAGCAGACCGTAGCCGCCGCCCTTCATCAACTGGCCGGCGAGCCATCCGGCCACGCCGCCCACGATCAAGCTCCAGAGGATGCC
>JADLBK010000125.1 GCA_020847755.1 Flavobacteriales bacterium | reverse complement strand
TCGAGGATGACCTGATCACCGGCGCAGAGGGTCACGTCCGGCCCGAGGTTGACCACCGGCAGCGGGTTCACTTGGACATCGATCGCATCGGTGGCCGCGCATCCGTTCACCGTGACGGTGACGCTGTAGGTGCCGGCCGCGTTGACGGTGCGGGTGGCGTTGGTGCTGCCGTTGTCCCAGAGGTAGGTGGCGCCGGCCGTCGTGGCGTCAAGGGTCAGTTGGTCACCGGCGCATAGGGTCGCGTCCGGGCCGAGGTTGACCACCGGCAGCGGGGTCACGAGCACGTCGACGGCGTCGCTGGCGGTGCAGCCGTTGATGGTGACATCCACGCTGTAGGTTCCGCTGGTGTTCACCGTGCGCGTGGCGGCCGTGCCGCCGTTGTCCCACAGGTAGGTGGCCCCGGGCGTGGTGGCGTCGAGGATGACCTGATCACCGGCGCAGAGGGTCACGTCCGGCCCGAGGTTGACCACCGGCAGCGGGTTCACTTGGACATCGATCGCATCGGTGGCCGCGCATCCGTTCGCCGTGACGGTGACGCTGTAGGTGCCGGCCGCGTTGACGGTGCGGGTGGCGTTGGTGCTGCCATTGTCCCAGAGGTAGGTGGCACCGGGCGTGGTGGCGTCGATGATGACCTGGTCACCAGCGCAGAGGGTGACATCCGGTCCGAGGTTGACCACCGGCAGCGGGGTCACGTTCACCAGAACCGTGTCGCGCAGGTTCATCGTACCGCTGAGGCTGATGTCGTCGATACCGAAGTCGTTGCCCACGGCCCAATTGGAGATGACCCGCAGGCCCAGGTCGATCGCGGTCTGGTTCGGGCCGGTGGTGATGGTGGTGGTGTAGGTGTTCCACACGGCCTGTGCGGCGGGGGCGGTCCATTGGGCCACCGGGTTGGACCAATCGGTGATCAACTCCACGGTGGCCGGTCCCTGCGTGGCCAGGTTGATCATCCTGAAGCTGAAGGTGTAGGTCTGGCCCGGACAGACCGTGACGCCCTGGCTCCAGAAGTACCACCATTGCTGGGGAAAGCCGGCGTTGACCATCAGGAAGTTGCCATTGCCGGTGCCTTGCAGTTGGGGGTGGTGGTTGTTGGCATTGGTGCCCACGAAGTAGCGGCCTTCGCCCTGCAGGTCGGTGTTGTTGACGAACTGGGACCAGAAGCCCGCATTGCCGCCGTTGAAGTCGCCATTGGCCACCCGGTTGCCGGAAGGATAGCTCACCTGCCCCCAGTAGGTGCCGGCGATCCCGGTGGTGAGGCTTTGGCCGGTGGCCCCGGTGCTCCAGAGGTAGGTGGGATAGCCGGCCGGCAGGGTGAAGGTGGCGGTCTGTCCCGCGCAGACCGTGGCGTCGGGGCCCAGGGAGATGGAACACGTGGGCTGGGCCCACGCTGGAACATGGACCAACCAGGCGACCGCCAGGATCGCCAGGGTGGAGTGGGTGCGCATGGGGCTCAGGTCGCGCGTTCGGTCAAATTTCGGACCATCCGGTGGAACTCCGCGTGAAGGGCGTCTGAAGCTTTTCACCGGGCGATGAACACCCGGTTCACGCCCTCCAAGGTCAGCTCCTCCACGCTCCCGAACCGGTGACGCAGGCCGGAGGCGATCCGTTCGCTGCGGCTCCGTGTCATTTCGTCGTGCGGGATGGTGTTCACGACAAGCAGTCCGTCCGTTGCGGTCAGTCGCCGAAGGTCATCCAGGAAAGGTTCGCCGGCGGCAGCTTCCGGGACGTCCAGTTCCACGAAGAGGTCGACCACCACCACGGGATAGGGGTGGTGCCGGCAGGCCCCGGCCCAGGCGAAGGCATCGGCCTCCTCCAGGGTGACACGGCCCCGATCGTAGCGCCGGTGCTGCCTGTCGGCCAACGTGAGCATCACCGGTTCGCCCTCCACTCCGATGATGTGGACCGGGCGGTGCAACTCATGGTGCAGGATGCTCGCGACGCTGCCGGCACCGAAACCAAGCACGAGGGCCCTGTCCGGCCCGGGACCTGGCGGCAGCACCTGTGCGAACACCTGCTGCCAGAGGCGGTGGAGGCTGCCCCAGCTCTGGTTGGCGTGGCGGCTGTTCACCACGGGCCGGCCCATCTCGTAGGTCAGTTCGAGGGGCTGGTAGCGCCCGGCCCATCGGGCCACACGCACGGGCCAGAGGAGGCTGAGCAGGCGCCACAGGGCATCGTTCATCCGGCAAAGATGCCGCACGCGGGCCGCCGTACTTTCGCGCGCCGTTCCGCCGCCCATGACCAGCATCACCCGCTACAAGCTGCGCAAGCTGCTCAAGTACGCCTTGGTGAGCCTCGGTGTGGCGTGGGTGCTCAATCTGTTCAGCGGGAAGGCCTGGCCGGATTATCTGGGCGCCTGGTTCCTTCTCGGCCTGTGGACGGGCGTTCTGGAGGAGTTCCTGTTCGGGCGGCGTTTCCGCAGCCTGGTGGTGCCGTTGCAGTTCCTGGGCAAGGTGCTGGCGGTGAGCCTGCTCACCATCGGGCTGCTGGCCGTGGGCTGGGCCTTCGACCGCCAGGCCGACCTTCCCGGGGGCACCGCGGAGATGGGGCACATGGGGCAGTTGTTATGGACCAATGAGTTCCTGCAGCTGGTGGTGCAGGTGGTGGTGGTGACCTCGCTGGCCATCCTGGTGGTGCAGGTGGAGGAGCTCATGGGCCGAAGGATGTTCCTCGGTTTCCTGCTCGGTCGGTACGAGAAGCCCAAGCCCGAGGAGCGCATCATGCTGAGCATCGACCTGGCCGGCAGCACCGCCCTGGCCGAAAAGCTGGGTGACCTGAAGTACTTCCGGCTGCTGAACCGGACCTACTCGTTGATGACCGACGCGGTGCTGCGCAATGAAGCGGAGATCCACAAGTACGTCGGCGACGAGGTCATCTTCACCTGGCCGGTGCACGTGGGCACGCGGGGGTTGAACTGCCTGGACCTCTTCTTCGACATCGAGGAGCGGATCCGCACACATGCCGATGAACTCGAGAGCGAATTCGGGGTGGTGCCGCGATACCGCGCCGCCGTTCACGGGGGAAGGGTGATCAGCGCGCAGATCGGCCACATCAAACGGGCGATCGAGTTCAGTGGCGACGTGATGAACGCCGTGAGCCGCATGCTCGGCCTCTGCAAGGACCTCAACGCCGGCCTGCTCGTGAGCGCCGAGCTTCTCGGTCGTTTGGAGAACGTGGACGAACGCTTCACCATCGGTCCGTTGCAGGTGGTGCCGGTGAAGGGCCGCCGTCGCGAGGTGCATGTGCACGCCGTGTCCCGCATCCGCAAGGCATGACCGCACACCTCGGCCGCACCAGTGTACGCGCCCGGACGCGCTTCCTCACCGCCGGTCTGATGATCGCGCTGCTGGTGCCAGGGCGCTGCACGGCGCAGGGGGTGGCGCCCTTCGTGACCCCCTCCGGCCGGTTCGTGCTCTTCGATCAGGGACGCTTCCACGACCTGGCCCTGGAGGCGCCCCGCGACCTGGTGGTGGCGGAGGACAAGGTGGTCCACGTGACCGCAGCAGGCGAACTGAAGCTGGTGCAGAACGGCAGTGCTTACACGATGGAACCGGGGGCGCCCGACCTGCTGCGAAGCGCCGGGCGCACGATCGCTTACACCCGCGGAGGCATCCTGAAGCTGGCGGAGCCCACACGGCCGCGCGAGCTGTCGGCATCGGTCGGCCGTGTCATCGTGCGGGACAGCCTGGTGCTGTTCCATGACCGGACGGATGCCACGGTGAACGTGCACTGGAAGGGGCGCACCTTTCCCCTGGCGGGCCTTCCGGACACGCTGGACGTGCCCGAAGCCTGGGTGGGCTCCAACACGGCGGTGCTCTTCGACCGGGCGGCGCGCACGGCCTACCGGTTCCATCACGGGGCGTTGGAGCCCTTGGTGGACAGCACCGATGCGGTGACCGTGGCCGCGGGGGGCGACCTCATCGGCTTCAGCGACGACCGATCGCGGAGCCTGCACCTATGGCACCATGGCCGGACCACCACCCTGGAGCCGCTCGTTCCCCAAGGGATGCAGGCGGGGGAGGGGCTGCTGGCCTATGCGAGCGGTGGTGGGTCGTTCAAGTGCTGGAGCGGGGGGCGGGTGCATGCCCTGCTGGACCATGTGCCCACGGCGTGGATGGTGCGCGACAGTCTGTTGGTGGTGGTGGACGCGGGTGCGCTGAAGGTGTTCCACGATGGCGCTCTGCAGGTGGTGGAGCGCTATGTGCCCGAGCAGTGGGTGGTCCAAGGCGGCGTCATCACCTACCTGGACCTGAACCGCGAAGTGCGGCGGTATGCACAGGGACGGCGTACGGCGGTGAGCCGCGAGGCCGGCGTGGCCCGGTTCGACGTGTACGGTGACACCGTGGTGTACACCGGGGAGGATGGCTTGGTGAAGGTGTGGTGGCGGGGGGGGACGTACGAGCACTATTGAGCCTCCGACTTGGCCGGAAGGCGCTTGGCCACGGTCGATCGATCCACCGGCGACAAGGTCCACAGGCTCACTTCATCCCGTTTGCCTCGCAAGGCGATCTCGCCAATGGGGCGTGCCTCATAGAGGTGTTCGGGCAGGCGGAGGACGTCCAGCAGCTCCTTGCTGAGGAGGATCTCGACGCCATAGGTGTTGCAACTGTTCTGGATGCGGGCGGCGGTGTTGACCACGTCGCCGCTGAAGATGCGCTCCTTCTTCACCAGGCCCACTTCGCCGGTGGTGACCTCGCCGTAGTGGAAGCCCGCCTTGAACTGGGGTACCAGGCCGAATCGCTGGCGGTAATGGTCAGCCCGTTCGGCGAGCTTGCGCTGAATGCCGAAGAAGCAACGGATGCACCGGTGGTCCTTCAATCCCTTCCGCAACGGCCAGCTCACGCTCACCTCGTCGCCCACGTACTGATACACCTCGCCCCCGGTATACACAAGCGGGTCGGTGATGTCCGCGTACACGTCGTTGAGCAGCTCGAAGTATCGTACATGTCCCAGCTTCTCGGCGATGGCGGTACTGCTGCGCATATCCAGGAACATGAACACGCGGAGCTCCTGATGCGGTTTGTCGTACCGGCCGGCGAGGTAGTTCAAGGCTCCGCTCCCGTACTGATCCGTCAAACGCACGGCCAGCATGGTGGCGGCCATCAGCAGCGCCCAATAGAGGTACTGCCCCAGAAAGGTGAGAGATAGAAGGTCGTTCGGTCGATGTGGATCGGCGAGCGCGTTCCACGCCGTGTGGACGGCAGCCAAGGCGATCAGCACCAGGACGGCCATGATGCCGACGGCAGGCAGGTACGCCAGATGCCTCAAGCGGTCGCGAAGGACAAAGATGTAGATGCCACCGCCCAGCAGTCCGCCCAGCAGCGCGCGCAAGATGTGCTGGCCGAGTTCGTCCGCCACCCCTGCGGGCACACCGTACTCGCGCAGCACCGCGGTCTCCACGAAGGCGGCCACGACCCCCACCGCGACCCAGGCCGCAGTGATGCGCAGGACACGCCGACTGCGCAGCGCAGTGCGGCCGATGCGATCGGAGGAGGCGGGCATGACGGGGCAAAGGTAGCCGTGGACGAAGGGCTTATCCCGCCGGTGTGCGAGGTGCACGGGAGCGCTCGAACAGGTAGTACCACACCACGCAGCACATGCCCAGTGCGAACAGGACGATGGCGGGCGTCCGCAGTCGGTCGTTGAAGTAGAACTCGCCCACCATCCACGTGCTGTTGGCAAGGATCCAGAACACGGTCGCCAAGGCATGCGCGCGCTCGTAAGGCTCGTGCCTGTGCTTCCACGCGATGAAGACCGCGACGGCGACGGTGGGCAGCACCATGGCCGAGGCAGGCACGCCAAGGTCCAGGGCCCAGCAGGTGTCCTTCACGAGCCAGAGCACAATGTGGAAGTTCTCGCCCGAGCGGACGTCGAGCAGATGGCGGGCCATGGTGCGGGTGCTTTTCGACCGGCGGCAAAGCTCGCCGAAGGACGGGAAACGGAGGGAGGATACCTTTCGACCATGGAACGTGGCGGAACGACCATGCTGCCCGGGTCTTCGAGGCTGGGGTTTTTCGCGTGCAACGTCAACCGACGCATGCGGTCCCTGCTGTTGCTGGTCATGCTGCTGACCTCTCTGGGGGCACAAGCGCAGCGTGAACGGTTCTATATCCGGCTGTATGGGCTGGTGACGGAGTACTTCACCGGCAGTCCGGAGAAAGGGGTGCTGGTCCGTGTGCTCCGCGATAGCGTTCCGCTGGATGAGACGGTGACGAAGAGCAACGGGACCTACGAGTTCCTGCTCGACCGTGGAGCCATGTATACGGTGTGGTTCTCGCGCCAGGACCTGGTGACCAAGCATGTTCGGATCGACGCGCGCGAGATCCCTGTCTTTCCCGACGTGCCATACTATGAGATGGATGTTCAGATGACCATGATCCAATGGATCGAGGGCGGCGACTATGGGGTGTTCGACATGCCCCTGGGTGAGGCGCTGTACAAGCAGTCCGTGCGCAACCTGAGCTGGAACGTGGAGTACACCGAACGGATCCGGCCGCAGGTGGCCGAGGCGATGGATGCGTATGAGAAGCTGGTACGGAAGTACCGGCCAATGGAGAAGCGCAGACCGCCGGTGGATCGGTTGTGAAGGGAGGAAGTGAGGATGCAAGTGACATATGTATGGCCATACATATGTTCTGTCGTAGGCCCTTGGTTCGGACCGATCGGGTCGTCGCGCGGTTAAGCTTCTGAACGTGAGGTTCTTGTGGAGATTGTATGCATTCTGTTCACTTGAAGAAGTATGTATGGCCATACATATGTTCATCTGTATTCGGTCACGAGGGCTCAAGGCTGGGCGAGTGACTAAGTATCAGATAATCAATTGTTTATGATGGGGCGCTTCCGGGAAGGGGCTCCTCTAGAAGTATGTATGGCCATACATACGTCCGGGGCCGATTGATCATTCCATTGGGTGGTTGAGCTCGCGATCATTTGTTATTCGATCAGTTGCGCTCCAGATGAACGATGTGCTTCGAGGAGATGGACATATGTATGGCCATGCATACGTTAGATTCGTACCATGCCAGCTCCCCGTTCCCCCTTCCACACCTGCCTCTTCTTCACATCCGCCGCCCTCGCCCGCACCTTGGACCGTTCCGCGCGCGAGCACTTTGGTGCCGTGGAGCTCAGTCCCACGCAGGGATTCATCCTGATCGGTGTGCGTTCCGCGCCGGGGATATCCGTCAGCGACCTCGCAACCCTGCTCGTCCTCGATCAGTCCACCGTGACGAAGACCCTCGACAAGATGGTCTCCAAAGGCCTGGTGCAGCGCGAGGTGTTCGGGCGGACCGTGCGGGTCTTCCTCACTGGTCGTGGCGAGCGCCTCGAGACGGATGCCAAGGCGGCGTGGAAGAAGGTCCAGTTGGCCTATCAGGCGCTTGTGGGGGAGGGCGAGGTGAAGCACCTGTGCACCACCATCAACCAGGCCCAGGTGAAGCTGACCGAGGTCGAGGCATAGGACGCGTGGTCCGGCCGCTTCGAACGATGGGTGGGAGGGCCCGGACCGGCTCAGCGGGACTCGTCCTGGAACCGGCCCAACAGCTTCACCACCTCCATGCCCTCACGCACATCGTGCACCCGGAGGATGGCCGCTCCGCCGAGCAACGCGAGGGTGTTCAGGACGGTGGTGCCGTTCAGGGCCTCCGAAGCGGGGATACCGAGGACCTCGTTCACCATGCGTTTCCTGGAGAGGCCCACGAGGACCGGCGCGCCCAATGCGGCGATCCGGGGGAGTTCGTGGAGCAGCCGATAGTTGTGTGCGGTGGTCTTGCCGAAGCCGAATCCGGGGTCGATGACCACATCGGGGATGCCGGCGTCCTTGCAGGCCCGGAGGCGTCCGCTCAGGAAATGTGTCACCTCACCGGCCACGTCAGCGTAAGCGGCGGACTCCTGCATGGTGGCCGGTGTGCCTTGCATGTGCATGGCGATATAGGGCACGTGCAGGGCGGCCACGGTGGGCAGCATATCAGCGTCCAGCAGCCCCGCGCCGATGTCGTTCACCAGCCCGGCTCCGGCATGCACGGCGGCCCGGGCCACCTCGGAGCGCCAGGTGTCCACGCTCAGCAGGGCCTCGGGGAACCGCTGGTGCACGGCCTTGACCACAGGCACCACACGGCGCAGCTCCTCGTCCACGGGGACCCCCGTGCTCCCGGGTCTGGAGCTGGCCCCGCCGATATCGAGGATGGAAGCGCCTTCGTTCATCATCCGGTCCGCCAGGCGAAGGGCGCCATCCGGATCCACGCGGCTGGCGCCGTGGAACGAATCAGGCGTGGCGTTCAGCACGCCCATCACACACGGGACGGGCAGCTCGAGAAGCGTCTCCTTGACGCGCCATCCGATGGAACGTGCTGCCATGGGGCGAAGATCGGTCGGCCGGGGATCCGCGACCTTCGCGGCATGGCGTTCCGGTGTGTGCTGCTGCTTTCGGCGGTCCTACTTTCCCTGAGCCCGCTTGAGGCCCAGCAGGACAGCCTGCTCCGCGTGTGGATGGATGTGACGAGGCCGGACACGGTGCGCATGCACGCGGCCGGCGAGGCCCTCCGCACCCTGATCTATCAGGACCCGGACAGCGCGTTGCGGCTGGCCATGGACCTGCACGAGACCGCCACGACCGGTGGCGACCGCCGGCGCCAGGCCTTCGCGCTCAACTTCAAGGGCATGGCCTACATGCTGATGGGCAACTTCTACCCGGCGGTGGTGACCTATCGGGAGATGCTGGCCCTGTATGAGCAACTGGATGACCAGCGGGGTGTGGCCGGGGCGCACAGCAACCTCGGCGCTGTTTTCCACCAGCAGGGCGATCTGGTGCGTGCCTTGGAGCACTACGAACGGTGCGTGCCCGTGTTCGAGGCCTTGGGGGACCGTCGTGGACAGGCCATCACCGCCAGCAACCTCAGCGGCATTCACCGGGAGATGGGCGATACGGCCGCCGCACGTCGGATGCTCGACCAGGTGCTGCGGACAGCGGAGGCGGCGGATGATCGGCCGGGGCTGGCCGGAGCCTATGGGAACCTGGGCCTGCTTGCCCAGGACCGCGGCGACCTGCGGGGGGCGCTCGCGCTTTACTTCCGCAGCCTGCGCTACCGCGAGCTGGTGAAGGACCGTTCCGGAAAGGCCTTGATGCAGCATGACATCGGAGATGTACATCGCCTGTTGGGACAGCTCGATAGCGCGCAACACTGGATCACGGCCAGTATATCCCTCCGCGATTCCCTTGGCGACGAGCCGGGCCTCGCCCAGGCGTTGATCAGTCTGGGATTGCTCGAGCTCGACCGCGACCTCCCTTCGGAGGCCATCCGTCATTGCGCGCGTGCTGCACGCTCTGCGGCGGACCTCCAGTTGCGCAGCGTGGAGGAGAAGGCTTGTGCGTGCCTGGTGAAGGCGTGCGAACGCACTGGCGATGAAGACTGTGTGCGGCGGAACTCGGAGCGCAGGTCCGTGCTGAGCGACAGCTTGCAGCGCCAGCAGGCGCGTGAACTGCTCGCTCGCGTGGAGTTCCGCAAGAGCATGGTGGCGGACAGCGTTCAGCGCGCTTCGGCGTCGGTCGAACAAGGCACGAGCACCGGCCCCAGCTCCTCCTGGCCCTGGGTCATGGGTGGTCTGCTGGCCGTGGGGCTGGGTATCTGGTGGTGGCGGAGGCGCACTGCACGGGCCTGATACCTTCGCCGACCCATGGAACGCACCTTGTCCGAGTACGACGCCGTGACCGGCGAGTGCATGGCCCTGTTCACCAAGAAGGCCCACGACTATGGAACGGCCTGGCGCGTGCTGCGCGTACCCTCGCTCACCGACCAGATCCTGATCAAGGCGCAGCGCATCCGCACCCTGCAGACGGTGGGGGAGAGCAAGGTGGGAGAGGGGGTGCGCCCGGAGCTCATCGGCATCATCAATTACGCGGCGATGGCCCTGGTGCAACTGGAGCGCGGGGTGGTGGATGCCCCTGACCTCGATGCTTCCGAAGGCGCCGGACTGGTCCAGGCCGCCGTTCGAAAGGCCCGCGAGCTCATGCTTCGCAAGAACCACGACTACGGCGAGGCCTGGCGCAGCATGCGCGTCAGCTCGCTCGTGGACCTCATCCTGATGAAGCTGCTGAGGATCAAGCAGATCGAGGATAACGCCGGGGCCACCCTCGTCAGCGAAGGCATCGATGCGAACTTCCTTGACATCATCAACTATGGCGTTTTCGCCATGATCCGGCTCGATGAAGGTGCCTGATCCGATGGTGCGTTAACGAAGTGTGAACGGCCGGCGCCCGGACCGGTCCCCCACTAACTTGCGCCCGCCGTCGACCCCTGCGGAGCGGCCCAGCGACCATGCGCACCCTGATCCTCCTCTGCCGCATCCTTGTCGGCGCCACCTTCATCGTGTCCGGCCTGGTGAAGGCCAATGACCCGCTCGGATTCAGCTACAAGCTGCAGGAGTATTTCGCCGAGAGCGCGCTCAACATGCCCTGGCTGGAGCCATGGGCCCTGGCGCTGGCCATTCTGGCCTGCCTGGGCGAGATCGTGCTGGGCTTCGCGGTCCTGGTGGGAGGTCGCATGAAGCTGGCCACATGGGCCCTGGTGCTGCTCACGCTCTTCTTCGGCTGGCTCACCGCCTACACCGCCACCTGCGACCCCAACGGCACCTACACCGTGATCGTGAACGGCATGTCCGAGGAACGCGGCGTGACCTGTGTGACCGATTGCGGCTGCTTCGGCGATGCGATGAAAGGGTCGATCGGCAGAAGCCTCACCCCATGGGAGAGCTTCACCAAGGATGTGATCCTGCTCGTGCTCGTGCTGCCCATCTTCTTCGCCGCCGTCCGCCGTCCGGGCATCCCGTTCAACTCAACGGCGGAGGACAAGGTCCTGCTGCCCGGTGGGCTGATCGGCGTGGCCGTGTGGAGCTGGGTCTTCGGTTCCTTCTTCTACCTCGCCTTCACCGTGGTCGGTCTGCTGGGCTACCTGATGGTGAAGCGGTACGCGCAGGGCGCGCGTGCGGAGTGGACCACGGCCGGCTGGATCACCGTGCTGGGTGCGGTCTTCATATGGTGGTGCTACGCCCATCTACCCTGGATCGACTACCGCCCGTACGCGACCGGCAAGAGCATCAGCGAACAGAAGACCATGGGGCAGGCGCCCGAGCAGGTCATCTACATGACCTACCGCAACCAGGTCACCGGCGAGAGCAAGGAGTTCGATACCCGCGGCGCCTATCCGTGGGACGACAGCACATGGGTCTACGTCGACCGGCGCGTGGAGGTGCTCAAGGCCGGTGTGGAAAGCCCGGTGCAGGATTTCGGGCTCACCGACCGCGATGGCAACGACATCACCGCCGATGTGCTCGGGGACCCGACGCCCGTGCTGCTGGTGATGGTGTACAACGTGGAGAAGGCGGACCCCGACTGTCTTCCGGGGATCAACACGCTGGCCCAGGCGGCCTTCAACGCCGGTTGGTACGTCTACGGCGTCTCGGCCAGTCCGTTCGAGCGCATCGAGGAGTTCCGCCACACCCATCAGACCCCCT
>JADLBK010000124.1 GCA_020847755.1 Flavobacteriales bacterium | reverse complement strand
GCGTCACCCTGTCGTTCTCCGACCCCCTCCGGGCGGACAGCTTCTACAGCGTGTTCGATGGCACGGGCCGCCTGCTGTTCCAACGGCCGTTGCCCAGCGGCGCCACCAGCGAGGACATCGACCTCTCTCGCTTTGGCAGCGGCACCTACCTGCTGCGACTGAGCGGGCCCGAGGGGGTGTACCACGAGCGGGTGGTGGTTTCGCCGTAGATGGGTGCGAGGGGGCACTGGCGCAACAGTGGCCCGGCTCGCCCTAACGAAAGTTACCATCGTGCTTCCTGGCCGCCGCACTACGTTTGGATGATCCAACGACCCTGGCCATGCGCACCTCTTCCCTCCTGATCGCCGCCCTGCTGGTACCCGTCCTGCTCACCGCCCAGAGCTTCGACGCCACGATCCTGAGCTACGAAGGGCTCGACCGCACCTGCGACGGCAGCATCACACCGGTGCTGCGGATCCAGAACACCGGCGGCGAAACGATGACCAGCTGCGACATCGACATCCTGCGGAACGGGCTGGCGGACAACACCTTCAACTGGGTGCTGGCCGTGCCCGCCCTCACCGGCGAGGTGCGCAAGCCCGCGCTGCCGACCATCACGGGCCTGCAGCCGGGCGACCAGCTGGAGTTCCGCATCACCACGGTGAACACCCAGCCCGATGAGGTGGCCACGGGCAATGTGATCACCCGCACCGTGCAGGGCGAGAGCGTGGAAGGCGACAGCTACCGCGTGCTGGTGGAGGTGCGCACCGACGGCGATCCGCAGGAGACCACCTGGAGCCTGAAGGACGCCACCGGGGTGGCCGTGGCCAGCGGCGGACCGTACACCAACGCGGAGACCGTGGAGCGGAGCTGGGTGGACCTGGACCCGGCCGCGTGTTATGCCCTGCGCGTGGACGACAGCGGCGGCAACGGCATGGACGCCCGCGCCCTGCCGGGCTATGTGAAGGTGATCGCCCTCGGCGAGGAGCTGATCGCGCTGGACGGGGCGGCGTTCACCAGCAGCTACGACGATGCGGTGCGGACCGGCGCGGACGGCTGTGCGGTGACGCAACTGACCAACGCCGACGATGCCATCCCGAGCTGTGGCACGCAGGTCTTCCTCAATGGCACCAGCAGCATCCAGGCCCGCGCCGTGCCCGGCGCCACCCACTACCAGTTCCAGTTCAGCTTTGGCACCTACCTGCGCCGCATCGCCTCCACCACGCCTTCGCTGACGCTGACGCCGTGGGCCACGCTGCCGCTGAAGCCGGGCCGCATCTACGAGGTGCAGGTGCGGGTGAGCTTCGATGGCGCCGCCACCTACTGCCCCTTCGGCCCGGCCTGCACCATCCGCACCCGCTATCCGCTCACGGCCACACGCGACATGGAAGCGATGGCCGATGAGGATGCCGGATTCGTGCTGTACCCCAACCCGTCCGATGGGTCGGACATCACCCTCGCTGTGCGTGGCATGGACGGCCTGGCCCAGGTGGAGGTGCTGGACCTTTCCGGGCGCTCGGTGTGGCAGAGAAGCGTGCAACTCACGGATGAGGCGGCGCACGCCCTGGCCTTTGATGGCGCGGTTCCGGCCGGGCTCTACATCGTGCGGCTCACCGCAGGGGAGCGGACCTTCACCGAGCGGCTCGTGTTGCGCTGAGGAGGCCACGCTTCAGGCGCGCTCCACGAAGTACATCCGCAGGTCGCCCTTGCCCTTGGCGTGCACCAGGCCGCGCGGTTCGAAGCGCAGGCCGGGCGTGTCCTTCACCAGCTCGTAGGTGGTGGCGCTGATGTTCACGCGGCCGGCTTCGCCGCTGCTCTCCATGCGCGCCGCCGTGTTCACCGTGTCGCCCCAGATGTCGTAGGCGAACTTGCGCACGCCCACGATGCCGGCGATCACCGGTCCGCTGTGCAGGCCGATGCGCATCTCGAAGGCGGGCTTGCCGGCGCGCAGGCGTTCGGTGCGGCGCTGTGCGATGTGGTCCCGCATGTCGAGCGCCGCCAGCACGATGTCCGCTGCACTGGACGCCTGGGGGTCGGGCAGTCCGGCGGCGGCCATGTAGGCGTCGCCGATGGTCTTGATCTTCTCCACGCGATGCCGCTCCACGATGGCGTCGAGCCCCTTGAAGCATGCATCGATCTCCTCCACGAGCTCAGCGGCGCTCAGTTGTTCGCTCAGCTGGGTGAAGCCTTTGAAGTCGGTGAACAGCACGGTGGCAGTGTCGTAGGACCTTGCTTCAGCGCGGCCTTTCGCCTTCAGTTCGGCGGCCACCTCCACGGGCAGGATGTTGTGCAGCAGCTCATCGCTGCGCTCCTTCTCGTGCTCGATGGCCTTCTTGGCGCGCTGGGTGTACCGCAGGCGGCTCAGCAGGGCGCCCGCGATGACCAGGGCCAGCATGATGCCGGCGATGAGCATGCCCCGGCGGCCCCGCTCGTCGGCCATGCGCCGGTCGAAGGCCAGCTGCTGCGCGTAAGCCTCCTTCACACGGGAGAGGCTGTCGGCGATCTGCTGCTGTTCGAAGTCGCGCACCAGTTCCAGCCGGAGCACCTCCTTGCCGTTGTTCACCTTGTCCAGCGTGTCATCCAGCGAGAGGTAGGACCGTTGCGCTTCGTAGGCGCCGCGGTAATCGCCGACCAGGGCCAGCGCGCGCATCACGCACTCGGTGCATTCCTTGCGCTGGGCCAGCAGGCCCAGGCTGTCGGCCAGGACGAGTCCGCGTCGGCACACCTTGAGCGCATCCGCTGCGCGGCCTTCGGCGAGGTAGGCCTCACCGGTGTAATAGAGGTTGCGGGTCAACGGGTCCTTCGCGTCCAGCTCGGTGAACACGGCACGCGCGGTGTCGAAGTGGGCGTGGGCCTCGCGGGGCCGGTCCAGCCGGGAGAGCACCTGGCCGAGGTTGTTGTGCGCCTTGCCCCGGTCGAGCCGGTTGCCGAGACCGCGGTACAGGCCGATGGCCTCCTGCAGTTCGGTGGCGGCCTTCCCGCGCTCGCCCAGGTCGCTGTGCGTGGTGCCGATGCTCACCAGCGCGCTGGCCCGGCCCTTGGCATTGCCCAGCTCGTTGTACAGCGCGGCGCTGCGTTCGTAGTTCTCCAGCGCCTTGCCGAACTCGTTCAGCCGTTTGTAGGTGTTGCCGATGTTGTTGTAGGTGCTGGCCACGCCCTCGGTGTTGCCGAGCTCCTGGTCGATGCGCAGGCTCTGATGCAGCAGCTCCAATGCGCGCGGCAGGTCGCCGAGGTCCTTGTACACCGTGCTCATGTTGCTGAGCGTGGCGGCGGTGCGCCCGCGGTCGGTCATGGACCGGGCCACCTCCAGGGCACGGTTGAAGTGATCGAGCGCGGCGGGCAGGTCGCTGCGCATCTTGTGCCCCACGGCCAGTGTGTTGTAGGCGGTGTACAGGGCTTTCGGGTCGCCGGTGGTACGCGCCAGTTCCAGCTGCATGCGCGCCAGGGTGAGGCCGCTGTCCGGCTTCTCGAACACGGCCTTCCACGACAGGCTGGCCATGGCCGTCAGACGGGCGCTGTCCGGCAGAGCCTCGTTGCGCCACACGCTCCACAGCGAGTCGCTCTGCGGCCGGGCGGCGGCGGCGAGCAGGCAGAGCGTGAGGGAAAGGAAGAGGCGCATGCGGGTCGGGGAAGTTAGGCCCCATCGCCGCATCGGCTCATTCAAGGCGTGGTCCAGCGCAGCACCTCGGTGCGGCCATGGTCGTCGCCCAGCTGCAGCAGCGCCAGCCCCTTGCTGCGGGGTGCGGGGATCAAGGCCCGCCCGGCCTGGGCGATCCGCCCTTCAGCGACCAGCCGCCCCGTGGCGTCCAGCACTGTCCAGCGGCAGGGGGCGGCCACGTGGATCCATGCACCGCCCTCTGTGTCGATATCGAGCAGCTGTGCCGTGCCCGTTGATGCGCCGACCGTCACCACGCCCAGCATGGAGCCATCCCCGTCCACCCGCAGCAGGTAGGGTCGAAGAAAGAGGCCGGTGAGGCTGTCCGCGGCCGTGCCGCTCACCAGGAAGCCTCCATGGCCGTCGGGCCGGATGTGCCGGCCGATCCCTTCGGCATACGTGCGCGTCCAGAGCGTGTCGCCCTGGTCGTCGAACCGGGCCACAAGGCAGTGCAGGTCTCGATGACCAGTGGCCAGATACGTGTTCGTCAGGGGGTCGAAGCAGGCATCGTACAGCTTCAGCCCCGGATGGTAACGTTGGGCCTGAAGCGCACATTGATCATCCACATGCATCGCAAGGCCGTCCAACCCGCTATCCTGCCGGCCAAAGATCATGGAACCACCGGCGGGCCGTTCCAGCACCTTCAGGCCTTGCTGGAAACCACTTGTGCCCATGGTCGCAGAAGCCTCCAGTGCACCGGTGGCGCTGAACCGCTTGCACAGCACCTGGATGGCGCCGGGCATCGGTGGTCCGCTCAGGCCGGTGATCAGCAGGGCGCCGTCGGACAGCTCGCGGCCATGCACGGCGCGTTCGATGGGCTGGCCGGGCAGGCTGTAGGTCCAGAGCAGCTGTCCTCCCGGGCCATAGCGGCGCACGATGGGCCGAAGGTCCATGGGCGTGACGTACGACGTGCCGCAGGCCAACAGGTCGCCGTTCCCGAGGACGGTCACGTTGGAGAAGTAGGTCTCGTTGTTCACCATCAACGAATCAGCCCATTGCACGCCGTCGGCCGTGCCGTTCAACCGGGCGATGTAGGCGCGTTGCGCGATGCTGCGTCCCACGATCACCGGGGCGGGGTTGTCGTCCGCACTGCCGAAGACATACGCGAAGGCCGTCGGCAGCGCCTGCTCGCCGAGCCAGGTGCCATCGTCGTCCAACCGCACCAGCCGGGTTCCGGGGTCGGCCTGCGCGGGCAGCAGGGCGCCCGGGCCCCAGGGCCAGCACGCGACCGGGGTCAGCAGGTCCGTGCCGGAGTACACCGTGTCGCCGGTGGCCGGTTGGCTGAGGGGGAACTGGGCGTGGGCCGCCAGGGCCACGATGCTCAACAACAGGAACGGTGCGCGCATGGGAACAGGGTTGTTCAGTGGACGACGCGAAGGTGCATCGCGCTGCCCGGCTGGATCATGAGCAGCGTTCCGGGTGCGATCGGCGTCCTTTGTGCACCCCCCTGCGACATGGTCCGCCACATCGTTGCTCTGCTCGCCGCCGTGCTCGTGCTTCCCACGCACGCCCAGTTCGAGGCGCTGCCGGATGCCAACGCCGGCTGGACCGTCTCTTTCTGGGTCGGCCCGGGGTATCCGCATGAAGGCTACCACTACACATATGATGCGGTCTCCCCGGATACCGTGTACAACGGCACGGCGTACAAAAAGCTGCTGGTGGCCACCTCCATCGACGGCTCCATCTTTCCTGCTGGGTATGGCGGAGCGCTGCACGACAACGAGCTGGGCCAGGTGAGCTATTGGGAGCCAGGCGCTGCCGATCCGGTGCTGCTCTATGACTTCGATGTGCTCTCCGGGGACACGCTGCTGGACGTCTTCGGGCTCTATCCGCAGGATCTGCGGGTGTACGCGGTGGATACCATCACCATCACCGGCACGGCGCGCCGGAGGGTCGAAGTGGAATGCCTCGGCTGGTCGGGACCAACGGGCATCTACTGGATCCAAGGCATCGGCAGCACCCAGGGCCTGTTGCAAACAGTGGCCTGCGGCAGCGTGTCGGGGATCGGCGAGCTGGTCTGCATGACCGCGAACGACACGGTGCAATGGGGACCGAACGTGGGCGGCGTCGGCGATTGCGCCCTTGCCTTGGGAGCGGCTGAAGAACTGGGGCCGGCGTCGGATCTGTGGCTGCACCCGGTGCCGGCGGAGGATCGGCTGTTCCTGCAAGGGGTGAAGACCGGAGCGCAGGTCGAGGTCCTTGGGCCGGATGGCCGCATGGTCCTGACATCCGCCGCACCCCAAGGGCCGTTGGACATCAACACCCTGGTCCCCGGGGTCCACGTACTGCGCGTGATCGAAGCGGACGGGAAGGTCCGGACGGCGCGCTTCGTCAAGCGTTGATCACCCGTGCACCGCTTCGCTCAGGGCGAAGATGAGCTCAGGGTCCTGCTCGAAGGCCGTGCCCACCACCACCACGTCCGCCCCGGCGTCGCACAGGCCGCGGGCGGTGGCCGCATCGCGGATGCCGCCGCCCACGATGATCGGTAGTTGCACGGTGCGCCGCACGGTGGCCACCATGTCCGGGCTCACGGTGCGGTCGGCGCCGCTGCCCGTGTCCAGGTAAATGGTGCGGAGGCCGAGCAGTTCGCCCGCCAGGGCCGTGGCGGCGGCGATGCCCGGCTTGTTATGGGGGATCGGCACCGTCTGGCTCACGTAGCTCACCGTGGTGGGCTTGCCGCCATCCACGAGCATGTATCCGGTGGGGATGGCCTCGAGCCCCAGCGCCTTGATGGTGGGGGCGGCGGTGACATGGTGGCCGATGAGCAGTTCGGGGTTGCGGCCGCTGATCAGGCTGAGGAAGAGCACCGCATCGGCATGGCGGCTGAGCTGCGCCGGGCTGCCCGGGAACAGCACCACAGGCCGGTCGCTCCAATGCTTCACCAGGGCCACGCAGCGGTCGAAGGAGGCCGAGGTGAGCAGGCTGCCGCCCACGAAGAGCAGATCGGCCTGGGCCATGCAGGCGTTCTGCACCGTGCGCTCCAGCAGCGCCTCGTCCTGCCCGAAGTCGGGGTCGATGAGCACGGCCAGGAGCTTGCGCCCGCGAACCTTCGCGTCCTCAAGCTGTTCCACCACGGCGCCCATCGGTGCGAACTTAGTCA
Organism: Flavobacteriales bacterium; assembly: GCA_020847755.1. Lineage (GTDB taxonomy): Bacteria > Bacteroidota > Bacteroidia > Flavobacteriales_F > PHOS-HE28 > PHOS-HE28. The sequence continues at coordinate 515 of JADLBK010000124.1, read as the reverse complement.
ACAGCGCTGGCCTTCAGCGCTCCGAACCGCTACCTTTGCCGCCGCGAACGGGACGCCCCCGAGCAGATCCGCACCTACGCCTACGCCGGGCTACGGCGAGCAACGCATGAGCACCAAGACCGCCGAACAGTTGAAGTACAAAGTGAAGGACATGGCCCTTGCCGAGTGGGGCCGCAAGGAGATCGAGCTGGCCGAGGCCGAGATGCCCGGCCTGATGGCCCTGCGCGCCAAGTACGGCAAGGAGAAGCCCCTCAAGGGCGCCCGCATCGCCGGCTGCCTGCACATGACCATCCAGACGGCCGTGCTGATCGAGACCCTCAAGGAGCTTGGCGCCGAAGTGAGCTGGAGCAGCTGCAACATCTTCAGCACGCAGGACCACGCTGCGGCGGCCATCGCCAAGGCCGGCATTCCGGTGTATGCCTGGAAGGGCATGAGCAATGAGGAGTTCGACTGGTGCATCGAGCAGACCATCTTCGCCTTCGAGGGTGGCCAGCCGCTGAACATGATCCTCGACG
>JADLBK010000123.1 GCA_020847755.1 Flavobacteriales bacterium | reverse complement strand
ACCATGAACTCGTCCTCGTAGGTGATCACGCAGCCCACGTGCACGCCGAGCTTCTCCACCTCCTCCTTGCTGCTGCAGCCGCAGTCGAGGAAGATGTTGTCCAACGCGGGCACGGGGTCGTTCTTGCCGTTGCGCACATGGATGGCGGGCCAGCCGAACACGGCCTTCACGATGCCCTTCTCGGTGTGGATGTTCACCCGCTTGCTGGGCGCGATCAGGTGGTCGCTCCCGCCGTTGCGCTTCACGTAGATGAAGCCCTCCTTGGTGATGTAGTGCACGAACCAGCTGATCTCGTCGGCATGGGCCTCGATCACCACCTTGAACTTCGCTTCGGGGTTCACCACGCCGACGGCGGTGCCATAGGCATCGGTGAAGTGGTCGTCCACATAGGGGCGGAGATAGTCGAGCCAGAGGCGCTGGCCGCTGCTCTCGAAGCCCGTGGGGCTGGCGTTGTTGAGGTAGGACTCCAGGAACTCCATCGACGCGGGCCCGAGGATGCTGGCGGGTCGGGAGGGACGGGAGGGGCGTGTGGTCCGCTTGGCCATGGGTGGTGAAAGGCCGCAACTGGCGCGGCGGGGCGAAAGTAGCCGCACGCCGGTCGGATGAACATTCCTGTCCGACCTTCGTATGAACAGCGCTTCGGCGAAAACCATCGGCCATGTGCATGCGTGCTCCCCTTCTCCTGCTGCTGACGCTCTTCACCGTCATGGTGCGGGCGCAGGGCAACATCCCCTTCGACCGTGACCACATCGCGGACAAGGAGGCGCTGGACAACGCCCTGCGGGCGATGCAGCAGGCGGACAAGCTGGCCGAAACCGGCGGTGCGGCCTATGCGCAGGCGCTGCCCTTGTACCTGCAGGCCCACGCCGTGAACCCGGACAACGCCGAGCTGAACGTGCGCATCGGCCTCTGCCACTTGAACGGGGAGCAACGGCACGAGTCGGTCGATTGGTTCCTGCGGGCGGCGGCGCTGGACCCGGCCATGCCGCGCGTGCACTTTCTGTGCGGCTACGCCCTGCAGCTCAACGGTCGCTGGGACGAGGCCATCGCGGAATACGAGGATCACAAGCTGCGCACGGCACGCAACCCCGACCCGGAGCCGGCCTACAACCAGACCGACAAGCACCTGGCCGAATGCCGCAACGGCAAGGCGCTCGGCGCTGCCCCCACGCATGTGCGAGTGGCCAACCTGGGTCCGCGGATCAACAGTCCGGAGAGCGACTACGGCGTGCTGCTGACGGCCGATGGGGGCACGCTCTTCTACACCTCGCGCCGCGCCAACACCACCGGAGGCAAGGTGAACAAGGCCACCAACGAGTATTTCGAGGACGTGTACGTGAGCACGCGCGGCGATCGGGGCTGGAGCGACCCGGCGCCGCTGCCCGAGCCGGTGAACACGGCCATCAACGACGCCTCCGTGGGCCTCTTCAACGACGGCCGCACCATGCTGATCTACCGCGATGTGAAAGGCACGGGCGACCTGTTCGAGACCAAGCGGACGGGAAAGGCGTGGAGCGACCCGCGCCCCCTGGGTCCGAACGTGAACACGCGCTACCACGAGAGCAGTGCGTGGTACAGCTTCGACCGACAGTGGCTCTACTTCGTGAGCGACCGCCCCGAGGAGGGCCTCGGCGGGCAGGACATCTACCGCAGCAAGTGGGACGCCGGCCGACAGGACTGGGGGCCGGCCGAGAACCTGGGGCCCACGATCAACACGCGCTTCGATGAGGACGGCATCTTCGTGCATCCCGACGGGCGCACGATCTACTTCAGCAGCAAGGGCCACAACAGCATGGGCGGTTACGACATCTTCCGCAGCACGCTGGAAGCCGGCCAATGGTCGAAGCCGGTGAACCTCGGCTGGCCGGTGAACGGTGCGGACGATGACCTCTTCTTCGTGATGAACGCCAGCGGCAGCACGAGCTACTTCAGTTCCCTGCGCCCGGGCGGCCTGGGGGAGGACGACATCTACGAGGTGGAGTTCCTGCCCGACCCCGCCACGCAGGAGACGGCCACCGCCGCCGCCGCCGTGGACGCCGCACCGGCCCCCACCATGGCCACCGTGCTGGTGAAGGGATGGGTGAAGGACCTGCGGGCGCTCAAGGGCCTGGAGGCCGACATCGACCTGCTGGACCTGGCGGATGCCAGCCTGGTGGCGCGGTTCCAGAGCGACCGCGAGACGGGCGAATTCATGGCCACAGTGCCGGCGGGCCGCGCGTACGCCCTGCACGTGCGCGCCAACGGCTACCTCTTCCACAGCCAGCACATCGAGGTGGGCGAGGAAGGCACGGTGGAGCTGGCCCTGGAGGTGGGCATGAAGCCGCTGGAGGTGGGTGGCGTGGAGGTGATGCGCAACCTCTTCTTCGACCGCGACAAGGCCGATCTGCAGGCGGGCTCGCACGCGGAGCTGGCGCAGCTGACGAAACTGATGATCGACAATCCGGGGCTGCGCCTGGAGGTGGGCGGCCACACGGACAGCGACGGCAGCGCCGAGCACAACCTGAAGCTCTCCCAGGCCCGGGCCCAGGCCGTGGTGGACCACCTCACGGCCAAGGGGGTCGCCGCCGATCGATTGGAAGTGAAGGGCTATGGCCCCACGCAGCCGGTGGCCCCGAACGACAGTGCCGCCAACAAGGCGCGCAACCGCCGCACGGAGATCCGCATCCTGGGTCAGTAGCCGCGCACGAGCTTCACGCCCGCACCACCGGCGCCGCGCAGGGTGTAGGTGCCCGCCGCGGCGTCACGCAGGTCCACGCGCAGTTCGCCACCGGCCGGTGCCAGCAGGCCGTCGCGCACCACACGCCCCAGCCCGTCCAGCACCCACCAGCGCTCGCCCGCGGGAGCGCCGAGCAGTGTGTACACCCCATCGCCATCGCTGCGCAACCGCAGCGCCGGGGCCGATCGCGCGGGCAGGCCCACCGAGGCGTCCACGCAGAAGGGCGTGCTCTCCTCCACGCCGAAGCTCGCGCCATCGGCGATGAAGCCCGTGAACGCGCCCGTCACCGTGTAGCTGCCGTTGCCCGCGTTGCAGCACATGCCGTCGCCGTACGCGTCGTGCATGATGAAGGTGTAGCAGCCGGTGTCGAGGCAGGCGAAGGCCGTGAGCGTGGCGGTGTTCAACTGGCCGTTGTACGGGCCTCCGGTGGCCACCACGAGACCGTTGTCATCCACGATGCTCCAGGCGCTCTCGCCCGCATACTGGTCGAACACCAGCGCCACCTCGATCTGCTCAGGCCGCACCTGCACGTCCACCGAGCGCGTCTCCGTATCGCTGCCGAAGGCGTTGCTCACCGTGAGGCTCACGGTGTAGGAGCCGCTCGCGGGATAGGTCACCGCGGGCGAGGCATCGGTGCTGGTGCCCGGGTTGCCGCCGGGGAACTGCCAGCTCCACCCCGGTGCGGCCTCCAGCGCCAGGTCGTGGAAGGTGACCGCACCGCCGCCGCAGACCACCTCGCTCTCCGTGCGGAAGCCGGCGACCGGGGGATCGCCACTGGGGCTGTACACCGGCGTACGCCACACGCCGCGGCCGTAGGTGGCCGCATGGAGCATCTGGCCGCTGCCATCGAGCTCCAGTTCCATCACCACCACGGCGGGCAGGCCCTGAGCGAAGGGTTGCCAGTTGCCGAGGGTGGCGTCGCGATAGAAGACGCCCAGGTCGGTGCCCACGTACAGGCCGTCGTTGATGCCGGTGAGCACCACGGTGTTCACCGGCACGTTGGGCAGGTTGCCGCTGTGGTCGGACCAGGTGTCGCCACCGTCCACACTGCGGAACACCTTCACCCCTTCACGGAAGCCGGAGCAGGTCACCGCCACGCGATCGGCGTCGGTGGGGTCGATGGCGATGGCGGTAAGCGCCTGGGCGGGCAGACCGGTGAGGATGTCCCAGGTGGTCCCGCCATCGGTGCTCCGGCGCAGGGCGCCGTCGTTGCTGAAGTAGATGACGTCCGGATCGGTGGGGGCCACCGCGATGGCGCGCACCTTCCGTCCGGTGGTGATGTTGCTGATGTTGGTCCACGTATCGCCCAGGTCGTTGCTGCGCCAGAGGTTGTTGTACCCGGCGTAGAGGCGACCGGGCACGCTGGGGTCCTGGATGTAGGGCGTCACCCAGGCGCCTTCCTCGGGGATCGTGAAGCTCACGCTTCCGAAGGTCTGGCCACCATCGAACGAGCGGTAGATCGATCCGTACTGCGCGCTGCAGAAGCGCACCTGCGGATCGTCCTTGTCCACCAGCCCTTCCATGCCATCGCCGCCCTGCACATGGATCCAGGCCCCGCTCTCCCACTGCATGCTGCCGTTGTCCTGCAGCCCGGCCATGACCAGCTCGGGCTGGATGCCGGACACACCGATGCGGTAGACCTGTGACACCGACAGGCCCGCGCTGAGGTCGAACCAATCGGCACCGCCGTTGGGGCTGCGGAAGAAGCCGCCGTCACTGCCGCAGTAGAGCTGGCCGTTGGCGATCTGCAGGTGATGGATGTCGGCGTGGGTATAGCCCACGGCGCTGGGCCAGGTCCAGTGGCTCATGTTCGTCCACGTGGTGCCGCCGTTGGCGCTCTTCCACACGTTGATGCCGCCGGCGTAGATCGTGCCCGCGTTCACCGGGTCGGCCGCGAGGGCCAGGTCGTACCAGGCCTGCCCGCCGCTGTCGTTGCCGGTCTCCGAGTAGCCCATGATGTTGGGCGTGTTGCTGCGCGTGGTGAAGGTGGTGCCGCCGTCGGTGCTGCGGTACAAGCCGCGGAAGCCGCCGTCATCCTCGCGTCCGGCCAGCAGGTACACCAGTTGTGGGTCGGCCGGGGTGACCGCCAGGGCCATGCGCACCACGAGGCCCGCCGCAGGCAGGCCGCTGGTGACCGTGGTGAAGGTGGCCCCGCCGTCGGTGCTGCGGTGGTACTGGTCGCTGGTGGCATGCACCACGCCGGGGTCGCCGGGCTTGAAGGCCACATCGAAGAAGCTGCCCAGGGCCACGCGCTGCCAGCTGGCACCGGCGTCGGTGGTGCGGTAGAGGCCGCTGTTGGCCGCGCAGAACAGCACGTCCGGGTCGGTGGGGTGCATCACCAGCCGGCGCGTGGTGCGCACCTGGTGCACATCCCAGTCGAGCCCGGTGGCGTTCCAGGTGGCGCCCCCATCGGTGCTCTTCAGCACGCCCAAGGCATAGGTGTCGCGCGAATAGCCGTCGCCCGTGGCGATGTACAGGGTGTTGGCGTCCGTGGGGTGCAGCGCGATGCCGGTGATGCCGAGCGTGGGCAGGTCCTGGCCCAGCGCGTTCCAGTTGACGCCGCCGTCGGTGGTGCGCCACAGGCCGCCGGAGGGCGTGCCGACGTAGATGGTGTTCGCGTCGAGCGGCGACACGGCGGCGGTGTGCACGCGTCCGTTGCCGGGGTTGTAGCTCCAGGAATCCCAGGCGGCGGGTCCGATCGGTTGCCAGCTCGCGCTCTTGGGTGTGGCCGCCACCGGCATGCTCTTCAGTTGCCGCCAGGCACGGGCATAGGCGCCGGGATCGGGCCGCACCCCTTCGGGGTACAGCCGCTGCGACCAGAACCAGGCCTCGCGGGCGAAGACATTGCGGCCTTTGCCGCGCTCCTGTGCGCGACCGGCGAAGTGGTCGGCGTGGGCCCGTTCCACCTCGTCCAGCGGCACGGCCGGGTCATGGTACATCCGCACCCAGTCCTGACCGACGGACAGCAAGGGCAGCAGAGCGGCGAGGACGAGGGGGGCGAGCGGGATCGTGCGCATGTGCCCAAATTTACCGCGTGAACGCCCCGCTCCATGACCGGTCCCACTTGCAGCTGGTGCGCACGGCCGACGGTTCCAACACCCTGCGCGACCCATCCATGGATGAGCCCTACCACAGCCTGCACGGCGCGCTGCAGGAATCGTGGCATGTGTTCATCGTGAACGGGCTGCGCGCGGTGGACAAGGCTGACGTGGACGTGCTGGAGGTGGGCCTGGGCACGGGCCTCAACATGCTGCTCACCTGGCTGCAGGTGGTGGAGGGCAAATGCCGCGTGCGCTACACGGCTCTGGAGCCGCATCCGCTGCCGCGGCCGCTGCTTCAGGCGGTGGACCACTGCGCGCAATGCGGCGTGCCCACCCTCACCGACGCGTGGCTCGACGCGATGACCGCTGCGCCCGGCGCCCTTACCGAAGGGCTCGGGGGCTTCCGCTTCACCTGGCGGCAGGCCGGCGTGGAAGCGCTCACCGACACCGAAGCTTATGACGTGGTGTACTTCGACGCGTTCGCGCCGAGCAAGCAGCCCGGGCTGTGGACGGCGGATGTGTTCGCGCGGCTCTTCCGGGCGCTGCGCCCCGGGGGCGTGCTGGTGACGTACAGCGCCAAGGGCGAGGTGCGCCGCACCCTGGAGGCCGTCGGTTTCCGGGTGGAGAAGCTCACCGGCCCGCCGGGCAAGCGGGAGATGCTGCGTGGCCGCAAGCCGAACTGAACCATGCAGCACTTCACCCTCCGCGTTTACGGCTTGCTGGTGCACGATGGGCATGTGCTCGTGGCCGACGAACTGATCCGCGGGCAGCGCATCACGAAGTTCCCCGGCGGCGGGCTGGAGTACGGCGAGGGCCTGAAGGACTGCCTGGTGCGCGAGGTGCGCGAAGAGCTGGGCGTGGAGGCCTTCGACGTGGAGCACTACTACACCACCGACTTCTTCCAGCAGAGCGCCTTCCACAGCACGCCGATGCAGGTGGTGAGCGTGTACTACCGCTTCCGCATCGCCGATCCGGGCGCGCTGCGGGTGGTGACCGAGCCGTTCGCGGGCATCGGCGAGGGGGCCGACCAGGAGGTGTTCCGCTGGCTGCCGCTGGCCGGTGCGCAGGCCGGGGACATGAGCCTGCCGATCGACCGGGTGGTGCTGGACCAACTGCTCATCACGCTGCGCGGCGGAGCCGACCGGACCGTGTAGCTTCACCTCGGGCCGTCCCATCGCCCACCAGTACCATGCGTGCTCTTTCGCTCCATGTCGCGCTGTTCCTCGCCGCTCTCACACCCTGCACGGCCCTGGCCTTCGATGGCAACGGCACCCTGGTGTCACAGGGCCTCACCCGCAGCTTCGTGTACCACGCGCCGGGCGCCTCGGTGGCGCCGGGTCGGCCGCTGCTGATCGCGCTGCACGGCACTGGCGGCACGGGGGCGGGTCTGCGCGCCACGAGCGGACTGGACGCGGCGGCCGATGCGTACGACCTGACGGTGGTGTATCCGAACAGCACCACCATCGGCGGCGACCTGCAGTGGAACGTGTACGCCGATGACCAGCCGGGCCATGGCGGCGTGGGCGACCTCAACGCCACCGACGATGTGCAGTTCATCAGTGAGCTCATCGATTGGTTCTGCGACGCGCACGCCATCGACGCCACGCGCGTGTACGTCACCGGCCATTCCAACGGCGGCTTCATGGTGTACCAGCTGGCGCTGCACCTGGCGGACCGCATCGCGGCCTTTGCGCCGGTGGCCGGCAGCCTGTGGGGCGACAACAGCTACCTGATGACCGCCTTCGGGGCCGGCTTCGTGCCGGTGCCGCTGTTCCATGTGCACGGCGATCCCGATCCGGTGGTGGAGTACCCGGACGCGGACCACGACCCCAACACCTGGAACTGGCCCCTGAGCTCCTTCGGCAGCGCCACCTGCGGCGAGGACGCCTACCTCCCCTACCCCATCTCGCCGACGGTGGACCAGCTGGTGTTCTGCGACGGCAGCGTGGGCGAGCCGGTGAACCTGATCCGGATCCAGGGGGTGGGCCATGCCTGGCCGAACGACCCGGGCTTCAACACGGCGATGAGCATCGTGGGCTTCTGCGCGGTGCGGCAGTTGCCCGGGGCGGCTTGCGCCACCAGCGTTCCGGAAGCGGAGGATCCGGCGGTGCTGCTGGTGCACCCGGTGCCGGCGCGCGATGCGCTCACCTTCCGCCATCCGCCGGCCGCCGGCGCCCTGCTCACCGTGCTCGACCTCACCGGCCGCGTGCTGCTGCAGGAGCGTTCCTCCGGGGCGTCCGTGCTGCCGCTGCCCGGCCTGCGCGCAGGGCAGTACGTGCTGCTGGTGCGTGACGGGAACAGGCCCGAGCTGCGCATCCCCTTCACCGTGGGATGAGCGGGCCGGCGCTGCGGTCGCTCGCTAGGCCCCGATGCGGCGTTGCACGAAAGCGCTGACCTTCTCGTAGAGGTCCTCGGGCTCGAAGGTGCGCCAGTCCACCTGGTCCAGCGTGCCGCCGAGCAGGAAGTACTGGTCGATGTTGGCCGCCTTCAGGTCGTCGCGCACGTGCTCCCTGAAGTTGAGCAGCGCGATCCAGCCGTCGCGGTCGCTCACCTCCTCGAACCACTCCTCGTAGTAGCTCTCGTCGCTGGCGTGGAAGTTGAGCACGTTCTCGCCGATGAGGATGAAGCGCCCGATGCCCTGGTCCATCAAGGGCTCCACGATGTCGCGCTTGATGAACATGACGTCGTTGCCCAGCAGGTCGTTCCATTCGCCGATGAGCTCCAGCACGGCCCAGCCCGCGTCGTAGTCGGCGAACAGCACCTTGAGGTACAGGGTGGCCGAGCCGAACTCGTCCCACTGCGGATGGATGGCGTGGTCGTAGACCGCGTGGGTGAACTCGAACTCGCTGTGCTCGCGGCCGAAGAAGGGCGAACGCTCATCCTCCTCACTGATGTAGCGGTGGCGCCAGTTCCAGAAGGGTTCGAGGGTGTGCACGGTGCTGCGAAAGTAGCGCGGCGTCCTGCGGTGACCGACGGTTGATGCTGCCACGGACGCGCGGAGCGGGCGAAGTATCTTGCCCGCCCTTGTTGACCGCCATGTTGCACCACCGCCTCCCCGCCGCCCTGTTGCTCACCGCCCTCGCACTTTCCGCGATCGCGCAGAAGCCGCTCACCAACCGCGAGATCTGGGCCTCCCCCACCTTCAGCACCGAGTTCGTGGGCGGCCTGGAGGGCATGCGCGATGGCGAGCACTACACGGCGCTGGAGGAGCGCAACGGCGCGCCGGCCATCGTGCAGTACGCCTACCGCACCGGGCAGGAGGTGGCCGTGCTGGTGGAGGGGAAGGACCTGGTGCCCGCCGGGGCCGCGGCGCCCATCGACGTGGACGGCTACAGCTTCAGCGCCGATGAGAAGAAGGTGATGCTGCGCACCGGCACGGAGCCGCTGTACCGCTACAGTTACTTCGCCGAGCACCACATCCTGGACCGTGCCACGCGCACGCTGCGCCCGTTGAGCGACCCGGCCAAGGGCAAGCAGCGGCTGGCCACCATCAGCCCCGATGGCAGCAAGGCCGCCTTCGTGCGCGACAACGACCTGTACGTGGTGGACCTGGGCACCATGACCGAGACGCGCGTGACGAGCGATGGCGCGCTGAACCGCGTGATCAACGGCGCCACGGACTGGGTGTACGAGGAGGAGTTCGCGCTGGTGCAGGGCTACGAATGGAGCCCGGCCGGCACGCAGCTGCTCTTCCTGCGCACGGATGAGACGGCCGTGCCGGAGTTCGACCTGACGTACTACGAGAACCGCCTCTATCCGCGGGAATACCGCTTCAAGTACCCCAAGGCCGGGGAGCAGAACAGCACGGTGTCCCTGTACGTGTACGACACACGCAACGGCGTCACCCGGGCGGTGGGCCTGGGCGAGACCTTCACCGAGACCTACATCCCCCGCTTCGGGTGGACCACGAAGGACGATGTGCTGTGGTACATGCTGATGGACCGGCTGCAGCAGACCAAGGTGCTCTTCACGGCGTGGATGGCGTATCCGCCCCCGCCGCAGATCGGCGTGATCACCAAGGAGATCTACCGCGAGACGAGCCGCACCTACGTGGAGGTGACGGACGACCTGCACTTCCTGGAGGACGGCAGCGGCTTCATCCTCACGAGCGAGAAGGACGGGTGGAACCACATCCAGTGGTGCAGCATGGACGGCAAGGTGCAGCGTGCGCTGACCCAGGGCGAGTGGGACGTGCTGGCCGTGCAGGGCGTGGACGCGGCGCGCAAGCGGGTGCTCTTCACCGCGAGCAAGCGGAGCCCGCGCGAGCAGGAGGTGTACGCCGTGGGGCTGAGCGGCAAGGGGCTGGTGCCCCTGAGCCCGCCGGGCGGCTTCAACGACGCGGAGTGGAGCGAGGGCTTCCGCTACTTCATCAACACGCGCAGCACGGCCAGCGAGCCGCCGGTGATCACCCTGCTGGACGGCGAGGGCAAGCTGGTGAAGACCCTGAAGGACAACGCGGCCCTGCGCGAGCGGATGGCGCCGTACGCGCTGCAGCCGCGCGAGTTCTTCCAGTTCACCACGGCCGGCGGCGTCACGCTGAACGGGTGGATGATCAAGCCGCCGGGCTTCAGCGCGGACAAGAAGTACCCGGTGTTCATGACCCAATACAGCGGCCCCAACAGCAACGAGGTGCTGGACCAGTGGGAGGGCCGCGGCGGGCTGTGGCATCAGCTGCTGGCGCAGCAGGGCTACGTGGTGGCCTGCGTGGACCCGCGGGGCACGGGTCGCCGCGGCCGCGACTTCCGCCACATCACCTACGGCCAGCTGGGCAAGTACGAAACGGAGGACCAGATCGCGGCGGCGCAATGGCTGGCGCAGCAGCCGTACGTGGACGGCACGCGCATCGGCATCCAGGGCTGGAGCTACGGCGGCTACATGAGCAGCCTGTGCATCACCAAGGGGGCCGACGTGTTCAAGGCGGCCATCGCCGTGGCGCCGGTGACCAACTGGCGCTACTACGACAGCATCTACACCGAGCGGTACATGGGCCTGCCGCAGACCAACGCCGCCGGCTACGACGACAACAGCCCGATCAACCACGTGGAGAAGCTGAAGGGCAAGTACCTGCTGATCCACGGCATGGGCGACGACAACGTGCACTTCCAGAACGCCGCCGAGATGGTGATGGCGCTGATCAAGGCGAACAAGCCCTTCGACCAGTTCGCCTACCCGGACAAGAACCACGGGATCTACGGAGGAAACACCCGGCTGTACCTGTATGAGCAGATGACGAATTGGTTGCTGGAGAACCTGTGACGCATGTGGGCATGAGGTCATGAGATCGAACTGGACGAACTACACGAACGGCTAGGGGCCGCCTTCGCTGAAGCTTCGGCGAGCCGAAGAGATCGCTTCCGCTCCTCGCGGAGCGTCGCGATGACGGGTCAGGAGATGATCGGTGCTTGGACCGAACACATCCGTAGCGACTTCGCGAGCAGCCTGACGGGATGCGTGGCGATCTTCCTTCGACCTGACGGGAGCGGTGGACGTGACCTCAGGCAGAGAGGCGGAGGGCGCGGAGGGAAGAGGGATCAAGGATCAAGGAGGAAGAAGCAAGAAGTGCGACGACCTGACGGCAGCGGGGGACGTGGCCTCACGCAGAGAGGCGGAGGGCGCGGAGGGAAGAGGGATCAAGGATCAAGGTGAAAGGAGGAAGAAGAAAGAAGGGCGACGACCTGACGGCAACGACAGACACGGCCTCCAGCTTCCGGCCACAGGCCACCAGCCGCTAGCCTCAAGCTTCCGGCCACCGGCCACTAGCCTCCGGCCACCAGCCACTCGCCTCCAGCCTCCAGCCACTAGCCTCCAGCCACAGGCCTCCTGCTTCCGGCCACAGGCCTCCGGCTTTCGGCCGCGGGACGCCTTCACGAAGACCGAGGTGCGCTAGGGTAGATCGCTTCAGGCGGAAGACCGCCTTCGCGATGACGGTTGGGAACATGATCGGTACAGGTACCCAACCTCTCCGGACCGTCACAGCGTGGCGTGTGCGGTGGGTTGTGCGAAAGGCGCCGTGGCCGTCTCCCCGAGGTGGACGGGTACTTGGTTTGACTGAGTTGCCACCTCCCCCGGCCCCTCCTTGTTCGGCGCGTGGAGCGATCCACGCGCAGGAGGGGAGTTCACGCGATCAAGCCCCCTCCTGAGCAGCGAACGCTCGCTGCGGGTACACAAGGAGGGGCACGGGGTGGTTTCGATCCGCACGTGATCCCGGCGTGACTGAGTTGCCACCTCCCCCGGCCCCTCCTTGTT
>JADLBK010000122.1 GCA_020847755.1 Flavobacteriales bacterium | reverse complement strand
GGTGCTCACCGCACCGCGTGCACCTTGCCGTCCACATACTCCTCGGTGCGCACCGTGCTGCCGTCGGGTCCGCGGTAGGTCCAGGTGCCGATGCGCTGGGTGTCCATGCGCTGGGGGTTGTACCGGGCCCGTCCCTCGCAACGCACAAGCCCCCCGGGGTGGTACTCACGCTGGAGGAACTCCACCCTGCGCTTGTCCACCAGCTCCAACGTGCTGATGGGCGAGCCGTCCGACGCGAAGAGGTCCATGCGTTCGTAATACGCCCCGCTTTTGTGCTTCTCCTCGGCATAGCGCAGCTGGCCGTTGCGGTAATGCTCCTGGTAGTGGAGCACCGTGCCGTCCACGAAGCGGGACTCGGTGGCGGGCTGTCCGTTGGTGTGGAAGGTGCGCAGCACGGCGCGCAGGGCGTCCACGCTTCGGAACTCGCGCTCCAGGGTGCCGTCCGGATGGTGGTTCTTGTACAGGGTGAGGCGGCCGTCCACATAGTACCCCTTGTGCCTGAGGGCCCCGTTGGCGTGATGGTCCTCCACCCAGCCGATGCAGGGGTGGCCGTTGCACAGGCGCACCGAATCGCCTCCGGTGACGGGGTTGTAGACCTCGTAGTCGGCGATCGCGGCCGCGGGGTCCTCCAGCAGGGCCGGGTCGATGGGGAAGGCGTCGGCGGCCATGAGGGCCAGGTCGTCCTGGGCCGGCAGGGACGAGCACAGCAGAAGAGCTGCGGCAGCGGCGAGCGGAAAGCGTGCGGTGAGCATGGCCCCTGCTACGATGTTGCGGGGATGCTGGTTGCGGATCACCGATCCCCCTAACTTGGGCTCCCCCCAAACCCCACAGACCATGATCCTCCGTACCCTCGCCGTTGGTGCCCTGTTGATGGGCCTGCACGGCCCCGTTGTCGCCCAAGATCCCGTGCTTCCGGCGCGGAGCGCCGAACACTACGCCGAGGCCGACCTGGCCCGGATCACTTCGCTCGTGGGCCTCAGGGCCGATCAGGTCGAGGACTGTCGCCGCATGTTGGTGATGAACGAGACCGCCTTGTTCGAGCGCCGGGAGAACCTGCGCCGGGAGATCGCCCTGTTGGAGAAGGAGTATCTGCGGAACTTCAGCACGGTGACACGCACGATGGAGCCCGAGCAGGCCGAACAGCTCCTGCGCACGATGAAGGCCGGTGAACTCCCGCTGACGTGGGAGGTGGCTGAGCCCGGGTCGGTGCGCGGCATCGACGCCGGACCGGCCAAGTCGGGCCCGGTGAAGAAGAGCGGCACCTCGGGCAGACCGACCAGCCCCACCACCCTTTCGCGCTGACCGGTCCCCGGCCCGCCCAAAGGCCGACGGCCGTAGGATGCGCCGCACGACCCGATCGGTTGCCTCCTGTTGAAAACTTTTTTTCCCTTGCGCCGCACGTGCGATCGGAATAGTATTGACGACCCACGATCCAACCATCCAACCCTCATCCAACCAAAAACGCGCTTGACGAAGGGTTCCCCGAGGCGCTCCGAGCAGCCATCGTGGGCCGAGCACGAACACACCACCTACCACCCGTTGGGCGCCCAGGGACCCACCCGTTCCGGCGCCGCCGACACAAGGATCTCCACTAACCAAAACCCCCGACATGAATTGTAGCACTTCTCCACGACCACCACGGCGAACGCCATGGTGGCACCCGGCCGCCCTGGCACTCGGCCTGGTCGCTCTTTTCGGCGCCCAAAAGGCGCACGGCACCACCTGCGCAGGCGCCACGGTGCTGGCCTATCAGAACTACCCCGCTTTCGCCATCACCTGCGGTGGGACGAACGACATCAACAGCGGGAACGCCGTACCATGCGGTAGCACGAGCTACCTCGGCGGTCAGGAAGCCCTGTACACCTTCACCTCGCAAGGAACAGGTGCGGCCTCCTTCGCCTATGTGGGTGTCAGTTGGACGGGTATCCAGCTGTGGGCCGGATGCCCGACCAGTGGTGGTGTTTGCGTGGCAAGCATCACGAGCTCGGCGACCTCCAAAACGCTGAACACCACGGTCACCAACGGCGTCACGTACTACCTCATGGTGGACACGTGGCCCACGCCCAACAGCCCCTGCCCGGGCACCCTGGCCATCACCCTTCCTCCGGTGGCCGCGCCGTGTGCGGGCATCCCGATACCGGGCGCCACCACGGGACCATCAGCATCCTGCTCTGGAGCCAACTTCAACCTGGGCATCACCAACAACCCGACGGGTTCGGGCGTGAGCTATCAGTGGTACGCCAGCATCGATGGCGGCGTGAATTACTCGCCGGTCGGTCCGAACGCAGCGACCTACACGACCTCGCTGACGCAGACCACGATGTACTACTGCGATGTGACCTGCGCCGGCAACGGCACGGGCAGCAGCGCGCCGATCACCGTGAACCTGAACACGAGCGCCTGCGCCTGCGGCGCGTACTCCATCACGGGCATCGCCGGCAATGCGGCGGATACCGAACTGGCCAGCGTGACGGTGGGGTCCATGACCAACAACCTGAACACCTGCGCCGCCGCGGCCCCGGGCCCCGGATCGATCGCCGGCCGGTACAGCAACTTCACCACCACGGTCGCCGGCCACACGGCGGACCAGGGGGCCAGCGTGCCCTTCACCTTGGTGCAGAACGCCTGCGGGGTGAGCAACTACGCGAACATCTTCCAGATCTACGTGGACTGGAACCAGAACAACACGTTCGAAGTGAGCGAGCGGATGTTCGAGGGTGGGTCCGGCACGAACCAGGCCCCCGGCATCTCGGGCAGCTTCATCGTTCCGTTGACCGCCAGCGCCGGAAGCACCCGGATGCGCGTGATCTGCATCGAGGGCGGTACGCTCGGCACGGACTATGCCAACATCGGTTACACCTGGGGTGAGACCGAGGACTACTGCTTCACGGTGAACGTGCCTCCGCCGTGCGTGGGCATCCCCACGCCGGGCAACACGCAGACCACCCTGAGCTCGGTCTGCCCGTCCCAGAGCTTCACCCTCAGCCTGCAGAACGCCACGCCGGGCGCCGGTGTGGACTATGCGTGGGAATCCTCTCCGGATAACATCAACTGGGGCCCCGCCCCGGGCTCGCCCAACGCGCCCACCTGGGTGACCACCCAGGCCGCCGACACCTATTATCGGTGTGTGGTGACCTGCACCGGCAATGGCAGCGGCACCAGCACGGAAGTGTTGGTGACGATGGGCTCGGCCTGCCAGTGCGGTGCGTACTGCGCCACCTCCAACTTCGGCGACGGTGCCTGCATCACCTCGGTGAGCCTGAACACCCTGGCCAGCACCACGGCGCTCTGTGTGCCGTCCCCGGGTTACACGTTCAAAACGGAGACCACCACCCTGCAGAAAGGGCTGACCTACCCGCTGACGGTGACCGCGAACGCTGACGTGTACGGCGGTGCCATCATGTCGGTGTGGTTCGACTGGAACAACGACGCCACGTTCGCCACCGACGAATGGGCCCAGGTGTTCACCACCGGCACCACCGGCACGGTGAACATCGCCGTGCCCCTGACGGCCTTTGAAGGCACCATCCGCATGCGCGTGCGCAGCCGCGGAACGGGCAACCCGAACGGTGCCGGCGATGGCTGCACCTCCATGGGCAGCGGCACCACCGAGGACTTCTGCATCACGCTGGCCCCCCTGACGGCCTGCTCCGGCACGCCGGCCCCGGGCAATACCACCGGGCCCGCCTCGGTATGCTCCGGTGTCAACCTCACGCTCGGCATGCAGAACCCGCCGGCCTTCGGCGGCATCACCTACCAGTGGTATGCCAGCTCCGACGGTGTGAACTATTCCCCTGTGGGCGGCAACACGCCCACCTACAGCACGACCCAATCCGTGGGTACGTGGTACTACTGCGACGTGACCTGCACGGAACCCGGCGGCGGCACGGCCTCCACCACTCCGTTGGAGGTGCCGATGTCGCCCTTCACGAGCTGCTACTGCACGGCCGGCGTCGGCCCCACCAGCACGACTGACAGCCAGGTGTTGAGCGTGACCCTCACCGGAGCTCCGAGCAGTATCAACTACACCTACACCAATTGCCCCACGGGCGGGCTCGGTGTTCAGGACCTGACGGGCCTGACGGCCGACCTGATGCTGAGCGACTCCTACACCATCACGGTGGACTTCAGCACCTGCGGTGGCAGCTACTTCGGCGCCGGCGAGGTGTGGATCGACTACGATCACAGCGGAACGTTCGACCCCACCGAGTCCATCGGCGCCCTGAGCGGCCAACCTCCGTTCGTGGGCAACTTCAACTTCACGGTGCCCGGCACCGCACTGCTGGGCGTGACCCGCAT
>JADLBK010000121.1 GCA_020847755.1 Flavobacteriales bacterium | reverse complement strand
TTATGGAGAGGACCTTCTGGCCGGCGGTGATCTGGTTCTGCTCTTCCTCCATCTTGCGGATCACCGTGAAGTTGTCGCGCAGGCTCAGGTCCACGCGCAGGTTCAGGTCGCTCTGCGGTTTCTTGTTGCCGATGCTGAAGGGCAGCTTCACGGTCTTGAAGCGGTAGCCCGTGCCCACCACGTATTCCTTCCCGCGCACCTCCGTTACCTGGTAGTTCGTCAGCCCCAGGCTCAGGTTGCGGTCCCGGTTGTACTCGATCTTGGCGAGCATGCCGTTCTTCAAGGTGGCATCGAAGCTCATCAACGGGCGCATGGCCTCCTGCACGGTGATCACCGAGATCTGCCGGGCCGGGATGAAGTTGCCCGCCGCATCCACCTCGTTGCCGCCCGGCACGTAGAGCAGGTTCGTCTGGAAGTTGGCCACGCTGAAGTTCGAGCGGTAGCTGTTCTTCAGCGTGAAGGTGCGGAACCACTTGGCGAACAAGGGCAGCTTCGTCAGCCCGTCATAGGTGATGTCCCAGTTCGGTGCCGGTATCAGTGTGAAGGGGTTCAGCTTCACATTGTCCGCGCTCTTGCCGGTGTATGCGGCGAGGAAGGAAGGGATCACCACGTCCTGGTTGGTGGGCCCGTAGCCCGAGTAATAGCCGCTGTCCGGCACGAACGCGCTGCCCTCGCGCTCCTGGCCGAGGCGCTCGCTGATGATCGCCCGGTTCTCCAGCATCTGCTGGAAGATGGGGTTCACGAAGTTGTCGTCGTCCACACTGAAGGCCGTGCCCCAGGTGATGGTGCTGACGCTGAAGTTGCCGAACTCACGCGGACTGTCGTTCACGTAGGTGCCCAGCGAGTCGTTCCACCGGAAGAAGCTGCTGCGGTTCTCGCTGTACACCCGGTTGGCGCTGAGCTCGATGCGCATGCTCTTGAACGGCTCCAGCGACAGGCGCGCGTTGATGTTCTCGGTGCGCGTCTGGGTGTGCGGCGTGAAGATGGAGGGCGTCCGCACCAGCCAGTCCTGCCCGGCCGCGTAGGAGGCGTAGTCGCGCACCACCGCATCGCTGACGTCGTGGTTCTGCTGACCCAGGATGAAGCCGATGCCCGGGGCGGCGAAGTCGTCCATGCCGATCACGTTGGTCTTGCGCGCGTAGCCCGGCAGCAGCATGCCCGAGTTCTGGCTGTAGGTGATGTTGCCGTTGCGGATGCTCATCAGCACGCGTGCGAAGGCGTCCAGCGGCTTGAACCCGCCCTCCTTCTTGTCCTTGTCCTTGTTCTTTCCTTTCTCCTTGTCCTTTTCCTCCTCCTCCTTGGGCTTCTCACCCGCCTTGGCCTTGTTGCTCTGGCTGCGGTTGCTCGTGCGTCCCTTGTCGTTCACCTTCTTGAGGTACTTGGACTTGTTGTAGAGGCTCACGAAGTTCAGCTGGCCGTTGATGCTGATGTTCTGCGAGTTCTGGATCACCGCGCCCAGGGTGTCCTGCGTGAAGGGCGCACGGTCCCATTGGTAACCGGCGGCGTACGCCACGTTGGAGGTGATCCAGTCCGTGAGGGGCAGCTTGTCGAGGGGCAACGTGTAGGTGACGTTCACCGTGTGGTCGTAGCCGGTGGTCTCGCCCCATTGGCTGAGGCTGGTGAGCACGCTGTCCTTCCACACCTCATACTCGCCCTTCACCTTGGGGTCGACCCGGCCGGGCGGCTCACCGAGGATGGCGTTGTTGTTGGCGGTGAAGTCGAGCTTCAGGCTGCGGGTGATCTCGTAGCGGAAGCCGTACTGGCTGTTCCAGTTGAAGTTCTTGTTGTACGTGGCGCGCGGGGGCAGCGAGGCGATGTCGGGGTTGGCGCGGATCAGCCGCTCGTTGTACCCCCGGTCGATCGAGCTGCGCAGGCTCAGCTGCTTGAAGCCCAGGTTGAAGTTGAACTCCTTGAACAGCTTCAGCCACTTGCTCTTGTTGATGAGGCTGATGTTGGCCAGCGGTTTCACCTCCCTGGGCTTGGGGTTGTGCACGTAGGCGATGGCGCCCCGGTGCGTCACCGTGTTGTCGAACTCGGTGTTCACATCATGGAACTCCTGATCGGCGTAGCTGTAGGTGAGCGAGAGGTTCTCCACGTCCCAGAAGTGCTCCTTCTTGCCCGCTGTGCGGTCCTTGCGCACGTTGGTGAGGTTGATGCTCCGCCTTCGCGTGTAGGTGCGCACCTGCTTGAGCCGTTCCCTGCGCTCGTCCGGGGTGAGGTTGCGCGTGGCATCATCCCATTCGATGTCGGGGTTGAGGGGGTCGAACTGCGGGTTGCTCACCTGCTCGCTGTAGCCCACGAACACGGGCACCTTCACGCCGCTCTCCTCGGGCAGGAACTTGCCCATCTCCAGGTTGGCCGCCAGGTCCACGCCGTACTTGGTCTCGCGCTGGCGCTCGCTTACGCGCTTGTCGATGCTGCCCCAGAAGGGGGTGCTGTAGTTGCCGGCCACGCTCAGGGTGCCCAGGTCGGCGAGCGTGGTGTTCACCCGACCGATGGCGGCCCAGCCACCGCGCTGGTCGAAATCGGTGAGCCGCAACTCGTTCACCCACACCTCCACGCACTTGCTCAGCCCGTCGTCCACCCCCCACGGGTTGGCCTCCACGCCGTCCTTCTTGGGGTTGCGGATGCCGATCATCACCGTGCGCATCTGGCTCAGGTTGGGGTTGCCCTTCACCACGATGCGGCGGTCACCCTCGAACTGGACGTAGCGCTGGTTCGTGGGGAAGCCGTCGCGGTTGCGCTCGATCTTCACATCGTTGAGCCTGGCGAACTCGATCACCATGTTGTTGGCCTCGGGCCACACGCTGTTGGGGTCGTTGTTGCCGAAGGCCGAGGGCACCACCGGAACCTCGTACTCGTAGTAGTTCTGGTCGAAGTCGTTCCCCAGCCGCACGAACACGCTCACGTCGCCGTACTCCACGGGGTTGCCGGGGTCGGAGCTCTCCGCGTGGATGAACATGCGCATCTTCTTGTAGCTGCGGATGTCGAACTGCACGTTGCGGAAGGCGGCGCGGGCGTCACCGTCGCGCAGGTTGCAGGTGCGCAACTGCAGGCTCTGCTCGTTGAGGTTGCGCAGGTTGGCGCTGGCCACGTCCACCTCCTGCAGGATGCCCGGCGGCACCACATAGTTGATGGGCACGCGGTTGCCGTTCTCCTCCACGTTCACGGCGGCCACCTCGAAGGTGGTGGGATCGGGGTCCGTGCCGATGCCCTCGCCGGGGGTCTCCAGCGAGAAGAAATACTTGCGCCATTCCCCGCGGATGAACTCCATCCGCGCGAACCGCAGCACGGCCTCCTGCGGCCAGCCGTGCATCACCATGCGCATGAAGCGGATGCTGCGGAAGTCCTGGATGCCGTTCACCACCCGGTCCGGCTGGCGGATGGGCACCTTGAACTGGTACCAGTACACCTGCTTGCCGCTGATGGGGTGCGTGCCCAGTACGCGGTCCGTGACGTAGCCGCTGCCCACCTGAAGCTCGTTCGGCCTCAGGTTCACGCGGTACTGGAAGTAGCTCTCGTTCTCCGCCAGGTTCTGGTCCTGGTTGATGTCCTCGGTGGTGGGCAGGGTGGTCTGCTGCGTGGGGTAGTCCTCCGGACTGTCCACATCGGTGATGCTGTTGCCCTCCGGCCCGTTGAACTCCTTGTAGCGGAAGAGCATGTCGGCCAGCGGGTTGCCGTCGTAGTCGTCGCCGCGGAAGAAGCGGTAGTTGTCCGCCGAGGGGTCGGCGTTGATGCGCGCGAGGGCGGACGGGTTGGTCACCACACTGGCCACCGGTTGCAGGTAGTCCACCTGGTAGAAGGTCTGCTCGGTGCGACCCTCCACATCGGCCTGCTGGTCGCTCAATCCGTCCAGGCCCACGTCCTGGTACTTGTTGCTGTTGTCCTCGGTGATGGCGAAGGCGTTCACCACGCTCTGGGTGGTGGCCACCACGCCCCAGTTGGTCTCGCCTGTGGTGTAGCTCAGGTCGGTGCCATCGGGCGGAAGGCCGTTCTCGAAGCTCTTGCGGCTGTCGCGCAGCACATCCTCGCTGATGTTGCCCAGGTCGATGTACAGGTCGCCGCCCGTGCTGTTCTGGCTGTCCTCGTTGCTGCCCGCCCCCGTGCCCTCGCTGAAGGGGTCCATCATCCAGAACTGGATGGTCTCGATGTTGCTGGCCTCGAAGTCCGTGGTGGTGATCCGCCGCGTGATGCCCGCCCAGCTGTCGGCGGGGTCCAGCAGGAAGCCGTCCTGATCGAGCCCGTTCACGGTATAGTTGTAAGGGCCGCGTTCGCGGGGGTAATAGGCCAGGTCCAGCACGGGGATGTTGGCCGGCGCTCCCGCCTGCAACTGCCGGTTGGGGAACACTTCCAGCTCCAGCACTTCGCGCTGGCGGTGATCCGCCTGCATGGCGCCGGTGATGTTCGACGGAGTGAGGTTGTTGTTGCGGAAGAACAGCGGGTCGATCACGTACCAGGCCAGCTTGGCGCGGCGGAAGCCCGTGCGCAGGTCGTTGATGAAGTCGCCCTCGGGGAAGAGGTCCGGTATGCCCTGCGGGGTGGCGGCATGGAACCAGAGGCTCTGCTGGCGCAGATCGATGGTGCTCACGCTGCCCTCGAAGTCGTCGATGTAACTGGTGCCCGCGTTGCCGATCGCCCGGCTGTGCCCGGGGATCAGGTAGGCCGCTTCGACGCTGGCGTTCACCGTGCTGATCTCCTTGGTGGCGAAGAAGGGCAGCTTGTCCACCAAGGTGGTGATCAGGTTGCTCTCCGTGCGCCAATTGGCATCAAGACCCACGATGGTGTTGCTGATCGGCTCATCGCCCACGTTCACCTTCTGGGTCAACGGCCGTTCGTAGAGGTTCATCACCGTGCCGCCGATCGTCAGGTCCTTGTTCACCCGGAAGTCGAGGCGTGCACCGGCCAGGGTCTTCGTCTGGATGCTGAACAGCGAGTTGCTCTCCAGACTGATGTTGATCGGCGTGCCGCTCTCCAGGATGCCCTGGTTGATGATCTTCACCCGGCCCAGGTTGTAGTCCACGGTGTAGTCCTGGTTCTCGACCAGGCGCACCCCACCGGCGGTCACCACCACGCTGCCCTGCGGGATGTTCACAGAGTTGAGGCTGATGACGTCGCTGCTGGCGCTGCGGTAGCTGCCCTTCAGGCGGAAGCGGTTGAGCTCGGGCTGGTTCTGCGCGGCCACCTTGGTGCTGTCGTAGAGCACCTGGAACACGATCTGTTGCCGGATGGCCAGGGGCTGCTCGGGGTCCAGCGCCTGGTCCAGCGTGGTGCCGAAGGGCTCCAGCACGGGGAAATAGATGCGCCCGTTCTGGCTGTTGATGGTGCCACCCGTGGTGGCCGCCCCGTCGATGAAGTCGAACCATCCATCGGGGTTGGGTGCGTTCTGCGGGTCCAGCCGGTCCAAGCTCAGCGCCTGCAGCAGCGGGATCTGGTCGATCGGCACGCGCGGCACGTAGTTCAGGTCCACCCCGGTGGTGGGGTTGTTGTAGATCAGGTCCAGCCGAAAGTCCTCGCGGTTCACCTGAAAGGCGCCCAGGGAATACACGTTCTTCATCATCAGGTCCCACAGCGGGATCCGAGGATTGGTGATGGTGGCCTTCAGCAGGCGGAGCATCAAGGCACTGGTGCCTGTGGCGCCGTCGGTGCTGAACTCGCCCACCTGGTAGGTCTGCCCGTTGTACACGAACTGGTAGGCCACGGCCAGCACTTCGTCGTTGTTGAGGCTCTGGTTGAGGCTGACGAAGCCCAGCCGGTCGTTGAGGTTGTACTCGTTGGGCTGCAGCAGACGGGCGCTCTCCAGCTTCTCGAAGTGACGGGCGGCCACCACGCCCAGCGCCTGCAGGGCCTGGCTCGAATTGGCGAAGCCCCGGATGGCGGGGTTGTTCGCCACGGTCTGGTAGAGCGAGTTGGCGGAGTTGTCCGCAATGGCGCTCCCTGGAAGGTCCACCAGCAGCCCCGGCGGGAGGTCGCCGCTCACCTTCCCCGCGGCGATGGCGGCCGCATCGGCATTCTCCCCCAGGTCGGTGAAGGCCACGATGGTGCGCGTCTGGGCGAAATCGAAGCGCGTGTTGGTCACCCACACCTCCACGCGCGTCACTTGGATGGGGCTGTTCACCGTGGGCAGCGTGCGCAGGCTCTGTTCGTAGAGGTCGCGGAAGAAATGGCCCAGGAAGTAGTGCTTGTTGGCCTCGTACTCGTCCGCCTTGATGTCGAAGTTGGTGGTCTGTGCACCGCCCTGGGTCTGGATGTTGCGCCGCTGCCCCTTCTCCTGGCTGAAGATGCCGGTGGCCGTGAGGCGCCCGAAGCGCAGCTCGGTCTTGATGCCGAACAGGCTCTGGCTGCCCTGGATCAACTGGCCCTGGAGCGGCAGGCTCACGTTGCCCGCCTCGATCTTCTGGATGATCTCGTCCTCGTAGCCCGTGTAGTCCAGCTTCACCTGGTTCTCGAAATCGAAGGTGGCCTCGGTGTTGTAGCTGGTGTTGATCTTCAGCTTGTCACCGATGTTGCCCGTCAGGTTCAGCTGGATCCGCTGGTCGAAGTCGAAGGTGGTGATGCGCCGCTGGTCCACCGGGATCCTCGGGTTCTCCGTCTTGGAGATGTTCACGCCGAAGATGATCTCCGCCGAACCCTGCGGCCGGATGTCGATCGTGTTGCCGCCGAAGATGCGGTCGAACAGCTCGCCCTTCACGTTCAGCGAGGGGATCAACCCCTTGGCCGCGCGCTCCGTCTCGCTCTCGTTCTTCTCCGTCCAGTACGTCTGCATGGCGCGCTCCATGTCGTACTGCAGGTACTCGTCCAGCGTCATGCTCATCGGCGGGCGGTAGTCGAAGGAGCCGCCCACGCTGCTGTTGAGGATGTACTGGCCGGTGACCGGGTCGTAGATGACCTCGTTCTCGATGTTCCCCGGGTCCTGCAGGTCCACCCCGCCGTCGCTCTGCCCGGTGCCGGGATCGCTGTTGATGGGCCACACCAGCTCCACCTCGGGGCTGTCCACCTGCTGCACCAGGAATCCGAGGTCCAGGGAGGCTTCAGCCAGCTCCGGCAGGGCCAGGAACATGGCCAGCAGCGCCACCAGGCGCCCGGGCCACCCGGTGGAAAGGACCCGCACCAGGCCCCCGATCGTGCGCACGGACCGCTTCACAGGTTCTTCAGCGTCAACTTGATCAGCTCCTCCAATGGCGGTGGTCCGTCCGCGTGTTCCTTGAGCACCCCCTGCAGCGCCCGCTCGGCCTTCACCCGGTCAAGCCCCAGGGAGACCAAGGCCGATAACGCCTCCGACCGGACCGTATTGCCCGCCGCCGGGGCCGGGGTGAACGCGACGCCGGCCAGCACCGGACCGAGCTCGGCGATGATGCGTTGCGCCAGCTTGGGCCCGATCCCCTTGATGCCGCGCAAGGCGCTCTCGTCCCCGGCCACGATGGCACCCCGCAGGTCCTCCGCACGGCGCGTGCCCAGGATGGCCATGCCCAGGGTGGCGCTCACCCCCTGCACGGTGATGAGCTGCCTGAACAATGCGCGCTCCTGAGCGTTGATGAAACCGAAGAGGCGGTGCTCGCTCTGCCCACTGCGCACGTCCACCGTCACCGCGTAGTGCACCGGCACCCGCACAGGGCGCCCTTCTGCGGGCAACAGCTCATAGGCCGATGCGGGCAGTTGCACCCAATAGCCCACACCATGGCACTCCACCACGGCATGGCCGGGCGCCTTTTCCAAAAGGATTCCGCTCAGGCTCTCGATCATCGATCGCCCGGAAAGGGGTCTGCTCGCATGTTCCGGGGTAGCGGTCCTTCTATGCAGCGCGGTTTTCGGAAGCGCGAATGTAGGAGCTTCCCCCGATCCGGGACCTGCCCGGAGGCGCTTCCTTTGCGGCATGGATCGCGAACGCGTCGTGGTGCTCACCGGGGCCGGGGTCAGCGCCGAGAGCGGACTGCGCACCTTCCGCGACGGCGACGGCCTGTGGGAGGAGCATCGGGTGGAGGATGTGGCCACCCCCGAGGCCTGGGAGCGCGACCCGGAGCTGGTGCTCCGCTTCTATGACCAGCGCCGGGCCCAGGTGATCGCCGCAGGACCCAACGCCGCCCACACGGCCATCGCCCGGCTGGAGACGGCCCACGAAGTGGACGTGGTGACCCAGAACATCGACGACCTGCACGAACGCGCCGGCAGCACCCGGGTGATGCACCTGCATGGCGAGATCCTGCTGGCGCGAAGCACGGCCGATCCGCGGCTCATCACCCCGGTGAACGGTCCGACCCTCCGCTTGGGCGACCGCTGTGCGCTGGGATCCCAACTGCGGCCGCACATCGTGTGGTTCGGCGAGGCCGTGCCGCTGATCGCCGAGGCGGCCGCGTTGGTGGCCCGGGCCGATCGGCTGATCATCGTGGGCACCAGCCTCCAGGTGTACCCGGCGGCCGGGCTGGTCCACGCGCTGCCCCCCGGCCGTCCGATCCACCTCATCGACCCCTCGGACGTGCCCCTGCGAAGCGCTTCCGTGGAGCACATCAAGCAGAAGGCCAGCATCGGCATGCCGATGCTGGCCTCCAGGCTGCTGGGGGAGGCCTAGCGCCCCGCCACCACGAAGCGGATGCTCGACGCCGCGCGGCCGTTGCGCTGCAGCGAGGCGAAGTACATGCCCGGGGCCAGTTGGGCCGTCGGCACGAGGATGCGGGCGCTGGCCCCGCGCACCGGCACCTGAAGCACCTGTTCGCCCACCATGTTGTGCACCACCACCTGCGCACCGGCCGCATCGCCGTTCAGCTCCAGGCGCAGCTGCACGTCCTGGCCGATGGCCGGGTTCGGGAAGGCCGCGAACTCCTTCACCTCCAGCTCCGGCACGCCCACGGACGTCACCTGGAAACGGATGTCGCACCACACCGTGTCCGTCGGGTTGGCGACATCATACCATACATAGCGGTACGTGCTCGCACCGTTCGCACCATACGGGGTGTGGTACGCATGGAAGTTGGTCACCATCACGCCGGGCTGGCACTGGATGGCATGCTGAGGCTGGGCGTTCCATACCGGCAGGGCCCCGGCCAGTTGCGGGGCGTAGCACACCCCCCAGCAGAAGTAGTTCTCCGTATTGGCCACCACGGACAACTCGTAGCGCCGCACGTTCAGCGTCTTGTTGGTCGAACCATTGAGGATCACATGCACGTCCACCTCCTGGTTCGGTGTCGCATTGTCGCCCCAGTGTTCGATCAACTGACCGTTCACCACGTTCCCCGTCACGGGGTCGTGCAACTCGGCGAGCTGGGCCTGGGCCGCAGCGCAAAGGGTGAGCAGGGAGAGAGAGAGGAAGGTTCGCTTCATGGTGATCGGCTGTTGGCAGGAACTGGTGCGCTCCACGACAAAGGTAAATGGACCACAGCGCGGGACGCCCCCCTTGGACGTGACTTTCGCAGACCCCACAGGTTCGGGTAGGATCCCAAGGTGCACCCCACAACCCCCTTGGTCATTGCACACACCCGCCTACATTTGATCGGCGTCCCGATCCGGTGACGCCGGTCCGATGTCCGCATCGGTCGCTTCGTTGTCCCGAACCCCAACCCAACATCATGAAGAAGGCTGTACTCCTTTCCACCTTCGCGGCCCTGGCTTCGTTCCAGAGCTTCGCACAATGCCCGCCGGGCGAGACGCAGGTCACCATGACCATCGTCACCGATGCCTACGGCTCCGAGACCACCTGGGAGGTTACCGGTCCCGGCGGAAGCCCGGTCTACGGTTCCGGTGGACCATACACGGACCAGGGCGCTGGCGAGCACCCTCAGACCCCGGTGAGCTTCTGCGTGCCCGATGGCACGGTGCTGACCGTGACGGTGAACGACAGCTACGGTGATGGGATGTGCTGCCTCTATGGCGATGGTGCTTGGACCATTTCGGTCGGCGGTACTGACGTGGCCACGGGCGGCAGCTTCACCAGCACTCAGACGGCCAACGTGGTCATCGGCACCGACCTGGGCATCACCAGCCTCGGCATTCCGGTGGTGATCGCGCAGGGCAACACCACCGTCACCGGCACGGTGACCAACGCGGGCATCACGGCGATCTCCGGCTTCACCCTCGCCTATGCGGTGGACGGCGGCACCCCGGTGAGCCAGAACTTCAGCGCCACGGTCCAACCCGGAGCCAGCTATACCTACTCCTTCACCACGCCGTGGAACGCCACGGTGGGCAGCCACACCATCGACCTGACCCTCTCGGGCGTGAACGGCGACCTCTTCGCCGGCAACAACACCTTGACGCAGACGATCGGCGTGGCCACCCAGAGCGTACAGCGCGTCGCGCTGGTCGAGGAGTTCACCTCCAGCACCTGCCCCCCCTGCGCGAGCTACAACAGCACCTTCGACCCCCTGTTGAGCACGCTCAATACGAACATCGGCGGCTCGAACATCGCCGCCATCAAGTACCAGATGAACTGGCCCAGCCCCGGCAACGACCCCAGCTACAACCCGGATGGCAACGCGCGGAAGACCTACTACGGCGTCTCCGGCATCCCCGATGTGTTCCTGAACGGCCGCGCTGAGGCCAACGGCTACATCAACAGCGCCACCAACCTGAACGCCGAGGCCGCGAAGCCCGCCTTCATCAACATCGACCTCACCTACGCCCTCTCCGGCTTCACCCTCACGGCCAACGTGACGGTGAACTCCTATGCCGACTTCGCCGGAACCTACAAGCTGCACATCGCGGCCACCGAGGACTTCTACACCTTCTCCGGCAACACCACCGGCCAGGACGAGTACCACTACGCCCAGCGCAAGATGATGCCGAACGCCCAGGGTAGCACGGTGGCCCTCACCGCCGGCGGCACGCAGAACTTCACCCAGAGCTACACCTTCACGGAGGGTGGTCCGGCGCAGGGCAACTACAACCTGTGGGGCACCCTGGACGGTGTGACACTGGTCGCCTTCGTGCAGAACACCGCCACCAAGGAGATCCTGCAGGCCGACTTCGTGAACGTGGTGGCCACCAGCGTGGAGGAGAACGTGCTGGACAACAGCCTGCGCGTGTTCCCCAACCCGAGCAACGGCCTGGTGAACGTGGCGTTCGACCTGCCCAGCGGCCAGCAGGCCTCCCTGGAGGTGACGAACGTGCTCGGTGAAGTGGTGTACAACACCACCCGCAACATCGGCGCCGGTGCCCAGCGCGAGCTGGTCGACCTCAGCGCCCTCACCAATGGCGTGTACTACATGACCATCACCGCGGGCGACCTCAAGAGCACCCGCAAAGTGACCCTGAACAAGTAAGACGAACGTGGATCGGAAAGGTCGGCGGTCTGGTGCGGGATCTGCATCCGATCGCCGACCTTTCCATTCCCGCTCCAAACACCCACCCCTGATGAGGACCTCCCTGATCACCCTGGCCTTGCTCGTGGCCCCGTCCGTGCTGCTCGCCCAGAGCCGCGTGCCCTCCGTCACCCTCCAATCCCTTGATGGCAAGAAGGTGGACACCAAGACCTGGAGCAACGATGGCAGACCCATGATCATCAACTTCTGGGCGACCTGGTGCGCCCCGTGCAAACGCGAGCTCACCGCCATCGCCGACAAGTACGCCACCTGGCAGAAGGAGACGGGCGTGAAGCTCATCGCCGTCAGCATCGACGACGCCCGAAGCATGGCCCGGGTGGCCCCTTATGTCAATGGGCAGGACTGGGACTATGAGTTCTTCCTGGACCCCAACGGCGACCTGAAGCGCGCCCTGAACGTCAACAACATCCCGCACACCTTCCTGGTGAACGGCAAGGGCGAGATCGTGTACCAGCACAACAACTACGAGCCGGGCGACGAGAACGAGCTCTATCAGAAGGTGAAGCAGGCCGCGGGCAAGTAACACGATGCGTTCCGGTCATCCCCGCCGCCTCGCGGCCATCGCCCTGGCCACGGCCTGGGCCGCGTTCCACATCCCCGGCACGGCCCAACAGCTGCCCGAGGTGCATGGCAACTTCAGCGCTGACGGCCAGTACTACAACGACGACCCCGACATCGGCGCTGTGCCGCCGCCCCAGCAATGGGGCTTCAACGCGTGGGGCAACGTGGTGATGACCATGGGCCGCTTCCAGGCCGGCCTGCGTCTGGAGAGCTATGAGCCCTCCCTGCTCGGCTACCCCGCCGGAACCCCTTACAAGGGCAGCGGCATCGGCTATCGCTACATCAATTACCATCAGGCCGACCTCGACATCACCGTCGGCAACTTCTTCGAACAATTCGGTCAGGGCATGGTGTTCCGCAGCTACGAGGAACGCTACCTCGGTGTGGACAACGCCATGGACGGTGTGCGCGTTAAATACCGCCCCCTGCCCGGCCTCTACCTCAAGGGCGTGATGGGCCGCATGCGCCTGGCCTTCGACGACGGCACCGTGAAGGGCGAGGGTCTCGTGCGCGGGGCGGATGCGGAGCTCAGCATCAGCGAGCTGGATTCCGCCTGGAGCCACAACTGGAACCTCATCCTCGGCGGCAGCTTCGTCAGCAAGTACCAGACCGCCGCCTCCCAATTGGTGACCCAGCCGGACGGCAGCGTGGCCCAGCTGGAGATGCCCGCCAATGTGGGCGCCTGGGCCGGGCGCATCAACTTCACCAGCCCGCGCTGGAACGTCTACGCCGAATACGCCTACAAGATCAACGACCCCAACCGGCGCAACAACTACATCTACAAGCCCGGACAGGGGCTGCTGGTGAACGCCACCTACTCCACCAGGGGCCTCGGTATCAGTGTGGGTGCCCACTCCTACGACAACATGCTCTACCAGAGCGCCCGCAACGCCCCGACCCCCTTCGACCTCAACCTCAACTTCCTGCCGCCCCTCACCAAGCAGCACACCTACAACCTGCCCGCCACCCTCTACCCGTACGCCACCCAGCCCAACGGCGAAGTGAGCTACCAGGGCGAGGTCTTCTACAAGTTCAAGAAGGGCACTCCGCTGGGGGGGAAGTACGGCACCAAGATCG